>NZ_QROZ01000006.1:96503-142536 GCF_003475205.1 Collinsella sp. AF36-3AT | reverse complement strand
TACGCTTGACTTGAAGAAGGGGGAGGCCTCGCGGCCTCCCCTTTTTTTGCGTTTTATAAAGAGCTGTAATACAAGAACTCGCCTTCTTTTAGCTTGTCTTACTGTTTGGCTGTATTTTGAGTCCTTCTTTTGTATTTGCGCGATAATAACTCCCATTGGCGTTAGGGAGGACTTGATGTTTACCGTTTTTGTCTTGGGCAATATTGCTTCGGGTAAGTCGACTGCCTGCCGCTATCTCGAATCTCATGGCGCCATGCTTATCGATCTGGACGAGCTTGCCAAATCGCTGTATGTGCCAGGCTCCGATATCGTCAATGCCCTCGCGGAAGAATTTGGCTGGGATATTTTGGATGAGGAGGGCGGCATTCGCCGCAGCATCCTCGCTTCTCGAGCTTTCGCTTCTCCTGATTCGGTCGCACGGCTCAATGACCTTGTGCACCCCGTTCTCATTGAACAGCTTTCGCTTAGGATTCTCGATCCGGTTTGTTGTACGGTTTCGTCCCCCCGTTATCCCTTTGCGGTTGTCGAGGTTTCTGCCCCGACTGGTTTTGAGGATGCTTTTGGCCTGGCTGATGAAATTCTGGTTATCAGTGCTCCTTTGGCAGTTCGTCGTGAGCGTGCCATTCATCGTGGTATGGAGTCCTCTGATTTTGATGCTCGCTCTGCATGCCAACCTGATGAGGCTTCGCTTTGCAATCTCGCTACGACGGTAATCGATAATGCGGGAGGCGATAATTCGCTCTTTGAACAACTGGACGCATGGCTTGTGCGCCATGGCTTCGGGGATGTAACGGATAAGGAGGAGGCCGATGCCTAAGACACGTTTCTTTACGTGGTATCGCGCTGCGCCACTTGCCGTTGTGCTCGTCTTCGGCTTTATTTCGCTCGTCTACTCGTATGCTCCTGCCGCCTTCTTTAAGCCTTTGTATCCAATTGACTACGAGGCGTATGTAAAGCAATCGAGCATTTCGCACAATCTTGATCCATATCTGGTGTGTGCTGTCATAAAGTCGGAATCGAATTGGGATCCCGAGGCTGAGTCGAATCAAGGCGCTCGGGGATTGATGCAGCTGATGCCCGAGACTGCCCAGGATATGATTGCCAAGGGTCTTGTCGATGGTAGCGAGTATTCCGCCGACAACCTTAACGATCCCGCTACGAACATCGAGTTTGGCTGTGCGTATCTTTCGTATCTTCTAACGTATTTTAACGGGTCGACTGACAGCGCCATTGCCGCCTATAACGCCGGCATGGGCAATGTCGACGGATGGGCGCAGCAGAGCACGTCGCTTCATAATGCAATCACCTTTCCCGAGACGCAGGCGTATCTGATTCGTGTCAATAATGCCTGGGTTCGCTACAAGACCCTCTATCCCGATCGGTTCGTATAGGACTATGCCTGCCGCCTGCGTATACTGCAGATATATGAGTTAGGAGTATCCATGGCGGAATTTGAAGTTGAGCGTGTTGGAGGAGAGCTCAAACGTTTTGGCGTTGAGGGCGCTGAGGTGCCGTTTGAAGTCGTTTCTCCCTATGAGCCTGCAGGTTCTCAGCCTAAGGCCATTGAGTCGCTTGTGCAGGGTGTGAGGGACGGAGATCGCTATCAGGTTTTGCTGGGCGTGACTGGTTCGGGCAAGACCTTCACGATGGCTAAGACTATTGAGGCCCTGGGGAAGCCGACGCTGGTCATGGCTCCCAATAAAACGCTCGCCGCTCAGCTTGCGAGCGAGCTCAAAGAGTTCTTTCCCAACAACGCTGTGGTCTACTTTGTCTCGTACTACGACTACTATCAGCCCGAGGCGTATGTGCCGCAAAGCGATACATATATCGAGAAAGACTCCTCGATTAACGAAGAGGTCGAGATGCTGCGACATCAGGCGACCGCATCGCTGCTCTCTCGACGCGATGTGATCGTTGTCGCATCGGTCTCGTGTATCTATGGCATTGGCTCTCCTGAGGACTATGCGGGTCTGGCTCCAAACGTCGACAAGAAGGTGCCGCTCGAGCGTGATGACTTTATCCATGCACTTATTGACATTCAATATGATCGCAATGACTATGACCTGGCACGCGGCACGTTCCGCGTGCGCGGCGATGTTGTCGACGTGTATCCGCCTTATGCCGAGCATCCGTTGCGGTTTGAGTTCTTTGGCGACGAGGTTGAGCTTATTGCCGAGATCGATGAGGTTACCGGTGAGATGCTTCGTGAGTACGAGGCCATCCCCGTATGGCCGGCATCGCACTACGTGACCGAGAAGCCGAAGGTCAAGGCGGCTCTGAAATCAATCAGTGAAGAGTGCGAGAAGCGTGTGGCCGAGCTCAAGGCGACCGACAAGTTGCTCGAGGCACAGCGTCTGCAGCAGCGCACCGACTATGATCTCGAGATGCTCGAGACCATGGGTTTTTGTAACGGTATCGAGAACTACTCGCGTCATCTGGACGGTCGAAAACCGGGCGAGCCGCCGTTTACCCTGATCGATTACTTCCCTAAGGACATGCTCTGCATCATCGATGAGAGCCATGTGACGGTGCCGCAGATTCGCGGCATGCACGAAGGTGACCGCTCGCGTAAGGTGACGCTGGTGGAGCATGGTTTTCGCCTTCCTTCGGCACTCGATAACCGCCCGCTTCGTTTCGATGAGTTTGAGGCAAGGATACCCCAGTTTATCTATGTTTCGGCCACACCGGGCGACTACGAGCTGCGGGTGAGCCAAAACGACGTTGAGCAGATTATTCGTCCAACCGGTCTGCTCGACCCCAAGATCGATGTGCGTCCGGTTCGTGGGCAGATTGACGATCTTGAGGACGAGATTCGCGAGCGCGTTGCCCGCAAGGAGCGCGTGCTGGTGACCACGCTCACCAAGCGCATGGCCGAGGACCTGACCGACCATCTGCTTGATGCCGGCATTAAGGTCAATTACATGCACTCCGATACAGCGACGATGGACCGTGTCGAGATCCTGCGAACGCTGCGCGAGGGCAAGATCGATGTTCTCGTTGGCATCAACCTGCTTCGCGAGGGCCTAGACCTTCCCGAGGTCTCACTGGTGGCAATTCTCGATGCCGATAAGGAAGGCTTCTTGCGCAACCGCCGTTCGCTGATTCAGACGATTGGCCGCGCGGCCCGTAACGCCGATGGCGAAGTCATCATGTATGCGGACGTTGTGACCGATTCGATGAAAGAGGCCATCGAGGAGACGCAGCGCCGTCGTGAGATTCAGATGGCATATAACGAAGAGCATGGCATTGTGCCCAAGACGGTGCGCAAGGCCATCAACGACATCTCAAGTTTTATTGCCGAGGCCGAAAAAACCGTGGGTTCCAAGGGGCGCTCGAAGGGCGACTCTCTTGGACATGGCGCATTCTATACGCCCGATGAGTCGGGCGAGGGTGGCGTGCTGGAAACGGTGGCGCCCGAGCAGACACTTGCGGAGCAGTTGGAAGAACTGCCGCATGACGAGCTTGTGCGGATCGTCGAAACCATGGAAGAGGATATGCGTAACGCTTCTGCCGCCATGGACTTTGAGGAGGCGGCGCGCCTGCGCGATGCCGTCGTTCAGATTCGGGCGATGCTCGAGGGTGCGTCTGAGGACGAGACGATCGAGCGCTTACGTTCGCAGGCCCGCAAGGGTTCCACGTTCGCATCGGGCAGAAAACGCCAGGGTGCACGGTTTAAGAAATAGTGAACAGGCCCCGAGTTCCCTGTGGAGCTTGGGGCCTGTGTCTTTTGCGCGCTGGAATTCGTGCGTTAGAGGTCTGCGATCAGGGCTTCGGCACAACGGATACCGTCGGTGGCTGCGCTCATGATGCCGCCGGCATATCCAGCTCCCTCACCACAAGGGTAGAGGCCCGGGGTCGACACGGCATGGCACGTTCGGTCTCGGGTGACAGTGACCGGTGAGCTCGAACGAGTCTCCACGCCGGTAAGAATGGCATCGGGGCGGTCGTAGCCGCGTAGCTTTTTTCCGAGTAGGGGAAGTCCCAGGCGGAGCGACTCGACGATATGCTGCGGCAGGGCTTCGTCAATTGCCGTCCAGGTCACACCGAGCGGATAGGTGGGCTTTACCTTTCCGGGCGCCTTGCTGGCGCGTCCTGCGAGGAAATCTCCGACGAGTTGTGCCGGTGCGTTCCAGTTGGAACCGCCCAGGCGATAGGCGGCCGCCTCGCAGGCACGCTGGAGCTCGACGCCGGCGAGCGGGTCATCGTTAGGAAGGTCCTCAGGCGTGACGTTAACGAGTAGGGCGGCATTTGCATTGCGTCCGTCGCGGGCATTGAGACTGGCGCCGTTGACGCACAGGTGGCCCTGCTCGGAAGAGGCGGCGACAACCTGCCCGCCGGGGCACATGCAAAACGAGAACACGCTGCGGCCGTTGGGAAGATGGGCGACGAGCTTGTAAGGGGCTGCTCCGAGGGCAGGATGTCCCGCCGAGGCTCCGTATTGGACTCGGTCGATGTCGCGCTGCGGATGCTCGATGCGAACGCCTATGGCAAAGGTCTTTTGTGCGAGGGCCACGTTGTGGCCCTTAAGGAGCTCAAAAATATCGCGAGCAGAATGCCCGCAGGCGAGGATGAGGTGCTTTGTCTCGATTGGCTCGCAAGCGGCGTCTTGGGACGATTGGACATCAATACCGGTGATGGCGCCAGACGCGTCGATGCGAATGTCGACGAGCTTCGTTCGATAGCGGACGACACCTCCGAGCTGCTCGATGCGCTGGGATATAGCGGTGACGACCGTGGGAAGGATGTCGGAGCCAATGTGCGGCTTGGCATCCCACAGAATATCGCGGGGCGCGCCCGCCTCGACGAAGGTTTCGAGGATAAGGCGATGGGCGGGATTTTTGGTTCCCGTATTGAGTTTGCCGTCCGAGAAGGTTCCCGCGCCGCCCAGGCCAAACTGGATATTGCTCTCGGGGTCGAGGATGCGCTCCTTTAGAAAGAGGTCGATCGCCTGCGAGCGGCGAAATGCCGGGTCGCCGCGCTCGATGAGCAAGGGCTTAAGACCTGCTTCGGCGAGCGTAAGCGCAGCGAAAAGGCCGGCGCATCCGGCGCCGACAACGACAGGGCGTTCTTGAGGCGCGTCGGAGGCGGGGGAGGGGAATGAAGGCTCATCGTCTTCTATCGCGCGTACGCGCGAGCGGTCACGCTCGGCAACGCTGTCGACCGCTTCTCGCTCGAGGTGGGGACTAGTCAGCTCAACACGAAAGCTCAGGATAAAATGGACGTCTCGTTTTTTGCGAGCGTCGATTGACTTGCGGCGGAGCTCGATGGACTTGATCTCGGAGTCCTTGCAACGTAGGACGCGCTTGGCGACTCGCTTGCCAACAATGAGACAGGCATTTTCATCGCCGGCTTCATCGAGCGACGCGTTGACTTGGGTGATTTCGATCATCGAGGTCTCCTTAGAGGCAAGAAAGAGGCCGTCCGGTATCCCAGACGGCCCGAATGTGTTTTTGATTATAGACTGCGCGGCTACAGGCTGCTTGCAGCGCGAATGCCCGAGAGCCAGGCCCACGCAAGGTTAAAGCCTCCGCAATCGGCGTCGATGTCGAGCGCTTCGCCGCAGACGTAAAGCGGGGCGTCGACAACGCTGCGCGCGCGTAGACTGGGTGTTGAGATGCTCTCGACAGATACGCCACCACGCGTGACCTGCGCCGAGCGCTCATCGGTCGTCCCCTCGGCAAACAGCTTAAAGTGCTTGAGGATCGAGACCAGATGGATGACATCGTTGGAGCCTGGATGGCACTGCTCGAACGCTGTGCAGACGACGCGGGAGAGTTGCGGGGCGAGCATGCCGTCGAGCCAACGGGGATCGCGGGGTGAAAAGTCACCGAACAGCTCAACGCGCCGGTTGAGCATATCGAGCAACTCGTCTTTGGAGAGGTCGGGGAAAACGTCGAGCAGGATCGTATCGCCGTGCTGGATACGACGAGAGAGGTTGAAGACAGCGACACCCGAGATACCGAAGGTTCGAAACAGCACTTCACCGTCTTCGTGCCAGAGCTCATTATGATTGCGGGCGAGCGTCAAGCAGGCGCGGACGCGCAGGCCATCCAACGTCTTGAGTGCCGCTCGATCGCCAACGACCGTTGCCGATACGGGGCAGAGGATGGGGCGCAGCGAAGTGAGGGGAAGGCGAAACGTATCGGCGATACCGGTGGGGTTGCCGCCCGTAGCGATAATTACGGTATGTGCCTGCAGGGCCTCGTTCTTGCGAGGGACATCGGCGAGCGCCTTCCGAAGCGAGCGGAGCTCCGATTTTCGGTCGTCGTGCTTTTTTGCCTTGAGCGCCCGCGCTGGACGGTCTATTTGGAGTGCCCAGCCTTCGGAAGCTTTGTGCGCCGTGGCAACGTTGGCTCCGCAGATTAAGGTGATACCTAGGCGGTCGCAAACGTTGAGAAGCGCGTCGCGCACCGATTCGGCGCGAAGGGAGCGCGGGTACAGCCGGCCTTCCTCGGAGGTTGTCATGATGCCCAGCGAGGAGAAGAAACCCATAAGCTCTTGTTCGGGCTGGGGGCCCATGACGGATTCGACGAATGCGGGGTGGTTATACCGCTGAGGATCAATCGATTCGTTGGAGAGGTTGCAACGGCCGTTACCGGTCGCAAGGAGCTTGAGGCCGCAGGCGACATCGCGCTCAACGATGCAGACGCTTTTGCCAGCGCGTGCGGCCGTAATGGCGGCGGCGAGGCCTGAAGCCCCGCCGCCGATTACCAAGACGTCATAGAGGGCGCTCGCGTTCACTTAGGCCTCGTCGGTCTCGTGCGGGGTAATAGCCTCGACGGCAGAGACTGCCTTGGGCAACATGCCATCGGGCAGCGCGGTCTCGACCTCGCCCTTATCGCAGGCCTCGGCGAGTGCCGGATTAATGGGAAGCTGGCCCAAGATGTCGAGGTTATAGCGCTCTGCGACCTCGGGGAGCTTGCTCTTGCCAAAGACCTCGATCTTCTTGCCGCAGTCAGGGCACTCAATATAGCTCATGTTCTCGACAATGCCCAGAATGGGGACGTTCATCTTCTCGGCCATGTTGACCGCCTTGGCGACGATCATCGAGACCAGATCCTGCGGGCTCGTGACAATGACGATGCCGTCGACCGGCAGCGACTGGAAGACGGTGAGCGCGACGTCGCCTGTTCCCGGAGGCATGTCGACCAGTAGGTAGTCGATGGGGCCCCACGAGGTCTCGCTCCAGAACTGCCTAATGGCGCCTGCGATGACCGGACCGCGCCAAAGGACGGGGTCGGTCTCGTTTTGGAGCAGCAGGTTGGAGCTCATGACCTTGACGCCGTGCTCGGAGATTTCGGGCAGCATAAGGTTGCCAAGGGCATGGACGTGGCGTCCACTCATACCGAACATCTTGGGGATAGAGGGACCGGTGATGTCGGCATCGAGGACGCCGACCTTGTGGCCGTGACGGGCAAGCTCGGTGGCGATGGCACCGGTGACAAATGACTTGCCGACACCGCCCTTGCCGGAAAGCACGGCGATGACGCGCTTGACCTCGGACAGCGTGTTCTCCTCAAATTGCGACGGCGACGTTTGTCCGCCGGCGGCCTGTGCGTGTTCGCAACCCATGTATGACTCCTTTGTATATGCTGGGGCCGGGGCCCCGCGATGTGACACGAGCGTCATTGTACCCTCGTTTGCGAGCGGGAGTCATTTGCGATGCGTTTGGGCCGAGCGTGCTTGCAATACGATGGGCCCAAGCGAATGGGCGGGCTTACTGAACTTTGCTGGCGAACTCGAGGTATTGCATGCGCTGCAGCTTGTCGATCGTCGAGGCGTAGGGGCTGTCTTCCGATTCCAAGTCGTAGCGCAGCCCGTCGGCACCGAGATAGCCGGCGACATTGATGGTGGGCACATCTGACCTTGTCGCAAGCAGGGCCTTTTGGTAATTGGTGAGCGGGGCGCCGATCTTATTAAGGGTAATGGCTGCAATCTCGTTTGCCCCGACGGTGTCGTAGACGTTGAGCTCGGTATTGCCGGCGATCTCATAGTTAGCCCAGACGAGATATGTCGACTGATAGATACGGAAAGCGTGGCTTGCCGTATCTTCCTGAGGGTACAGCTCGTCGTTGAGAGTCGTTGCGGCGCTCG
Organism: Collinsella sp. AF36-3AT; assembly: GCF_003475205.1. Classification (NCBI taxonomy): domain Bacteria; kingdom Bacillati; phylum Actinomycetota; class Coriobacteriia; order Coriobacteriales; family Coriobacteriaceae; genus Collinsella; species Collinsella sp. AF36-3AT. The sequence goes on along the minus strand of NZ_QROZ01000006.1, from coordinate 134,442 downwards.
GCTGATGGTCGCCAAAAAAGACAAGAACAACCGGTCTGCCGATGTTGCGGAGCTCGTTGATAAAGTACTCGAGGTCCCGGTCGGATGCGTTGATGCAGGTGAGATAGGTGTTGAGCGCGCTGTTGGCGCCTTCGCTGGCTCCCTCGACCCAATAGTTTGTCAGCTCTTCGGCGGGAACGGTGCCATAGTCGTAGCCGCCGTGATTTTGCATCGTGACGTCAAAGATGAACTGCGGCGCTTCGTCGGTTCTAAGCAGGTCGAGTATCTTGTCGTAGGTGGCGTAGTCGCATACGCCGGCATGGTAATAGGGCGCACCTTCGAAATCGCCGATTGAAAGAAAGTCTCCAAAGCCCAGCTGCTGATAGATTTTATCTCGATGGTAGTTGACGGGGTTTTGCGGGTGCATAGCGGTAGTGGTATACCCAAGCTCTTTAAGGTCCTTTGCCAGGCTGTTTACGCCATTCATCTGATACAGCTGATAGGGGATCTTGCCTAATCCGACAAAGGCCGTTGTCGCTCCGGTCAAAAATTCGAATTCGGAGTTCGCCGTTCCGCCACCGGCGACCGAAGCGAGCATGGTGCCGCGAACAAGTGTGTCGGGAAGCGAGTTGTAGAATGCGGGGCCGGTGTACCCGGCCGCCTGGAGCTGCTCAAAGCACGAAAGGTCGCTAAAACTCTCATTCATGATGGCAACAATCGTCGGCTTGATTTCATTGAACTGGGCAACGGCCGCCGCGCGCTGCTCGCTCGAGCCATATGTGCTGTCGTAGGCGGCGGCGAGCTCCTGCTCGATGCTCTGCGCCTCATCGGGCGTATAGTCTTCGGGCTTCTCAATGGGCAACTCGTTGACCATTTCGGTGAACGAAGTGATAAAACCCTGAGACGCATACGTGGTGATGGGCTGCCAACGGTCAAATCCAAAATCCAGCGCCTGCTCCAAGTCGATGTTGGAAAAGCCTGAGAGCCCCACAACGGTCACTAGCAGAAAAGCACAGAGGTTAGTGGCGATAGCGGGGAAGACATGGGTGGGCGTACGGAGCTTTCGCGGTCGGATGAGCGAAAGAAGCCCCAGGGAAATCTCCAGCAGGGCGAGAGAGGTTACGATTCCGGCGGTAAAGGTAAACTCGTATCCCTCGCTCACTTCCATTGCGGTGCCAAGGGCCAAGATATCGCTTGGCAGGATGGCTTCGCCTTTAAACGTTATGACGAAGTGCTCGGCAATGCCAAGGATGCAGCAGACGACGGGCACGAGAGCCATGACGCCTCCATGACGCTGTCCCAGCAAATAAAGGGAGAGCAGAACCGTCGCGAGCAGCCCGACGGAAAACCCGAATGAGTTGGCGGGAATGCGATAGAACGTTTCGTTGCAGGCAATTTCGAGTGAAACGAACGAGAGCGCTGAAACAGCGGCGATGACAAGGATGTCACGGCAAATACAGGCAACCGTTCCCGTCGCAAGGTCGGTTTGGTCGATAAGTCCCGAAACCAAGGGCTCGACAAGAAGCATGACGGCGGCAGCACCGAGCGCCGAATAAGAAAGGACCCATAGGGAGCTGCCCTCATTTACGAGCAATTGATTCGTAACCCATGCAGCTACCACGCCGAGCGGGATGAGGAGCGTCGCGCACCAAAAGACGCGGGCAATGGGTGGCTTTTCGTTGCGTTTGATTGAAAAATACACGCGCACGACGACGGCGGCCACGATAAGGACGGCGATGAATATGGGCAGATTGGCCATGTCGCTCGAAGTGATTTCAAGGGGGATATCTTCGGTCATGGACGTTCCTCTGGTACAACAAATTAAGTTCAGTATTAGATTACTGTAACCTTTCCACGGCATTTCGAGAAACAAAGCGCCCGATACGCAAAGCTAAAGGTCTGCGAATCTTGTATTACGAACATCTGTGCGCGTCGAGTGCGCTAAACTCATCGGCAGTATGATTCGATGCAATAGGAGGCAAGGAGCTTCCATGTCTGATTCTTCTATCGTTATTCGCGGCGCCCGTGAGCACAACCTCCGTGATATCGATGTTTCCATTCCGCGTGACCAACTCGTGGTCATTACCGGTCTTTCTGGCTCGGGCAAGAGTTCGCTGGCATTTGACACTATCTATGCCGAGGGCCAGCGTCGATACGTCGAGAGTCTTTCGAGCTATGCGCGCCAGTTCTTGGGACAGATGGACAAACCCGACTTGGATTCAATCGACGGCCTTTCGCCGGCGGTGTCGATCGACCAAAAGACGACGTCTAAAAACCCTCGCTCGACGGTTGGCACCGTAACCGAGATTTATGACTATCTGCGCCTGCTGTTCGCCCGTGTGGGCACCCCGCACTGTCCCGAATGCGGCCGTGTCATTGAGCGCCAGACGACCGACCAGGTTGCCGACAAGGTCTTGACGGCGGGGGAGGGCCGCCGCGCGTTTGTGCTGGCACCGGTGGTGCGCGGGCGAAAAGGCGAGTACACCAAACTGTTTGAGGATCTTCGCGCCGAGGGCTTTAGCCGCGTGCGTGTCGACGGTGAAGTGCGCTCGCTCGACGATCAGATCGATCTGGACAAGAAGTTCAAGCACGATATCGAGGTCGTGGTCGACCGCATCGTGATCCGTGAGAACTCTCTGGGCCGTATCGCCGAGTCTGTTGAGCAGGCGACCGCGCTGGCGCACGGCAATGTGAACGTATACTTGCTGCCCGACCGCGACGCTCCCGAGGGGACCGAAGGCGAGTTGCTGGAGTATTCGCTGGCGTTAGCGTGCCCGGAGCATGGGCACTCCATCGATGACCTGCAGCCGCGTGATTTCTCGTTCAACGCGCCCTATGGCGCGTGCCCAGAGTGCGATGGCCTGGGCTTTAAGAAGACGGTCGATGCCGAGGCCCTAATCGAAGACCCCTCGAAGTCGATCGCCGACGGGGTCTTTGGCAGCCTGTTTGGCAACTCTAACTACTATCCGCAGATTTTCGCTGCGGTCTGCAAACACTTTAAGGTGAGCGTCGATACGCCGTGGGAGGATCTGCCTCCGCGGGTGCGTCGCGCGTTTTTAGACGGCATGGGCGACCAGAAGATTTCGGTCGACTATCAAAAGCTCGATGGGCGCCGCAGCCAGTGGGACACCAAGTTCTCGGGCGTGCGCAATATCCTGTACGAGCGCTATACCGAGACGACGAATGAGAACACCAAGGCGCGCTTGGAGAAGTACATCCGCGAGGAGCCGTGCTCGAGCTGCCACGGCGCTCGTTTGCGCCCCGAGATGCTCGCCGTCACCGTGGGCGGCAAGTCCATTTACGAGGTCTGCTGCCTATCGTGCCGTGAGTCGCTCGAGTTTTTTGAGGGCCTGGAACTCACCGAGCGCCAACAGTTTATCGGCGGGCGCATCGTCAAGGAAATCCTGGAGCGCCTGCGCTTTCTGGTCGATGTCGGACTCGACTATCTGACCCTCGATCGTGCCTCGGCGACGCTTTCCGGAGGCGAGGCCCAGCGCATTCGCCTGGCAACGCAGATCGGCGCCGGCCTCATGGGTGTCCTGTACATTTTGGACGAGCCATCGATTGGCCTCCATCAGCGCGATAACGAGCGCCTGATCAAGACGCTTGAGCGCCTACGCGATATCGGCAATACCGTCATCGTCGTCGAGCATGATGAGGATACGATTCGTGCTGCCGACTATGTGATCGACATGGGCCCCGGCGCGGGCGTGAACGGCGGACACGTAGTCGCGGCGGGAACGCCTGCCGATATCATGGCGTGTCCCGAGTCGATGACGGGCGCTTATCTGACCGGCAAACGAATGATCCGGGTTCCCGATGAACGCCGCAAGCCCGGTCGCGGCTGCCTTAAGATCACGGGCGCCCGCGCCAACAACCTCAAAAACGTTACCGCCAAGATCGAGTTTGGTACGCTTACGGTCGTTACCGGCGTGTCGGGATCGGGTAAGAGCTCCCTGGTTACCGACACTATCGCACCTGCCCTTACGAATGCCATTCACCGTTCGACGCGCCCTGTGGGTCCGTATAAGAAAATCGAGGGCATCGAGTGTATCGATAAAGTTATCGATATCGACCAGTCGCCGATTGGCCGCACGCCGCGTTCCAACCCTGCTACGTACATTGGCCTGTGGGATGATCTTCGCGCGCTGTTTGCGAGTACGCCGGAGTCGAAGGCGCGCGGCTACTCGCCGGGACGTTTCTCCTTTAACGTGAGCGGCGGTCGCTGCGAAGCATGCAAGGGCGACGGACAAATTAAGATCGAGATGCACTTCCTTCCCGATATCTATGTCCCCTGTGAGGTCTGCGGCGGCAAACGCTATAACCGCGAGACGCTTGAGGTCACCTACCGTGGTAAGACTATCTCGGACGTGCTCGACATGAGCGTCACCGAGGCACTGGCCTTCTTTGGGAATATCCCGCAGATTAAGCGCAAGCTCCAGACGCTGTACGATGTAGGCTTGGGCTACGTGAGCCTGGGCCAGCCCGCTACGACGCTCTCGGGCGGCGAGGCGCAGCGTGTGAAGCTCGCCAAGGAGCTTCATCGACGCCAGACGGGCAAGACGTTCTATATTTTGGATGAGCCGACGACCGGCCTTCATTTTGAGGACGTCCGCCAGCTGCTCGATGTGCTGCAGCGCTTGGTCGATGCGGGCAACACGGTGCTGGTGATTGAACACAACCTTGATGTCATCAAGGTTGCCGACCGCCTGATCGATATGGGCCCCGAGGGCGGTAACGGCGGCGGAACCGTCGTGGTTTCGGGCACACCGGAGCAGGTTGCGGACTGTCCGCAGAGTTATACGGGCAAGTTTTTGGCGCCGTTGCTCAGGCGTGACCGGGAGCGTCAGGCTCAACTTGATGCTCAATAAATAGGCGATTCAGTTTATGGGCGCCATCGACTCCTTGTGATTCGATGGCGCTTGCTGTGTCGAAGTGACGTATGCAGCTGAATTGGACATATACTTAATCCTTGCGTCCGAATGCGAGGGAAAGGATATGCCATGGCAAAGGCTGTAAAGACGCCAAAAACCAATGCGATGCGCGAGCTGGAAAGCGCCGGCATTTCCTATGTTCTACATACGTACGAAGACGATGGTGATGAGTCGGCGGGCCTGGGGGTCGCGATTTCGGAGCAGCTTGGCGAGGAGCCCGGACAAGGATTTAAGACCTTGGTCTGCGTGACGCCGTCCAACGACCACGTCGTGTGCTGCATCCCTGTTGCCGACGAGCTCGATCTAAAGTCCGCCGCGCGTGCCGCGGGGGAGAAGTCCTTGGCCATGATGCATGTGAAGGATTTGCTTGCGGCGACTGGCTACGTTCGCGGCGGCTGCAGTCCGGTCGGTATGAAAAAACGCTACCGGACGCTCATTGATGAGACATGTGTCCTTTGGGATACCATTTTTATTTCGGGAGGCAAGCGTGGTTATCAGCTTGAGCTTGCGCCCGATGATTTAATTGCATTTTGCGGGGCGACGGTCGCCCCGATTACGAGAGAGGACTGAGCGATGCCGCAGGAAGAATTGAAGTGCGGAGCTCATTTTGCAAAAGAATCTGCGCCTCAGACACCCTCATCCGAAGCTTCTTCGTCGCGAGACGACACTGACGACATGGGCTCGTCGGACTACTCCACGGTTGGTCGTTCCGCCGGGCTTATGACCATCCTGACCATCGTGTCTCGCGTCACCGGTTTTATCCGCACGTGGGCAATGGCGGCCGCTATCGGCATGTCGCTGCTCTCGTCTTCCTATCAGGTCGCCAACAACCTGCCCAATATGCTCTACGAACTCGTGATGGGCGGCATGCTCGTGACGGCGTTTTTGCCCGTGTACATGGGCGTGAGGCGTGAGCAGGGTCGCGAGGCCTCTAACGAGTACGTGGGCAACCTGCTCGGTATTCTGCTATTGGTGCTGGGTGGCATTTCGTTGCTGGGGACCGTGTTCGCCCCGGGCTTTATCTGGACGCAATCGTTCCTTTCGGGTGACGGCGGCAGCATGGATACCGCTGCGTTCATGTTCCGTTTCTTTGCCATCCAGATTCTGTTTTATGGTTTGGGCTCGGTGTTTTCGGGCGTCCTCAACGCACACCGCGACTACTTCTGGTCGACGTTTGCCCCGGTCCTCAACAATGTGATCGTCATTGCGAGCTTTATGGGCTTTGCGCCCGTGTCCGCACAGTTTGGCGAACGTGCCGGCATCATCTTGATTGCGGCCGGTACGACCCTCGGTGTCTTTGTTCAGATGGCATGTCAGATCCCCGCGCTTGGCAAGCACGGCGTGCATCCCCATATCCATATCGACTTTAAGGACCCCGCACTGCGCCAGACGATTGCGCTCGGTATCCCGACGCTGCTCGCCACGGTGTGCATGTTTGTCTCGACTTCTATCACCAACGCTGCTGCGTTGGTGGTCCAGCCCGAGACTGGTCCTTCCGTCATCGCCTATGCGCGCCTGTGGTACACGCTGCCCTACGCGCTGATTGCCGCCTCGCTTTCGACGGCGCTCTATACCGAGCTCTCTCACGACGCACAGGAGAAGGATTACGACAGCGTCCGCACGGGCATTTCGCGTGGCGTCGCCCAGATGCTGTTCTTCCTGATTCCATTCGCGCTGTACCTGATTGTCTTCGCGCGTCCGCTCAACATGATCTACTGCGCTGGCAAGTTCGATGAGTCCGGTGTGGCGCTGGTGTCGGAGTTCCTTATCTACCTGGCACTTTCCCTGCCGCTCTACGGCGTGGTCGTGCTGATGCAGAAGAGCTTCTCTGCCTTGCTCGACATGAAGCCCTATAGCCGCTATTGTCTGTATTCCGCCATCGGCCAGGCCGGCTCGGTTCTGCTGTTTGGCGTTGTGCTGGGCTTCGGTATGCCGGCAATCGCGCTTTCGTATGTCGTCGACTACGTGATCTTGGTCGGTTGCTCGCTGTGGTGGCTGCGTCGTCGTCTGCGTGGTCTTCAGGTTAAATCTATCCTGCATGGCGGTTTCTTTGGCCTTTTGCTCGGTGGCCTGGGTGCTGCCGCAGGCGCCGGCGTCATGTGGGCGCTTGAGCACTTTGTCGGGGCACTTGGCGGCTCGATTCTGATTACTCTTGGCTACGTTTGCGTTGCGGGTGTCGTCTCGCTTGCTGTTACCTTTGGCCTTGCCGTCGTCCTTAAGATGCCCGAGGTCTCGGCGCTGATTCGTCGCAAGTAGGTGCGCGTGGCCGGTCACGACAACATTCCAACGCTTGCCGAGCAGGTTTCGCGCGTTCCCACGCAGCCCGGCTGCTACCTTTGGAAAGACGCCAAGGGCGATGTCATCTACGTGGGCAAGGCGAAAAACCTGCGCGCCCGTATGCGTCAGTACGTGACGCTGCAGGACGAGCGCCAGAAGATCCCGCTGATGATGCAGCTGGTGGCGAGCTTTGACTATATCGTGGTGGAGACCGAGCACGAGGCGTTGGTGCTCGAGCGCAATTTGATTGGTCAGTACCATCCGTACTTTAACGTCGACCTCAAGGATGACAAGAGCTACCCCTTTATCGCCATTACAAAGGGCGACCTGTATCCCGCTATCAAATACACGCGTGAGCGTCATAAGCCGGGAACGCGCTATTTTGGACCTTATACCGATAGCCGCGCGGCACGTGAGACGATAGATACGCTGCGCAAGGTTATCCCCATCTGCTCCGCATCCTGTGCGGAGTGGCGTCGTTGTCGCCGTATCGTCGAGTCCCACAAGGGCGAGGAAGACATCGTCAATATGGTTTGCGCGCAAAACGGGCGCCCCTGCTTTGACTACCATGTCGGGCGCGGCCCGGGTGCGTGTGTCGGCGCGATTTCCCCGGCAGACTATGCCAAGAACGTCAAGCGTGTCGAGCGCTTTTTGTCGGGCCATCGCAAGGATGTCGTCGATGAGCTGACCTCCGAGATGACGGATGCCGCTGAGGCGCTCGACTTTGAGCGCGCGGCACGCGTCAAACGTCGTTTGGAGGTCATCAGGGGTCTGGACGATCGTCAGCAAGTCGTTTTTCCCTCCAGTGTCGATATAGATGTCATCGGTTTCTATCGCGAGGAGACCATCTCCGCCGCTTGCGTCTTCGTCGTTCGCGAGGGCCGAACAGTTCGCACCTGCGAGTTCATTCTCGACAAGGGTCTTGATGTTGACGAGGAAGAGCTCCAGTCGGGCTTTCTTAAGCGCTATTACGACGAGACGGCTGATATTCCAGCTGAGGTCAACCTTTCCGTCGAGCTTGAGGATGTGGAAGCGCTGGGGGAGTGGCTTGCGGGCAAGCGTGAGCGTTCCTGCCATCTCCATAGGCCGCAGCGTGGCGAAAAGCACCGTCTGCTCGATATGGCATCCAAAAATGCGCGCCATGCCCTCATGCGCTACATGATGCGAACGGGGTACGCTGACGACCGCACCAATCAAGCGCTCCTGGAGCTCGAAAGTGCGTTGGCGCTGCCATCGCCGCCGTTGCGTATCGAGTGCTTCGATATCTCTACACTGCATGGCACCTTTACGGTCGCCTCGATGGTGGTGTTTACCAACGGGCGCGCCGACAAGAGTCAGTATCGTCGTTTTAAAATTCAGGCCGAATTGGACGAGGCAAACGACTTCGTGTCGATGTCCGAGGTTTTGGGACGACGTTATGCTCCCGAGCGCATGGCCGACGAGCGCTTTGGCTCGCGCCCCGATTTGCTCGTTGTCGATGGCGGTAAGCCGCAATTGACCGCTGCGATCAAGCAACTTGAGGCTCTTGGGCTCGATATACCAGTTTGTGGCTTGGCAAAGGCCGATGAGGAGGTTTTCGTGCCTTGGGACGAGACTCCCGTCGTGCTGCCGACCGGGTCCGCGTCGCTCTATCTAATTAAACAGGTGCGCGATGAATCGCACCGTTTTGCCATCACGTTCCATCGCGAATTGCGCGATAAAGCCATGACGGTTTCGGTACTCGATGACGTTCCAGGCGTGGGACCCACCAGAAAACGTGCCCTTATGCGCCATTTTGGCTCGATGAAGCGTTTGCGCGCGGCGAGCGAGCAAGAGATCGCGGAAGTTCGAGGCATTCCTGCCGATGTCGCCAAAGCGGTTCACGAGGCGCTCGTTGCATGGAATGCCGAGCGCGCCGAGGCGGCGGCAAAGCAATCCGAAAACTAAACACGCCTCTAAACAACTGATATACATGATTGCGTGATTTTCAATCATTTATTTCACGGCGATTACCAGCCGATTTCGGGTTTAATTAACGCTAAAACGTTTGACTAGCCATGGTGAACAACCCTGCTATCCTGCGGGTTGACGAAGACTGATATCTCACCTCGTCGATACATACTGTCTGGCGAATCGTTTGTCAATGAATTCGGTGAACGGTAGCAAATACCGTTCAAGCGTATGTATGTATCGGTCGCCGAGCGCGGCACCTCAGTTGGGTTCGTCGGTAGGTAAGGTATATATCGTCCGCAAGTTGCGCGGGGGCACGTCTAGGCGCTCCCGGGTAAGATTCTCTATTGATAGGAGAAGACATGGCCATCATCAACAAGGGTATGTCCAGGCGTTCGTTCCTCGGCCTCACCGGCAGCGTCGCTGCTGTCGCAGGGCTTGGTCTCACCGGCTGCGGTGGCAGCTCTAGCGACGAGGGTTCCGCTTCCGGTTCCACCGATTCCGCCAACCGTGGCGGCGGCGTGATCACCGCTGGTTCCGCTTACGCTCCGTCCAGCTTCGATCCCGCCAGCACCGGCTCCGCTGTGGGCCTGGGTGCTAACTGGCACGTCGTCGAGGGCCTCTACGGCATCGATTACCACGACTACAGCACCTTCAAAGAGCTCGCCACCGACGATCCCAAGTCTGTGGACGACACCACTTTCGAGGTCACCATCCGCAAGGGCGCCAAGTTCTCCGATGGCACCGAGGTCACCGCTGACGATGTCGTTGCCTCCTACACCGCTTGCGCCGCTTCCGCTACCTATGCTCCGTTCTTCCAGCCCTTCGAGTCCATCGAGGCCAAGGACGCCAGCACCGTGACGGTCAAGACCAAGGTCCCCAACTTCTCCCTGCTCAAGGATCGTCTGGCCATCGTCCGCGTTACCCCGGCCACCCAGACCGAGGAGGATCGCGCCAAGCAGCCGATCGGCTCCGGCCCCTGGATGTACGACTCTATCTCCGATACCGAGATCACCCTGGTTCCCAACCCCGAGTACAACGGTGAGTATGCTGCTGAGGATAAGAAGATCCAGTACAGCATCCTGACCGACCCCACCGCTCGCGTTACCGCTCAGCAGGAGGGCTCCACGCTCGTTATGGAGCTCGTTACCGCTGACGCCGTCGACCAGCTCGAGAGCGCCGGCTGCAAGATCGATAACGTTCAGGGTTTCGGCACCCGCTTCATCATGTTCAACGTCGCCAAGGAGCCTTGGAACAACGTCAAGGTCCGTCAGGCTGTCATGTATGCGCTCGACACCGAGAAGATGGTCAGCAACACCTTCGCCGGCCTTGCCACCGCTGCCAGCTGCTACCTGCCCAAGAGCTTCACCAACTATCATGAGGCTTCCACGGTGTACAAGACCGACGCCAAGAAGGCTAAGAAGCTCATCGAGGAGTCTGGCATCACCCCGGGTGCCATCACCCTGCGCACCACCGACAACGAGCAGATTAAGGGCATGGCCGCCCAGGTCAAGAACGACCTCGACGCTCTCGGCTTCGATGTGACCATCCAGACCGATACCTCGCCGGCCACCTACGCTGCCATCGACGGCGGCGAGGCCTACGATATCCTCCTTGCCCCTGGCGATCCTTCCTGCTTCGGCGCCGACCCCGACCTGCTGCTCAACTGGTGGTACGGCGACAACGTCTGGATGCAGACCCGTTGCCCGTGGAAGGAGTCCGCTGAGTGGCAGAAGCTCCACAGTCTCATGGACGAGGCTCTTGCCGCCGAGGGCGACGAGCAGCAGAAGAAGTGGAACGAGTGCTTCGACATCATTGCCGACAACGCCGTTCTGTACCCCGTTGTCCACGTCAAGACCGTCTCCGCTTCCTGGGACGATCCGTCCACTGCGCCCAACGGCGAGGCCCTCGATGGCTTCAAGGGCATCGGCACGACGAGCATGTCCTTCAGGGGCGTTGCGACCGTCAAGGCGTAAGACTCGCTTGAGTCTGTATGCAGGATGTCGGTCGTTGGGACCGTATCCTCATAGTTGAAACAAAGACCCGGGCGACCTCGATGTCGCTCGGGTCTTGTAATGAGTATCCGTACTCATATACCAGTTGGTCCTACCGACAAAAGAAAGGGGAGAGAACGTGAACAACTTGCTACGTTTGATTGGAAGGCGTCTTGTGGCGCTGCCGATCATGGCATTGGGCGTCACCGTCCTGGTGTTCTTCCTTATGTCGTTCTCCAAGACCGACCCCGCCTACACGGCGTTGGGTGACGGTGCCTCGCCCGAGGCGGTTGCCGAGTACCATGAGAAGTATGGTCTGGACGACCCCTGGCCCGTGCGCTACGTGCGCTATATGGGCGATTTGATCCATGGCGACATGGGCACCTATGGTGCTGCTCGCAACTCCGTTGCCAAGCGCATCTCCACGGCCCTGCCCGTCACGATGCAGCTGACCTTCATCGGCCTTGCCATCGGTGCGGTCGTTTCGTTTTTGCTCGGCGTCATCGCGGCACTGTATCGCGACAAATGGCCGGACCAAGTGATCCGCGTCTTTTCCATCGCCGGCTTGGCAACCCCGTCGTTCTGGCTTGCCGTTCTGTTGATCCTGCTGTTCTCTTCCTACCTTAAGGTGCTCCCGGCATCGGGTGCTCTGCCTCACTTCACCACGAATCCGGCTGGTTATCTGGGCCGCATGATTATGCCCGCCATCGCCTTGGCATTTCCGCTGACGGGCCAGATGACTCGTATCGTGCGTACCGCCATGGTCGAGGAGCTCGACAAGGACTATGTCCGTATGGCTCGCGGTGCCGGCGTTCCCGAGAAGGTCGTCGTCGGTATCAACGTTCTTCGCAATGCGCTGATCACCCCGGTCACCACCCTCGGTCTTAAGATCGGTTACCTCATGGGCGGCGCCGTCGTCATCGAGGTTATCTTCAACCTCCCCGGCATGGGCACCGCGATTCTGCAGGGCGTTCAGGGCAACGAGGCGAACCTGGTTCAGGGCGTCGTTATCGTCGTTGCTCTTGCCTTCATCATCATCAACATCGTGGTTGACATGCTCTACCTGCTCATCAACCCGCGCATCAGGACGGTGTAGATTATGGTAAAGATTCGAGAGAAGCAAACCGAGCAGCTCGAGAAGGCTGCCTCCAAGGGGCTCAAGCTCGGTGGCTGGAAGAAGATGACGCTGTCTTCTAAGATTGCCGCCGTCGTGCTGGTGCTGGTCGCGCTGACTGCGATTCTGGCGCCCCTTCTTGCCCCCTATAGCCCGGTCGAGATCTTTACGGCTCGCCAGGCTCCCGGCAACGGATTTATCTTCGGTACCGACGATAAGGGTCGCGATATTCTGTCGCGTATGCTCTACGGTGGTCGTTACTCGCTGATTATCGGCTTTGGCGCCACTGCCATGGCTCTGGTCTGCGGCTCGGTCGTGGGCGCCCTTGCAGCGGTTTCGCGCAAGGCCGTCTCCGAGACGATCATGCGTATCTTGGACATCATCATGTCCATCCCGGGCATCGCCCTCGCGGCCGTCTTCGTCTCCATCCTGGGCAACTCCGTGCCGTCGATCATCTTCGCCATCGGCTTTATGTACACTCCGCAGATTGCCCGTATCGTGCGTGCCAACATCGTGTCCGAGTACGGCGAGGACTATGTCCGCGCGGTCATCGTTTCCGGCGCCAAGGCTCCGTGGATTTTGATCAAGCATGTTCTGCGTAACTGCATCGCCCCGATCATGGTCTTCACCGTTACCCTGGTCGCCGACGCCATCATCTTCGAGGCCTCGCTGACCTTCATCGGCGCTGGTATCCAGGAGCCCACCGCTACCTGGGGCAACATCCTCGCCGACGCCCGCGGCGGCGTGCTCGCCGGCCGTTGGTGGCAGGCGCTGTTCCCGGGCCTGGCCATCATGATCACCTGCCTGGCGCTCAACATCCTCTCCGAGGGCATTACCGACGCCATGGCCGCTGCTCCCTCCGCCGCCCTGGATCCGACCGATTCCTCCAAGCGTCGCGAGGCCGACCTGCTGGTCTCCGACCCCGTTCGCGCCTACAAGGAGCAGGCCCAGTCCCTCTCCGCTCGCCTTGGCGCCCTGCGCGATGTCGAGCTCAAGCGTGACGATCGCCATGTGCCCGACGAGTCTGTCGAACCGATTCTCTCGGTCCGTGACTTCTGCATTCAGTTTGAGCATCACGGCGATATCAACGTCGTCGACCATGTCAACTTTGACGTCCGTCCTGGTCAGACCATGGGCCTGGTGGGCGAGTCCGGTTGCGGTAAGTCCATCACCACGCTGGCCATCATGGGCCTGACCGACGATGACGAGCACCTTTCCGGCGAGGTCCTTTGGGAGGGCCGCGACCTGCTCAAGATGAGCAAGAAGGAGTGGTTCGGCCTGCGCGGTACCGATATCGCTATGGTCTATCAGGACGCCCTGTCCTCGCTCAACCCCTCCATGCTCATCTCTGCCCAGATGAAGCAGCTCACCAAGCGCGGCGGCACCCGCAGCGCCGAGGAACTCCTGGAGCTCGTGGGCCTCGACCCCAAGCGTACGCTCGAGAGCTACCCGCATGAGCTTTCCGGTGGCCAGCGTCAGCGTGTCCTGATCGCTATGGCCCTTACCCGCGACCCCAAGCTGGTCATCTGCGACGAGCCCACGACCGCTCTGGACGTTACCGTCCAGAAGCAGGTCATCAAGCTGCTCAACGACCTTCAGGCCAAGCTCGGCTTTGCCATGATCTTCGTCTCGCATGACTTGGCGTTGGTCGCCGAGGTCGCCCATAACATCACGGTTATGTACGCCGGTCAGGTTATCGAGCAGGCGCCCACCAAGGAGCTGCTCACTAACCCGATCCACGAGTACACCCGCGGTCTTCTGGGCTCCGTTCTGTCCATCGAGAGCGGTTCGGGCCGTCTGCACCAGGTGCCCGGCGCCGTTCCGAGCCCGCGCGATTTCCCCAAGGGCGATCGCTTCGCGCCCCGCTCGAGCCATCCGCGCATTGGCCTGGACACCCGTCCGGTCTTCAAGCGCGTGCCCGGCACCGAGCACTTCTATTCCGAGCTCCCCGACGAGGTGCTCAAGGCAAATGGTTTGACCCCTCACGCGGAGGTGATGTAGATGAGCGAGACCGCAGTCAACGGCGTCGAGCCGATCATCTTCCTTGATGACGTCCACGTCACCTTTAGGACCCGTACCGGCTCGATTCTGCACCCCAACCTGGTTCACGCCGTCCAGGGTGTAACGATTAAGCTCATGCCCGGTCAGACGATCGGCATCGTCGGCGAGTCCGGTTGCGGAAAGTCCACCACCGCTAACGTCATGTGCGGCCTGCAGGCCCCAACGAGCGGCAAGGTCTACTTTAAGGGCAAGGACGTTACTAAGCGTACCGCCGAGGACCGTCGTCACATGGGCCGTGTCATCTCGGTCGTGTTCCAGAATCCGGCTACGGCGCTCAATCCCCGCATGGTCGTTCGCGAGCAGCTGCTCGACCCCATGCGCGTCCACAACCTGGGTACCGAGGCCGAGCAGGAGAAGCGCGTCAAGGAGCTCCTGGAGCTCACCGGTCTGCCCAGCTCTGCCGCCGAGGTTCTTCCCGGCCAGCTTTCGGGCGGCCAGCGCCAGCGCGTCGCAATTGCCCGTGCCTTGTCGTTGAACCCCGATGCCATCATCGCCGACGAGCCCACCTCGGCTCTGGACGTTTCGGTCCGCGCGCAGATTCTGAACCTGCTGACCGACCTTAAGAAGGAGCTCGGCCTGGCCATGGTGTTCATCAGCCATGACATCCAGACGGTCCGCTATATCTCTGACGACATCATCGTTATGAATGGCGGCAAGATCGTCGAGCAGGGCGAGGCCAAGCAGGTCTTCCAGCACCCTCAGGACCCCTACACCAAGATGCTGCTCGGTGCTGCGCCGTCGCTGCTGCATCCCAAGCTCGGCGAGTAGCCTCGCTTTCCCTCCCGTGCGCCCGGTTCCCTTGCCGGGCGCACCTCCGTTGCGATTTCGAAAGGTTGGGTTCACGAGCCATGCCAAGTGCTCAGGAGCTACAACAGCAATTTGGTGGGTATCGGGGCGCCATGCCCCGTCCATCAGATTTCGATCTCTTTTGGAAGGACCGCATGGCCGAGGCCGACGCCGTCGGGCTTGACTATGCGATCGAGACGGCATCGGTCACCGATGCCGTGACCTGCCAGCTTTTCGACCTCTGGTATACCGGCATGTGTGGCGCTCGCCTGCATGCCAAGTACCTTAAACCCGTCTCGGACGAGCCCGTGCCATTGGTACTTCAGTCCCATGGGTATCCGGGTGCAAGCCGCAGCTGGTTTGAGCAGGCGTCGTTTGCGGGCATGGGCATGGCACTCATCGCCCTCGACTGCCCCGGCCAAGGAGGTCCCTCCGAGGACATTGGTGGATTTGAGGGCACAACGGTCGCGGGCCATATCGTCGCCGGTATCGACGGCGATCCGGCCAACCTCTACTATGTCCGCTTGCACCAAGATATTCGCATCCTGTGCCGCATCGTTCGCGAGCTCGAGGGCATCGATCTTGCCCGTGTGTTTGTGAACGGCGCGTCGCAGGGCGGCGGTTTGGGCATTGCGACCTGTGCACTTAACAGCGAGCTTATCAATCGCGCCGCCATCCTCTATCCCTTCCTGTCGGATTTCCGCCTAGTCTGGGATTTGGATGCCGACGACATTGCCTACGAGGGCCTGCGCTATTGGTCTCGCTGGTTTGACGAGGACTCGACTCGTATCGACGAAGCCTATGCCAAGCTGGCGTCCTTCGATTCCAAGAACTTTGCCCCTATGGTCAAATGCCCCGTGCTGTTTGGCACCGGCACAGCCGATATCGTCTGTCCGCCGGCGACGCAGTTTGCGGTCTACAACAACCTGGCCTGTGAGAAACGACACGAGTTCTTTGAGGGCTTCGGTCACGAGGAGATTCAGGACTTTGACGACATGATCATTCCGTTTTTCTGCGAGGGAGGGGAGGCTCATGTCTAAGTTCGAGAGCAATGTCGACGAGCTGATCGTCCCCGGGCTCGCGGGGATGCCTGGAACGGTTTCGTCAAGGCTCTCTGATTTCCGGGGTTGGCGCGGCGATGCTTCTGCGGATGTTTCCAAATTAGAGACAGCCGCCTCGGACTTTGAGGTTTGCGGCCTGACTGTTACGGCGATTGATTTCGTCAATCCGTGCGCGCGCTACTCCGAGGTTTCCTTTGAACTCGGCGGGTATGTCGTACACGGCCGTTTGATTGAGCCCTTAGGTCACGCCCGGGCATCCGAGCTTGTGCCGCTATGTCTGATGTTTCACGACATCGACCGACCCGTGCGGGGATGGCATCACATGACGAGGTTTGCGGCCATGGGATATGCCGTGCTTGCGCTGGACGATGAGGCGATTGGATCCAGCGAGCTGCAGCAGGGGATTGCCTCTCCTGCTTTTGTCAAGCGCGTCCGTTGGGGTTGCGCGATGGCGAAGGTGGCGCGCAATCTTGATGGCGTGGACCCCGACCGCATCTTTGCATGGGGCGAGGGCCTTGGCGGCGGAGTCGCGCTGGCGGTTTCCGCTCTGGACGAGCGGGGCCTCGCCTGCACGGCGGTTGCCAATCCGCTTCCTGGCGGCCTCGAGGCGTTGTCGTCTCGGGTGCGTGGATCGGTGCTCATGGGCACATCGCTTATGGATACCGTGAGCGATCCCAAGGGCCAGTTTGCCGTATTCAACGGTCTTGAGTGTGACCGGAGGCATATCATCTATGCCAAATACGCTCATGAGCGCATCAATGCGTTCGAAAACGAAGTCATCGACTTTTTTAACCAAACGTTCTACCCGTGTTCTTTGGCCTAGACGGCCTGGACACTGCCAACAAGAGTGGGTGGCATAGGGCCGCCCGCCAGACAACTAAGGAGATTCTTGTGGCAACTCAGAAATTCACCGGCGTTATCCCTCCCGTCGTTGTTCCCGATACCGAAGATCACCAGCTCGACGTTGCCTCCTTTGAGCGCAGCATCAACCGCATGATCGATGCCGGCGTCGATGGCCTGTTCTTCCTGGGATCCTCGGGCGAGGTCGTCTTCTCCACCGATGAGCGTCGTCGCCAGATCATCGCCGAGGCCGTTCGTATCGTCGACCACCGCGTGCCCGTCCTGGTCGGCATCATCGATACCGAGACCGAGCGCATGATTGAGCACGGTAAGGTCGCTCAGGAGCTGGGTGCCGATGCCCTCGTCGCCACCTGCCCGTTCTATGCCCTGCAGGGCATGACCGAGGTCGAGGAGCACTTCCGCATTCTGCACGAGGAGCTCGACCTGCCCATCTTTGCCTATGACATTCCCGTGTGCGTTCACACCAAGCTCCCCTGGAAGCTCCTTGCCAAGCTCGGCGCCGAGGGCGTCCTTGCTGGCGTCAAGGATTCCTCGGGTGATGACATCTCGTTCCGCTACCTCGTTCAGGAGAACGAGAAGAATGGCCATCCGATGAGCATCCTCACCGGTCACGAGGTTGTCGTCGACGGCGCTTACCTCGGTGGCGCCGACGGTTCTGTCCCGGGCCTTGCCAACGTTGAGCCCGAGGGCTACGTGCGCCAGTGGAAGGCCGCTCAGACCGGTGACTGGGCTACCGTCAAGGCCGAGCAGGATCGCCTCAACGAGATCTCCCACATCTGGGATGTCACCTCGGGCGTCCAGGGCTATGCCGGTGGCGTCGGCGCCTTCAAGACCGCTATGAACCTCATGGGCATCTTCGACAGCCCGACCATGCCGCGCCCGGTGAAGGCCATGACTGGCGAGAACGTCGAGGCTATTAAGAAGGTCCTCCAGGACAACGGTCTCCTGTAAAGCTTTCCCAGGCACCCGACCTCGCCGTTCAACCGTGTGGCCATGACCCGTTAGGTCAATGGCCACACGGTTTCTCGGCGATCTCGGGCACCTGGATAACCTTTACTGCGCTGTGACGGCTAGCCTGACGGCGCATTTCCTGTAGTTGTTTTTATCTCCGAAGGAGAGCGACATGGAGAACAAGTACGTCTGCTCTGTCGATATCGGCGGAACTAAGATCGCGACTGCCATCATGGAGTACCCAGCTGACGGTAGTGTGCCCCATCCCGTTTTTGAGGCCGAGGTTCCCACAGAGGCCCAAGAGGGCGGCGAGGCCGTCTTCCAGCGTATCGAGGCATCCATCAAGGCTGCTCTCGAGGCGAATCCCGATGTCGAGGTCCTTGGCGTCGGTATCGGTGCCGCTGGCGTCGTCGATCCCAAGACGGGCGCCATCGCGTATGCCAATGAGATCATGCCCGGCTGGTCCGGCGTTCAGTTGGGGCCGCGTCTGCGCGAGGATCTCGGTCTTCCCGTTGCCGTTGTAGGCGACGTGCAGGCTCATGCTCTGGGCGAGGCCCACTGGGGTGTCGGCAAGGGCAAGTTCTCCGTCTTGTGTCTTGGCATCGGTACGGGTATCGGCGGCGCATATGTCGAGAACGGCCGCGTGATGCAGGGCTTCCATGGTGCTGCCGGTCATATGGGCCACATCGAGTGCTCGGCTGCCGCCGGCATTCCCTGCGCCTGCGGGCGTTCCGGCCATCTGGAGTCGGTTGCTTCGGGCACTTCCATTGGTCGTATGTACGATGAGCGCTTTGGCCGCGTCGACCCCAGCCGTCCTTCGGTCGGTCGCGATGTGAACGACCTGTGCCGTGCAGGCGACGCAAAGGCGACCGAGGTCATCCATGATGCCGGCTTTGCGCTGGGTGCCAGCTTGGGCTCGCTCGCTAACATCCTGGACCCTGAGGTCATCGTGCTTTCGGGCGGTGTGATTCACCAAGGTCCCGATTGGCGTTCGCAGACGTGGAAGGATTCGGTGCACGAGGGCTATGCCAGCCAGGCGCTCGATCCGCTTCAGGACACGCCGATCCTCATCGGCTCTCTGGAGGGCGACGCACCGCTTATCGGTGCCGCCGAACACCTTCTTGCGTCGTTGAAGTAAACATAACTACCAAGTGCGCCTTCTGAGGTGCCGCAGATTGACGTGAAAGAGGAGCGAAGCGTACTTCGGTACGCGAGCGACGGTTTGAACGTCAAGGTGCGGTGTCTCAGAAGGCTGTTTTGAGAAAGGTTGAGTCGAACATGACCGTTGATCCTTTGATTCAATCCCTGAAGGGCAAGCTCGTCGTGAGCGTTCAAGCCTATATGGGCGAGCCGCTTCGTACGCCCGAAACCATGGCTCAGATGTCTCGCGCCTGCGAGCTTGGCGGCGCCGCCGCCATTCGCTGTCAGGGCCTTGCCGACATTGCCGCCATTAAGGGTCGCTGTGAGGTTCCCGTCATCGGCCTGTGGAAGGATGGACACGAGGGCGTTTACATCACGCCGACGCTGCGTCACGCTCGCGCCTGCGTTGCTGCCGGTGCCGATATCGTGGCGATCGACGCCACTGATCGTCCGCGTCCCGATGGCAAGACCGTCGAGGATACCTTCCGCCCGCTGCACGAGGAGGGTGTGCTCCTGATGGCGGATTGTGCCACCATCGAGGACATTCGCCGTGCGGTTGATATGGGCTTTGACCTGGTATCCACCACGCTTTCTCACGGCGTCGCCGCCATCGACTGCACCATGGCCGATGGCCCCGACCTGCCACTCCTGCGTCAGGCGACCGAGGAATTCCCCGGTCTTCCCATCATCTGCGAGGGCCGCGTGCACACGCCCGAGGAGGCTCGCGCTGCGATCGATGCTGGCGCCTGGGCCGTTGTCGTCGGCACCGCCATCACGCACCCCACGAGTATTACGAGTTGGTTCAAGGCTGCGCTTGAGGCGTAAGACAGGTCTCGTATCCGCTCGGGGCGGTATACTCAATATAGGCAATTGACCGCGCGGGATCCGGGTTGCTGGGTCCCGCGCTTGTTTTTGGGAGGCAGCACATGCAAAAGGGAGATGCCATGGATGCGGCGGAGCGCTCGGAGCGCATCCCCGATATCGTCATCATCACCGGAATGTCCGGATCGGGCCGCACGCAGGCCATGCACGTGTTCGAGGACATGGGCTATTTTTGCATCGATAACCTGCCTCCGCGTCTGATCGCCCAGCTTGCCGAGCTCGTCGGCATTAATACGGGCGTGGGCAGGCATCTCGCCGTCACCTGCGATTTGCGTAGCCAGGGCTTGTTCGATGAGCTGCTCGATGCGGTCGCCGCGCTCGAAGAGCGCGAGATGAGCTGCGACATCGTGTTCCTGGAGGCTTCTGACGAGGTGCTGATTCGTCGCTACAGCGAAAATCGCCGCCGTCATCCCATTGCCAAGCCGGGGGAGACTACGGCCGATGCCATTCAGCGCGAGCGCCTTCAGCTGCAGGGCGTGCGCGATCGAGCCGATATGATTATCGACACGAGTCGTCTGCGCACCTCTGCGCTGCGCAACAAGCTACGTATGGCATTTTCCGAGCTGTCCGACCAACAGCTCATGGACGTCCATGTGTTCTCGTTTGGCTTTAAGCACGGCATGCCCGTCGAGGCGGACATTATGATCGACGTCCGCTTCCTGCCCAATCCGTTTTACGATCCCGAGATGCGCACGATGACCGGTCTCGATAAAAAGGTCTCCGATTTTGTTCTGGACCACCCCAAGACGCAGGAGTTTTGGAAGGCTTGGACACAGCTGCTCGATACGGTGATGCCGGGCTATATCGCGGAGGGTAAGCCGCAGCTTTCTATCGCCATCGGCTGCACGGGGGGACAGCACCGTAGCGTCGCCATTGCCGAGGCCACGGCCCGTTACCTGGAAGGCGCCCAGTATCACGTGAGCATCTCCCACCGCGACCTGTCGCGCGCCAACACGAAGGCATAGGCCTGCATGTCGTTTACCGCTGAGGTGCGCGACGAGCTTGCGCGCTGCGAACCCGAATGTGAATACTGCGATTTGTCGACGCTTGCCGCCCTGACGCGTGTGAGCGGTACGCTTTCGTTGGCCGGCTCCGGGCGGTATCGTTTGACGGTCGCGACCGAGACGGGAGCCGTCGCGCGCACGATGATCACGCTGACGCATCGCATCCTTAAGCTCAAAACGGAATTCACCGTTCGTAAATCGGTCTTGCATAAGGTCCGTAACTATCTCATTACCCTGCCCGATCAACCCGACCTGGACAAGGCTCTGGTGCTGCTGGGCATTCTAGACCGCAGGGGAGGGCTCGTTGCTGGTGTTCCCCGACACATCGTTGCCCGTCCCTGCTGCAGGCTTGCCTACATCCGCGGCGCGCTCATCGCGGGCGGCTTCGTGGCCGATCCACGCGGCGATTTTCATTTGGAGATCGCGGTGCAGGGCGAGCAATATGCCAAGGGGCTTTGCGACCTGTTGGGGCAGATTGGGGTCCATGCTCGTGTTAATGCGCGGCGGGGGTCATATGCCGTGTACATTAAGAGCGCCGAGGAAATCGAGCATTTATTAAAGCTGATTGGTGCCAAGCGCAGCGTTGCCGAGATTGAGGAGGCGCGCGCGGTCAAGTTGGTTAAGAACGATGTGAACCGTCGCGTGAACGCCGAGCTCGCCAACCAGACCAGAAGCGCCGGTGCTGCCCAACATCAGCTTGCGCTTATCGATGAGCTCGAGCAGCGCGGCCTTCGCGATGCGCTTCCGGATGCCTTGGCGGTCTTTTGCGACCTGCGCGAGCGCTATCCCGATCTGTCGCTGCGTGATTTAGGGGAGATGGCTGACCCTCCCTTGTCGAAGTCGGCCCTCTACCATCGAGTTTTGAGGCTTGAAAAGCTCATTGAAGCAAACGGGTAGTTTAAAGTATCGACTTATATACGGATTTAGCTGCTATTTTATTCTTTAAAACGTTTTAACGTAAATTTGATTTTCAATTTCGAGCATTCTCGTGAAATTCAAGTCAAAAAAAAGGTATATTAGGCGAGTGGTTAGTTTGTGGGCCTCAACGGCGGGCGCTGTAGCTTGCGGGGGCCTTACGAAAGGAGACACAATGGCAGTAAAGGTTGCTATTAACGGCTTCGGTCGCATCGGTCGTCTGGCTTTCCGTCAGATGTTCGGTCATGAGGGCTCCGAGATCGTCGCTATCAACGACCTCACCTCTCCCGATATGCTCGCTTACCTGCTGAAGTACGACTCCACGCAGGGCAACTACGCTCGCGATCACGAGGTCGTTGCTGGCGAGGATTCCATCACCGTTGACGGCAAGGAGATCAAGATCTACAAGGAGGCTGACGCCAACAACCTGCCTTGGGGCGACCTCGACGTCGACGTCGTTCTCGAGTGCACCGGCTTCTACACCAGCAAGGCTAAGGCTCAGGCCCACATCAACGCTGGCGCCAAGAAGGTCGTCATCTCCGCTCCGGCCGGCAGCGATCTGCCCACCATCGTGTACAACGTCAACCACGAGACGCTGACCGCTGAGGACAACATCATCTCCGCTGCTTCCTGCACCACCAACTGCCTCGCCCCGATGGCCAAGGGTCTGAACGACTTCGCTCCCATCGTGTCCGGCATCATGACCACCATTCACGCCTGGACCGGCGACCAGATGCCGCTCGACGGCCCGCAGCGCAAAGGCAACAAGCGTCGTAGCCGCGCCTGCGCCGTCAACATCGTCCCCAACACCACCGGTGCTGCCAAGGCTATCGGCCTGGTTCTCCCCGAGCTCAACGGTAAGCTCATCGGTGCCGCCCAGCGCGTCCCGACGCCGACCGGCTCCATCACCAACCTCTACGCTGTCGTTGACAAGAAGGTCACCGTCGACGAGGTCAACGCCGCTATGAAGGCCTACGCTTCCACCATCTCCGAGACCTTCGGTTACAACGAGGACGACATCGTCTCCACCGACATCATCGGCGAGACCCACGGCTCCATCTTCGACGCCACTCAGACCATGTGCTCTGACCTCGGCAACGGCCAGACCCTCGTTCAGGTCACCTCTTGGTACGACAACGAGAACTCCTACACCTCTCAGATGGTCCGCACCATCAAGTACTTCGAGAAGTTCGTTGCTTAATTTAGCTTTTAGCGAATAGCTCGTTGAGCGTCTAAAGAAGGGCGCGGCCTCATAGGGCTTACACCCTAGGGTCGCGCCCTTTTTATAGGAAATCGTCTGCCGTAATGGGAGGCAGACACGTACGAAAGGTAGAAGCAAACATGGCCTTTACCAAGAAGACCGTCCGCGACATCGATGTCGACGGCAAGCGCGTTCTCGTCCGCGTTGACTTCAACGTGCCTATCAAGGATGGCGTCGTTGGCGATACCACCCGCATCAAGGCTGCCCTGCCCACCATCAACTACCTCGTTGAGCACAACGCTCGCGTCATCCTCATGAGCCACCTCGGCCGTCCCGATGGCACCGGCTTCCAGCCCGAGCTGTCCCTCGAGCCCGTCGCCAAGAAGCTCGCTGAGCTCTCTGGTCTCGATGTTGCCTTTGTCGCCGACACCTACGGCGAGAAGGCTGCTGAGGCTGTTGCCGCCGTCGAGCCGGGCAAGGTCCTCGTTCTCGAGAACGTCCGTTTTGACAAGCGTGAGAAGAAGAACGATCCCGAGATCGCCAAGAAGCTCGCTTCCTATGGTGACGTCTTCGTTCTCGATGCCTTCGGCACCGCTCACCGCGCCCAGGGTTCCGTCGTGGGCCCCGCCGCTTACCTGCCTGCCGTCGCCGGCTTCCTGCTCGAGAAGGAGGTCGACACGCTGACCGGCATCTTCGCCGAGCCCGAGCGCCCCTTCGTCGCTATCGTCGGCGGTTCCAAGGTTTCCTCCAAGATCGGCGTTCTCGATCACCTCATCGACTCCGCTGATACCCTGATCATCGGTGGCGGCATGGCCTACACCTTCTTCCTGGCTCAGGGTCTGACCGTCGGTCAGTCCCTCAAGGAAGAGGACTGGGTCGAGCGCGCCGGCGAGATGCTCAAGAAGGCCGAGGAGAAGGGCGTCAAGATCCTGCTCCCCATCGACAACCGCGTTGCCGATCACTTTGGCGAGGACGCTGTCCCCGAGGTTGTCGCTTCCGACGCTATCCCCGACGATCGTGAGGGCATGGACATCGGCCCCAAGACCGAGGAGCTCTACGCCGAGGCCGTCAAGGGCGCCAAGACCGTGTTCTGGAACGGCCCCATGGGCGTCTTCGAGTTCGACAACTTCGCTCACGGCACCCAGGCTATCGCCGAGGCCGTCGCCGAGGCCGACTGCACCTCGATCATCGGCGGTGGCGACTCTGTCGCGGCTGTCAACAAGTTCAACCTGGCCGACAAGATGAGCTGGATCTCCACCGGTGGTGGCGCTTCCATGGAGCTCGTCGAGGGTAAGGCCCTGCCCGGAGTGGAGGCGCTTCTCGATGCCTAATCGCACCCTTCTTATCGCTGGTAACTGGAAGATGAACAACGACGTCGCCGAGGCCGCCAAGCTCGCCGACGAGCTGGCTCAGGCTCTGCCCGAGGTTCCGGCTGGCGTCGAGGTGCTCGTCTGCCCTCCGACCATTGACATCACCACGGTTCATGACCGTATTCAGGCTGCCCCCATCGCCCTCGGTGCTCAGAACGTGTACTGGGAGGCCAAGGGTGCCTTCACCGGTGAGTCCTCTTGCGACATGCTCAAGTCCGCTGGCTGCACCTACTGCATCATCGGTCACTCCGAGCGTCGCGACTACTTCCACGAGACCGACGAGGATCAGAACAAGAAGGCCAAGGCCCTCGTTGCCGCCGGTCTTGTTCCCGTCTTCTGCTGCGGCGAGTCCCTCGAGGTCCGCGAGGCTGGCACCTATGTCGAGCACGTCGTGAACCAGGTCAAGGCTGGCCTTGCTGGTCTTGAGATCACCTGCCCCAAGCAGGTCGTCGTCGCCTACGAGCCCATCTGGGCTATCGGCACCGGCAAGACCGCTACCGCCGAGGACGCTCAGGAGGTCTGCGGCGCTATCCGTGAGACCCTCAAGGAGATGTTCGGCGAGGAGCTCGCCGACGGTATCCGCGTCCTGTACGGTGGTTCCGCTAAGCCCGGCAACATTGCCGAGCTCGTCGCCAAGCCTGACGTTGACGGCGCCCTCGTGGGCGGCGCTTCGCTCAAGGCTGCCGACTTCGCCTCTATGGTCGTCAAGGCAGGCGAGTAGGACATATGGCACAGCGTCATCTTCCTGCACTCCTGATCATCATGGATGGCTGCGGCCTTGCTCCGGCTGATGGCGAGAACGCCGTCGCCGCTGCCAAGACGCCCTTCCTTGATAGCCTGTACGAGAAGTATCCTCACACCACGCTCGGTGCTTCGGGCGAGGACGTGGGCCTTCCCGACGGCCAGATGGGCAACTCCGAGGTGGGTCACCTCAACATCGGTGCCGGCCGCATCGTGTTCCAGGAGCTTTCGCGCATCAACAACGCCATCAAGGACGGCTCCATCGCCAAGAACGAGGTCTTCGTCAAGGCTATGGACGACGTCAAGGCCGAAGGCAAGACCCTGCACCTCATGGGCCTTATGAGCCCTGGCGGTGTTCATTCTCACATGAACCACGTCGAGGCTCTGGTCAAGATGGCTGCCCAGCATGGCGTCAAGACCGTTCGCGTCCACGCCTTCATGGATGGCCGCGACGTCGACCCGCAGTCCGGTGCCGGCTACATGAGCGAGTTCTGCGCTTTCCTGGCTAAGATCTCCGAGGAGACCGGTTGCGACGCTCGCGTTGCCACCGTTTCGGGCCGCTATTGGGCCATGGACCGCGACAACCGCTGGGAGCGCATCCAGCGTGCCTACGACGTCATGGTCAACGCGTCCGATGCCGATACCGACCCCGTTGCCGGTATCAAGGCCTACTACGAGAAGGATCCGCGCGGCGACGAGTTCGTCGAGCCCTTCGCTGCCCACAACGAGGGCATTCACGAGGGCGACGCGGCCATCTTCTTCAACTTCCGTCCCGACCGCGCTCGTCAGATGACTCGCGTGTTCACGGACAAGGAGTTCGACGGCTTTGAGCGCGAGCAGATTAAGCTTTCGCACTTTGTGACGATGACCGAGTACGATCCGACGTTTGACGTCGAGGTCGCCTTCCCCAAGACATTCCCCGAGAACGTTCTGGCCGACGTTATCGCCGCCAATGGCCTGAAGCAGCTGCACACCGCCGAGACCGAGAAGTACGCCCATGTGACGTTCTTCCTCAACGGCGGCATCGAGGAGCCCAAGGAGGGCGAGGAGCGCGTGCTCGTCGCTTCCCCCAAGGTTGCTACCTACGATCTGCAGCCCGAGATGAGCGCTCCCGAGGTTACCGAGAAGCTCGTCGCCGCTATTAACGAGGATCGCGCTGATTTCTACATCGTGAACTTCGCGAACTGCGACATGGTTGGTCACACCGGCGTGTTCGACGCCGCCGTTAAGGCCGTCGAGGCTGTTGACGATGCTCTGTCCAAGGTTGTCCCGGCGATTCTCGCTAAGGGCGGCTTTGCGCTGATTACCGCCGACCATGGCAACGCCGATCACATGTTTGACGTTGCTTCCGACGGTTCCAAGCATCCGTTTACGGCTCACACCACCAACCGCGTGCCGTTCATCATCGTTGATGATAAGGCCAAGCTCACCGGTATCGAGGACGGCCGTCTTTCCGATATCGCTCCGACTATGCTCACCATGGCTGGTATTGAGCCTTCCGCCGAGATGACGGGTCGCGTGCTCGCCACCGAGGCCTAATAGAAAACAAATACCGTTTTCTAGTAAGGGGGTTGTCCACAACCGGACGACCCCCTTTTTGGTATTTCTGCCATTTCTACCCCGTCCCTAAATGGCAGGTGGGGGAGTGTTGGAGGTTGTGGTACAGTACTGGAGTTTGAATTGTTCTATTAAGGAGCTTATCTATGGGTCCGTTTCAGATTCTTCTGTTTGTCGTTTGGGCTGTTTCTGCCGTGGCGCTGACGATTCTCGTTCTGATGCATTCCGGTAAGGGCACCGGCGTTTCGGATATGATCGCTAGCTCGCTGTATAACTCCAGCTCTGCCACGGGCGTCATGGAGCAGAACCTCGATCGCCTGACGGTAATTATGGCCGTCGTTTTTGCCGTGTGTGTCGTTCTGTGCATGTTTTTCTTCCCGCAGGGCATCGTCGGCTACTAAGCATCGGCGTATATACGTTTGTAAGGGGTCCCGCATGTGCGGGGCCCTTTTTGTTTACAGACTTGTAACAGAGCCAAAATATCCCCACATACTTCGCCCAACTAAAGAAATTCTCGACCGTTAACCGGAATCAGCGCCAAATTGTGCATAAAATGCGCTACTGTATTGCAAAACGTTGGTCTGTTGTGCATAACCAGCCATAGCAGCGGGCGGCGTTTTGATGGTTCGGATCGGATTGTCTCGACATATGTCCGACTGAACATTTCTTTGTCCTATCTCATAAGGAGGATGGCATGGCTGATTCTATGTTCCACCAGCCCGTTATGGGTCGTCGCGCCTTTGTCGGCGGTACCCTTGCTGCGAGCTCCATGGCTTTTCTTGCCGCATGCGGCAAGAAGGGCGGCGACGCTTCCGGTTCTGAGTCCGGTTCGACGCTGAACTTCTACATCAACAACCCGGTCTGCATCGACCCCTACAACGTCCAGGAGGATCAGGGCACTCAGGTCGAGTACCAGCTGTTCGATGCTCTGACCTCTTACGACGCCGAGAAGGGCAAGATCGTCCCGCTGGCTTGCGAGTCCTTCGAGGCCAACGACGACGCCACCGAGTTCACCTTCAAGATCAAGAAGGCCAAGTTCCACAACGGTGACGACGTTACCTCCAAGTCCTTCAAGCTCGCTTGGGAGCGTCTGGTCAACACCAAGTCGGCCATCGCTACCGAGTACGGTCCTTCCGAGGTCTCCTATCACCTTTCCATGGTCGAGGGCTATGACGATCTGCTTGCCGGTAACGCTACTGAGCTCAGCGGTGTTACTTGCCCCGACGATGAGACCCTCGTCGTTAAGCTGTCTTCCGCTTACGCCGACTTCCCCTTCGTCGCCTCTCACCCGGCTCTATCCCCGGTTCCCGAGTGCGCCGAGTCCGATGTTAAGAGCTTCTACCTTGCCCCGATCGGTAACGGCCCGTTCATGATGGACGGCAAGTGGGAGGATGGTCAGGAGATCAACCTCAAGAAGTTCGACGATTACTATGGCGACAAGGCCAAGATCGATGGCATCCACTTCCAGGTCATCAAGGACGTGGAGACCGCCTACAAGGAGTTCCAGGCCGGTAACCTCGATATCTGCGACGTTCCCGTTGCTCAGATCGACGCTGCCAAGAAGGATCGCGGCGTGTCCAAGGACGGCTACACCATGGGCGACGGCGAGCGCATGCTGCTCGGCGCCGAGCCTTCCACCTACTACCTGACCTGCAACACCACGGCCGAGCCGTTCAACAACGCCGACCTGCGCAGGGGTATCTCCCTGGCCATTAACCGCGAGGCCATCTGCAAGACCATCTTCAAGGGTACCCGTACCCCCGCCGACGGCATTGTTCCTCCGGGCATCGATGGCTACAAGGAAGGCGCATGGGAGTTCTGCGCCTACGACGTCGACAAGGCTAACGAGTACCTCGACAAGGTTGCTCCTGCCGGCGCTAACGGCGATCGTGGCATTAACGTGACCCTTTCCTACAACCAGGACGGTGGTCACAAGGAGATCATGGAGTCCATCATCGGCGACCTCGCCAAGGTCGGCGTTACCGCCGTCTCCGATACCCCTGAGTGGTCTGCGCTGCTCGAGCAGTACCAGAACTTCAACTATCAGTTCGGTCGTCTGGGCTGGATTGCCGACTACCCGATCATGGACAACTTCCTGTATCCGCTGTTCCACTCTGCCTCTCTCGGTGGCGACAACCGCTCTGGTTACAACAACCCCGAGTTCGACGCCAAGGTCGACGAGGCTCGTACCACGGTTGACGACGAAGAGCGCGTCGCTAAGATGCAGGAGGCCGACGCAATGGTCGCTGCCGACTGCCCGGTCATCCCGGTGATGTTCTACACGCACACCATCGCCGGCTCCGATCGCATCAAGCACCTCTATGTCGATCCGCAGAAGCACGCCGAGCTGGGTACCGCTGAGCTCGCCTAAGAGTTTGCAGCTTCCGTGAGGGTCAAGTATTTACGTAGACCTCATGGGAAACATACAGTTCTCCCTAACCTGGGGTAAACTGGCTGATGGTAATTTTGGGATGCCGGTCTGGCGATCGGCATCCCATTTAGGTTAATCCCTAGATAGGGGAGTGGTATGGGTAAGTACATCGTTAAACGTGTGCTTCAGTTCATCCCGGTATTTTTGGGCGTTACGCTGATTCTGTTCGCCCTCCAGAATATCGTGCCGGGAGATCCGATCAAGCTGATCGGTGGAGACAAGGCTCTGTCCCCCGAGGTGGAGCTTCAGCTTCGCGTCCGCTATCACCTGGTCCAGACGGACGAGGACGGCAACGCGATCCTTGACGAGAACGGCGACCCCGTTCAAACGTCGCTCGTGGACCGTTACTTGTATTACATGAACGGCCTGCTTCATGGCGATCTGGGCAATTCGTATCAGCGCAAGCTGCCGGTTACGGAAATCTTTGCCCAGAAGTATCCGTATACGGTCAAACTTGCCGCGTGCGCCATCGTACTCGAGGCAATCATGGGTATCGGTGCGGGTATCATTTCGGCGGTTAAGCGTTATTCCTTCTGGGATATTTTGGTAACGCTCACCACGTCGATCCTCGTTGCCGTCCCGGCCTTCTGGCTCGGTATGTTGCTGCAGCTGTTCTTCGGCGTCATCCTCAAGGATGCCACCGGCGGCGCATTCTCCATGCCGATTTCGGGTGCCGGCGGTTCCAGCTCTCAGTATCAGGATTGGATGCACTATGTGCTTCCGACCATTACGCTGGCTTCGGTTTCGACCGCTTATGCTGCCCGCATTATGCGCTCGCAGCTGCTTGACGTCATGAACCAGGATTACATCCGTACGGCAAAGGCCAAGGGTCTCTCCAATCGCGCGATCATCATCAAGCATGCGCTTAAGAATGCACTCATCCCCGTCGTTACCTATATTGGTGTCGACTTTGGCGGCATGCTTTCGGGCGCCATCCTGACCGAGACGGTCTTTAACTGGCCCGGTATCGGCTATGAGGTCTATCGCGCTATTAGCATGCGTGACTGGCCCATCGTTATGGGTGGCGTTACGCTCATCGTTGTCGTCGTCATGGTGATCAACCTGCTCGTCGACATTAGCTATGCATTCCTCGACCCGCGCATCCGCCTTGGCGGTCCGTCGGATAAGGCCTAAGGGAGGTACGTCTCATGCAGGAAACTGATTCTCAGTCTCAGGAGCAGGCTACCGCCATCAAGGCCGCATCTGCTCCCGCCAAGTCCCGCACGCTGTGGGGCGACGCTTTTAAGCGTCTTCGTAAGAACAAGCTCGCCGTTATCGGTGTCTGCTGGATTATCATCGTCGTTTTGGTTGCCCTGACCGCCGATCTGTGGGCTAAGCCCTGGCTCGGTTCGCCGACGGCTTCCGACTCGACTACCATGGCCGAGACGTCGCTGCTGGCTCCGTGTGCCGAGCACCCGTTTGGTACCGACGCCCTTGGCCGCGACATTCTCGTCCGCGTTATCTACGGCGCGCGCGTTTCGCTTTCCGTCGGTATTATGGCCACCGCCATCTCCACGGTGATCGGTCTGATCATGGGTGCTCTGGCCGGTTTCTACGGCGGAATCTGGGATACGATCATCATGCGCTGTGCGGATATCTTCCTAGCGTTCCCGTACGTGCTGTTCGTCGTCGCCATGATCGCCGTTATCGGCCGTGGTCTTCAGAACGTCTTTATCGCCATCGGTGTTCTCGGCTGGCCTTCGATTGCGCGCGTCTTCCGATCTGCAATCCTGACGGTCAAGGAAAACGACTATGTTGACGCTGCGCGTGCGATGGGTGCATCCGATGCTCGTATCGTTGTGCGTCACATCTTCCCGAACTCCGTCGCGTCCATCGTGGTCTACGCGACTATGAACATTGGTGGCGCCATTCTGACCGAGTCCGCTCTGTCCTTCCTCGGCATGGGCGTTATTCCGCCTACGCCTTCGTGGGGCTCCATGATTCAGGACGGTCAGCAGTATCTGCTGACTGCTCCCTGGATGATGATCATGCCCGGTCTGGCAATTCTCTCGACGGTGCTCGCCTTCACCCTGCTGGGTGACGGTCTGCGCGACGCCCTCGACGTCAAGATGAAGGACGCATAAGGATGAAGAAGAACAAGAACTATGTGGACCTGAAGGACCAGCCGGTTCCCGAGGGCCAGCATCTGCTCGAGGTCGATGACCTTAAGATGTATTTCCATACCGAGGACGGTGTCGTTCGCGCTGTCGACGGTGTGTCCTACACGCTCGATCGCGGCGAGACCCTGGGTGTCGTCGGTGAGTCCGGCTCCGGTAAGTCCGTGACCGCCATGACCATCATGGGCCTCATCTCGATGCCTCCGGGAAAGATTGAGGGCGGCGACGTTCGCTATCGCGGTCGTTCTATCCTCGAGATGACCGAGGAAGAGATGCAGCACATCCGCGGTAACGACATCGCGATGATCTTCCAGGATCCTATGACCTCCTTGAACCCGGTCTATAAGATCGGCAAGCAGGTGGGTGAGGGCCTTCGTCTGCACCGTGGTTACTCCAAGCAGGAGGCGCTCAAGCGCGCCACCGAGCTTTTGGACCTCGTTGGCATTCCCGAGCCCGAGAAGCGCGTCAATGAGTATCCGCACCAGTTCTCGGGCGGTATGCGTCAGCGTGTCATGATTGCTATGGCCCTTGCCTGCGATCCCGATATTCTGATTGCCGACGAGCCCACGACTGCCCTGGACGTTACCATTCAGGCTCAGATTATTGAGCTTATGCAGGAAATGCAGGAGAAGAACGGCAACGCCATCATCATGATTACCCATGACCTGGGCGTCGTCGCCGATATGGCCGATAAGATCATGGTTATGTACGCCGGCCGTCCTGTCGAGTTCGGTACTGCTGAGGAAATCTTCTACGAGAGCCGCCACCCCTACACCTGGGGCCTTATCCGCTCCATCCCGGAACAGGCCATCGATGAGAAGAAGCCTCTTACGCCGATTCACGGCAACCCGCCTTCGCTCATGAACTTGCCTGAGGGCTGCGTTTTCTCTCCTCGTTGCCCCTATGCGACGGACAAGTGCCGCAAGCAGCGCCCCGAGCGCGTTGTCACCGAGTCTGGTCATTACTCTGCGTGCCACTACTCCGGTGACCCCGAGTTCCTCAAGAACGCTCCTGAGACGTCCCGTACGCGCAAGGATTCCAAGAAGGGAGGCGAGGCGTAATGGCAGATACCAACGAGCGTACTCCGCTGCTGAAGGTCGAGCACCTCTCTAAGGAGTTTCCCGCTGAGTCCGGCATGTTCGCCAAGCGCTTCTCTAAGCGTGTCGTCTCTGCTGTGAATGACATTTCATTCGAGATTTATCCGGGCGAGACCTTTGGCCTGGTCGGCGAGTCTGGTTGCGGTAAGTCCACCACGGGCCGCACCATCATGCGCCTGACCAAGCCGACGGCCGGCAAAGTGTTCTTCCAGGGCAAAGATGTTGCCGAGATGAGCAAGCATGAGATTAAGGACATGCGTCGCGAGATGCAGTTCATCTTCCAGGACCCCTATGCTTCGCTCAATCCTCGTATGACCATTGGCGAGATCGTCTCCGAGCCCATGACCATTCATGGCGTGGGTACCAAGGAGGAGCGCATTGAGCGCGTCCGCGAGCTGCTGGACGTCGTCGGCCTGAACCCCGAGCACATCAACCGCTATCCGCACGAGTTCTCGGGCGGTCAGCGTCAGCGTGTCGGCATCGCCCGCGCGTTCGCTCTGAAGCCCAAGCTGATCATCTGCGACGAGCCCGTTTCCGCTCTGGATGTTTCCATTCAGGCCCAGGTTCTGAACCTGCTCAAGGAACTGCAGGACAAGTTCGGTACGGCGTATCTGTTTATTGCCCACGACCTTTCCGTCGTGCAGCACATCTCCGATCGCGTTGCCGTTATGTATCTGGGTAAGATGGTCGAGGTTTCGGACTGGAAAACGCTCTATAGCGAGCCTCACCATCCGTACACGCAGTCGCTGCTGTCTGCCGTGCCGGTTCCCGATCCTGATATCCAGAAGACCCGCAAGCGCATCATCCTCGCTGGCGATCCGCCGTCGCCGCTGGATCCGCCGACCGGTTGCCGTTTCCACACGCGCTGCCCGATCGCGCAGGGCATCTGCTCCGAGAAGCTTCCTGAGTTTAAGGAAGTTGCCCCGGGCCACTGCTGCGCCTGCCACTTCGCCGAGCCGTTCCCGATCAAGGAATCGCACATCGACCTGTAGTCGGTTGTTTTCGTCCGGGCCCGCTCTGGAGTTGCCTTTCAGAACGTCCTCGACCATGGAAACCCCCTTATCCTGCTCCTTCGGAGCTGCGGATAAGGGGGTTTCCTGGTCTGCGGAATGTTCTGAAAGGCAACTCCAGAGCGGGCCCTACGTTAACGCGGCAGAGGGGGAGTGCGATTCCTCGATCGCTCACTTAATCTAATAGGAAATTGAGCGAGGCCGGAGCTTTAGCTCCGGCCTCCCCATATAAGGGCTCGGCAAAGCCGAGCCACTAAATTTTGTATTAGCCCCAGAACATATTTGAGAACTGTGCCCGGAGTGCATACTCCTAGGGCCGGAATGAGGTTGCTTTCCAACGCATTCCGCAGGGGGCGGCATTATTTTGTAGCGCGAAGCGCGGATCAAAATAATGTCGCATGCCCGAGGACGCGTTGGAAAGCAACCTCATTTCGGCCCGAACAGGTCAGTCTACCTGCGCATTTACAAATTCGTAAACTTTTTTGAAAAAAGTGCTTGCACAGTTCTCGAATCATAGGTTATTATCTTCCTCGTTGAACGCGCGGGTCCAAGAAAACGAACCGCGAATCAACAACATAGCATGTCGGAGTGGCGGAATTGGCAGACGCGCTAGCTTGAGGTGCTAGTGACCGCTTTTTGGTCATGCGGGTTCAAGTCCCGCCTCCGACACCATCGCATTTGAGAAGCCTCTTCGGAGGCTTTTTTGTTACCGATAGACGGTGAGGTCCACGATGGAAACGCTTGAGCGCAACGAGTGGGCAGACGTTGCCCAACTGGTCGAGATCACGAGCGATGCTGTCATCATTTGTGAGCTCGACGGAACCATTCTGCATGTGAATAATCGCTTACTTGGTTTGATGTGCGAGGAACGCGCCGACGTCATCGGTGGAGATGTTAAAGACGTCCTGTATTCGTCCGCTTTTGAACGTGCGACGGAACATCGTCTACCATTTGAAACTGATGGCTCCGAGAACGAACTGATGCTCAAGCTGAGTGACGGCTCTTTTATTCCCGTCTTGGTTCGTGCGGGCTCCGTAACGCCTCCACGCATCTTTGGGCGCCGCGCACCACGTGTCCTGGTGGCGCTTCACAGTATCGAAGAGCAGTATTCCCACGATCGTCAGCTCAAACGTGCGCTTTCGGAGCTTAGGGTGGCGAATAAACGCCTTTCGGGTACCCTTTCGGTCATTATGAGTACCGTGGGCTCCAATGAGCTCCCCAGCTTGCTCGATATCGTTTTGAATCAGCTCGTCGGAACGCTCGATGCCTCTGGAGCTGCGATTTATTTTTCTGAGAGCGGCGGCTTTAAGCTTCGCGGTGTTTCCAAGGAGCTGCATGATAGCTACCTGCCCGAGTTTTTGCCGTATGGCGCTGGCATTCCGACGTATGTTCTTCGCGAGTCGCGTGCCTGCCGCCTGTCGATTCAGCAGGACCTTGAGGGCGACCGGGTTGCTTCGGGTATGTTCATGGATTTGGACAATCGTTCCAAGCACTTGCTGCGCGTGCAGGATATGCCCCCGTATCGCAGCGAGATCTGTCTTCCCGTGTTTTACGGCACGCAGGTGCTCGGTGTGTTGGAGGTCGGTTGGAAACGTCCACAGGCGCCACTTGCCTATGACCTTAACGTGCTCGAGGTCATCTGCGATTACCTGTCTATTCAGATGGTCGGCATGGCGTCGAGCTTGCGTTCGCGCCGCACGGCAGAACTTGGTCGTTCGCTCAACGTGCTGCGCGATGAGCTTTTTACCTATCTTGATGATCCGGTCGCTGCTTCGCACGCCGTCTCGTCCGAAATCTGTGCCGTGCTAAATTGCCATTTTTGCCCCGTGGAGTACGATGCGGGCCTCGAAGCCTATGTTATCGATTTTGAGGGCGGTAGCCGTGTGGCGTTGCCGGGCGATCCAGAGTCACTCTTCTTTTCCGTCACGACGCCGGCGGCGCGCCTGGGGACATCTTCTGATGGGTTCGAGACATCGGTGCTGGGCGGGACGAGTGCCGACGATCTCAGGCACGTGCGCCTTACACGTGTGGACGAATCCACGTCTATGGGTGCATGGTTGAGGGCCCACGGCCTACCGTGTCAGGGACTTTATGTCGACTCCGGCATCGAAGCAGGGCGCTACCACTCGGAATCGGATGGCAAGCGAAGCAACGATGCAATTGTTCCCGCTGATATCGCCAAGGGGCCGACGAGGCGTGCTTTGCTGCTCCGCGATGGCAGCCAGGAGCCCATTGATGACCTCGAATACGACTACATGGTGCATTTGGCGCATGACTTTGAGTTGATTTATGAGGGCGAGTCTCAAAAGCGCGAAGAACGTCATATTGCTCAGACGCTTCAGATTGGCATGAGAAATTCGCTTGGTGACGTTCCGGGCATCGCGACCGATTCGGTATACCTGTCAGCCACGAACTCTGCATTGGTCGGTGGTGACTTCTATACGCTCATCCGCCTTCCCGACGACTGCGCCGTCATGATTCTGGGTGATGTGTCTGGCAAAGGCATTGAGGCCGCATCGATGTCCGCGCTCGTCAAGACGGCCCTGACGGCATATGCTTGGGAGGGCGCTGGACCGGCCCGCATGGCACGCTCCCTTAACAGCATGCTCATGGGCTTTTCGAGGGTCGAGACGTTCGTGACGGCCTTTATCGCCAAGATTGACCTTAAAGCCGGACGCGCAACGTATTGTTCGGCGGGCCATCCTCCGACCATGGTCATCAGGCCAGAGTCGATGCCGCTGGGTGGCGGCGAGGCCCGTGGGGGAGAGGTTGAGCTGCTTGGGTGCCAATCGGGGGTAATCGGTGCCTTTGAGAGCATGGTGTACGAGACAGGCGTGTTTACGTTCGCTCCTGGTGACATGCTATTTATGTACACCGACGGAACAATCGAAGCGCGTGACCGCTCGGGTGCTTTCTTTGGCGAGCAGCGCCTTCGCGACCTTCTGCTCTCTGTCTCGGGTGAGGGCGTGTCGGGCATTTGCGGCAAGGTCTTGGGCGAGCTTGACCGATTTACCGAATCGGCGCTGGACGATGACATTGCATTGGTGTCCCTTGAGTTTTTACGGGGTCGTTCATAGACGACGCTGGGCGGGCTGAATCCGTACGGTTGGGGAAACGAATGCATCGAGTGGGCTTTTTTGGGGAACCATGGTCGTATGAATGAGTGGAATGACATAGCGGTTTTGACGCCACCAGGCGATATCGACATCGCCACGGTGCCTGCGTTGCGTCGGCGGTTGGATGCTTTGATTGGCCGCGGCGTGCGTCGTGTCGTCATCAACTGTCAGGCTG
Source organism: Collinsella sp. AF36-3AT (assembly GCF_003475205.1). Lineage (NCBI taxonomy): Bacteria > Bacillati > Actinomycetota > Coriobacteriia > Coriobacteriales > Coriobacteriaceae > Collinsella > Collinsella sp. AF36-3AT. The sequence continues at coordinate 97,739 of NZ_QROZ01000006.1, read as the reverse complement.
TTAGCTTTATCGATTCGACGGGCTTGGCATTCCTGCTTACGCGCGCTCGTGAGCTCATGAGGCGAGAAGGCTTGCTTTCGCTCGTCAATGCATCAGGTGAAGTTGTTCGCTTTTTGGAGATTGCTCGTCTTGTCGATATCCTTCATGTCGCGGGGCCGGCACGGGAGTCTATTCCCGCTATTCCGGTGGGGGAGCTGCCTCGCTGGAGTAAGAGCGTCGAGGTCCGTCAGGGTATCGAGAATCTTCCGTACTACCGACATCGCATCGCCGAACTCCTTGAATCGCTTCCGTTGCGCCGTGACGAGCGCTACGATGTCGCATTGGCGTCGGGGGAGGCGCTGGGTAATGCCTATGACCATGCGGGCGGTATCGGGTGCGTCCTGACGGTTCAGGCCTATGGCGATCGCGTTGTGGTTGAGGTGCTTGATCGAGGTGCCGGCTATTCTATCGATGAAACGAGCGAGCCGGTTGCATCTGAGGAACGCGGCCGTGGTATCAAGCTTATGCGTATGCTCGTCGATAACGTGGAGGTTGCTCATCGTACGGACGGCGCCGGCACGCGCGTGCAGATGGTGAAGCTGTTTAGCGGAGCGCTGGAATCGTGTGCCTAGCCAATCGCTTTAGCGCGTTTAGCTACTAAGAACATGCGGCAGACAAGTTTTTTGAAAAAAGTACTTGCGTCTTTTGGACAACTCGCGTAAATTAATAACCCGCAAGCGGACATGGCTCAGTTGGTAGAGCACAACCTTGCCAAGGTTGGGGTCGCGGGTTCGAGCCCCGTTGTCCGCTCCATTGCATTTCCGGACCGTTTAGGCGGTCCTTTTTCGGCGAAGTGGCCAAGTGGTAAGGCAGAGGCCTGCAAAGCCTTTACCCCCGGTTCGAATCCGGGCTTCGCCTCCAGGCAACATCCGGGCGCTCCGGCGCCCGTTTTGTTTTACATATGCGGACATGGCTCAGTTGGTAGAGCACAACCTTGCCAAGGTTGGGGTCGCGGGTTCGAGCCCCGTTGTCCGCTCCAACTATCTTACGCGGTTCTAACGAACCGCGTTTTTTTGTTGACGCTGCGCGGGCCCCGGGCACCCCATCTTGCCCCTCAATCGTCGGTCGCGTACATAAAGTACGCTTCCCTCCTCTTTCGCGGCAACCTGGGGCACCCGGAGCCCGCTCGCTCATATGACCCAATCCGCTGTCAAGAGCCACAATGGCCCGCCGACCGCTTGCAATCGGTCGGCGGGG
>NZ_QROZ01000006.1:0-96493 GCF_003475205.1 Collinsella sp. AF36-3AT | reverse complement strand
TCGGGGGGGGGGGGGGGCCTGCCGTTAACCCGTCCCGGTCCGCCCCCGGCATGTCATCGACGCCTTCGGCTCAGTCTCATATCCGCGGATACCGTTCTGTCGGCCCGCACTCCATTCCTTCGGCGGGGTTCCCCAAGTCTGTCGAGGCGCATACGGAGGGCTCCGCGCGCACAGCGAAATAGGGGGTATCCCCGAAGGCCGCCCGGCTCGCCGGGACGGGGGCTATGTCTATTCCGCGCCCTCCCGGCACATCGTGCCGAGGGCCCACAGCCACCTCACGAGCTCGGCCGCGGTGGCCGCGTTGGCCTTCGCCGCGGGCATGCCGCGGGCGAGCATCTCCTCGCGCCGCCGCAGGAGCCGCTCGGACCCCTTCCTCCCGTGCATCCTTATCTCGAGGGGCACGCCCGTGTCCCTTGGCATGAGCTTCGGCTGGTGCCGTGCCGCGGCGTAGCACCATGAACCCTCAACGGCCAGCTTCCTCACGAGCGCGTTGCCCGCGCCGCTGATGCCTCCGAGCCGCACGGAGTCGCCACTCGACCTCTGACTCGGCGCGAGGCCGAAGTAGGCCGTGACCTGCCTTCCGGAACGGAACCTCGTGAAGTCGCCGACCTCGGCCGAGAAGGCTGCGGCCAGCGCGAAGGCGCAGCCCTTGATCGACTGGAGGGCGGCCGCCTCCGCGGCGATCGGGCTGGCATCCACGGCCGCCCTGTACTCGGAGAGCAGGTCCGCCCGGGCCTCCGCTGCGGCCTCGACCTCGTTCCTCAGGGCGGCGAGCGTCCGAACCCCGCCGTCGTCCTCCGGCCTGACCTTGTCGAGCCACCTCAGGAAGTCGTAGGTCCAGTACTTCCTCGGGTTGCCGGCGGGCGTGGTGCCGCCGTAGACGAACCCTCGCTTTGCGAGGAAGGCGAGCAGCCGCTGCTTGGCGGTCGCCAGGCGCGCGGTCGCCCCGTCGTAGGCGCCGGCGAGGTCCCTGATGCCTTCGACCTCGGGGGAGGGGACCCATACGGGGGAGATGTCGTGGGCGAGTATCGCCTTGGCCATCCTGGCGGCGTCGTTCCTGTCGTTCTTGGAGGCCGAGTCGGCGGCCGACCTGGGGATCTTCGAGACCGCGGCGACGACACACTCGACGCCGAGCCCGGCGAGCTCCCTTTGCGGGGCGAAGCCGAGGTAGCCGCTCTCGTAGGCCGCGAGCGACGGCCCGGGGAACCCATCCATCCACCCGGCGATCTCGCCCCAGGGGTTGCCGGGGAACCTCCTCGTCACGGCCTCGCCGGTGTCCGCGTCGAGGGCGCAGACGGTGGTCGACCTCAGGTGGACGTCCATCCCGAACGCGGTAGAATGCTTTGGCATGGGAGCCTCCCAACCTCGTTGCGGCGCGGCTGCGCCTATGGCACTTCAACATCATTGTCGCAGCCCCGACCCGCGGTCACGAGCGGGGGCTCCTATCTTTTTAGTGCCCTCGGATTGGGTCATAGTGTCTGTCGTGGCCGGGGGAGTAAGTCTTCCGTTCTTTTCACTAATCGATCGATTCGTCCCAGGAGGCTCGAGCCCGAGAGGGGGCGAGCGTTTGGGGCGTGGCTGCGGCGTTGATTGCCGTGAATGTCAGCTTTGGGCGTATCATCGTGGGCATCTCACAAAACCTCGTTGCAAGGGAGACACACCCCATGGCTACAGAAAAGTCCTCCTCGCGCTCATGGATGTCCGATGCCGCGATCTATCAGATTTACCCGCGCTCGTTTAAGGACTCGACTGGTTCGGGTTTGGGCGATATCGCGGGCATTACCCAGCAGATGGACTATCTTGAGCGGCTGGGTATCGAGGCCATCTGGCTGAGCCCGTTTTACCCATCGCCTCTTGTCGATGGCGGCTATGACGTGGCGGACTACTGCGATGTCGACCAACGTCTCGGCTCGCTTGACGACTTCGATGACATGATCGCCGCGGCTCACGCGCGCGGCATCAAGGTCATCGTCGACATCGTGCCCAACCATTCGTCCAACCAGCACCCCTGGTTCAAAGCCGCTCTTGCCGCCGGCCCCGGATCGCCCGAGCGCGCCCGCTATATCTTCCGTGATGGTCGCGGCGAGCATGGCGAGCTGCCTCCCACCAATTGGAATGCCAACTTTGGCGGCCCCGCCTGGACGCGTGTTGCGGACGGTCAGTGGTATCTGCACATGTTTACGCCCGAGCAGCCGGACTTTGACTGGTCATGCCCCGAGGTTCGCGCGTTCTTTTGCGACGTCCTGGCGTTTTGGAGCGATCGAGGCGTCGATGGCTTTCGCATTGATGTGGCGCACGGTCTCGCCAAGGATCTCGACCGCGATGATCTCGACCAGTGGCATCTCGCCGAGGGCGATGACATGGTTGACGACGGCACCCATCCGCTGTGGGATCGCAACGAGGTTCACGAGATCTATCGCGAGTGGCGCCGCGTGTTCGACCGCTATAATCCGCCGCGCAGCGCTGTTGCCGAGGCGTGGGTGCTGCCCGAGCGCCAGTATCTCTACGCGCGCCCCAGCGAGCTTGGCCAGACATTTAACTTTGAGTTCGCCAAGGCCACTTGGACCTATGATGACATGCACGCTGCAATCGAGGAGGGCTTGAAGGCAGCCATCGAATCCGATTCCGCCTCGACCTGGGTACTTTCCAACCACGACGTGCCTCGTGTGGCGACGCGCTTCGCCCTGCCGCAGATCAAGGCGACGCGCTACCACCAGATTGCGCTCGACTGGCTCTTACGCGACGGGTCGTCTTATGACGAGGACCGTGAACTCGGCGAGCGCCGCGCGCGGGCGGCCCTTTTGCTTGAGCTGGCGCTTCCGGGCTCGGCATACGTGTATCAGGGTGAGGAGCTCGGCCTTTTTGAGGTGGCTGACATCCCGTGGGCTGCACTCGAAGATCCCACTGCGACCAATACGCACGGATCGAAGCGCGAGAAGGGGCGCGACGGCTGTCGTGTGCCCCTGCCGTGGGTGGCGACGGACGATCCCGCGCAGGGCGGATCGTTTGGATTTTCGCCGATGGACGCCGATGCGGCGCCCCGTCTGCCGCAGCCTGCATGGTTTTCCGATTACGCTGCCGATAGGGAAGAGGCGGACCCGACATCGATGCTTGCGCTCTATCGTGACGCCCTCTGGCTGCGGCGCAAGCTGCGCGGGTGCGCTAACGATCTTGCGTGGCTCGATCTTGACGGGCGCACCGGCCTTGCGGATGGTGCCGAGGGCGCTGAGGGCGGCGTCATCGCCTATCGCCGCGACAACGGCTGGGCGTGTGTGACGAACTTCGGTGCAGCACCCGTGGAGCTGCCGGCGGGCAAGGTCCTGCTCACCTCATCACCGCTTGCAGACGGCAGACTTGCGCAGGACAGCTCTGCCTGGATCATGCTCGCTGAGTTGTAGGGGGCCTCTTGCGGCGAGTTTGCGTTTGCTCGCGCTTTCCGTGGTGGCTGATGTCTTCGCGAGGTTCGAGAGGGCGTCGCAAAACTTTTCAAAAAAAAGTTCTTGCATAGGATGCGGGTATCACGTAAGATTAATCCTCGTAAGCGGACATGGCTCAGTTGGTAGAGCACAACCTTGCCAAGGTTGGGGTCGCGGGTTCGAGCCCCGTTGTCCGCTCCATTTGGGCGTTTAGCTCAGGGGGAGAGCGCTTCCCTGACACGGAAGAGGTCAGAAGTTCAAATCTTCTAACGCCCACCAAATGTTCGCAGCCCAGAGGCTTAGCCTCTGGGCTGTTTTGTTTTGCTCGCCAAATGGGTCGCCAAATACGTCACCAAATTTCGAGTTTTTTGATCTTCTGGGATGCTTCTCAGTAGTCATCCGAGAAAACTCTCATCTTCTCTGTTTGCATACACATATCTTTCAAGGATTCGTGCCGCGGTTACATGGGGCTCGGCAAGGCACGACCGCAACATGTTGGTCAAGCATAATCTTTTGGATTCTTTTGGCGTGAGCGGCTTGGTTTTGGTAGGATTTGTCAGCGGCTTGACTAAGGGGGTTTTATAACTGCCATGCAGGTAGCCGTGTTGGTAACGTTTTACCGACTTGCCAAGAACCCCTCATAATTAATGCGTCTGCAAAATGACCAATTGCTTTGACCTGCTGAAACACTATATGTTGTGTTTGAACTAAAAAAAGAATACAGGATATAGATGCCTCTTTGTCGTATGATAGATGGCGGACAGAGAACGAGGACCTTATTTGCCCCATTTGGATAGATCTTTGAGCCGCTTGATCGGCCGCGAGGATTGTCCGCATGAGGACCTATGGTTTATCGAGAACACAGATTGCGCGACGGCGCCGCAAGACAGGGGCAAGCCCTGCCGGGCATCGTTTGGCTCTGAAGCGCAATGAGACTACGACGCGAAAGAGGCAAGAGGATGAAGATCATCAAGCGCAGCGGCACCGAGGTTGTCTTTGACATCGATAAGATCGTCAATGCGATTCGCGCCGCAAACTTGGAGGTCGAGGAGAGCTCTCGTCTAACCGACCGCCAGGTGGTTTATGCGGCGCAAAACGTCGCCGAGGCATGCGAGAACGCGGGCCACACCGTTTCGGTCGAGGAGATCCAGGATTTGGTCGAGGACGAGATCATGCGTCTCGACTGCTACGAGGTCGCCCGCCACTACATCATCTATCGCTATGTTCAGAGCCTGAAGCGCCAGAAGAACACGACCGATGACAAGATCCTGTCGTTGATCGAGTGCAATAACGAAGAGGTCAAGCAGGAGAACTCTAACAAGAACCCGACCGTCAACTCCGTTCAGCGCGACTACATGGCCGGCGAGATTTCCAAGGACCTGACTCAGCGCGTGCTGCTGCCCCAGGAGATCGTGGATGCCCACAACGAGGGCCTGATCCACTTCCACGATTCCGACTACTTTGCCCAGCACATGCATAACTGCGACCTGGTGAACCTGGAGGATATGCTCCAGAACGGCACCGTTATCTCGGGCACGCTGATCGAGAAGCCGCATAGCTTCTCGACTGCCTGCAACATCGCGACGCAGATTATCGCCCAGGTTGCTTCTTCCCAGTACGGCGGCCAGTCTATTTCGCTGACCCATCTCGCCCCCTTTGTTGAGGTGAGCCGTCAAAAGATTCGCGGCGAGGTTGCCCGCGAGCTCGAGGAGCTCGGTGTTTCGGCATCTGCCGAAAAGGTCCGTGAGGTCGTTGAGGACCGTCTGCGTGACGAGATCCGTCGCGGCGTCCAGACGATTCAGTATCAGGTCGTGACCCTTATGACCACCAATGGCCAGGCGCCGTTCGTGACGGTCTTTATGTATCTCAATGAGGCCCGTACGCCCCAGGAGAAGCACGACCTTGCCATGATCGTGGAGGAGACGCTTCGTCAACGCTATGAGGGCGTTAAGAACGAAGCCGGTGTGTGGATTACCCCGGCATTCCCCAAGCTTATCTATGTACTCGAGGACGATAACGTTCACGAGAATTCCCCGTACTTCTACCTGACCCAGCTGGCTGCCAAGTGCACCGCCAAGCGCATGGTGCCCGACTACATCTCCGAGAAGAAGATGCGCGAGCTCAAGCTGTCTAAGGGCGAGACCGCCGGCAACGGCGATTGCTACACCTGCATGGGTTGCCGCAGCTTCTTGACGCCCGACCGCTCCGGTAACGGATTTAACAATGTGGCCAACGCGCTGAACTATGACCCGAACAAGCCCAAGTACTACGGTCGCTTTAACCAGGGCGTTGTGACCATCAACCTGCCCGATGTCGCGCTGAGCTCGCATCAGGACATGGACAAGTTCTGGAAAATCTTCGACGAGCGCCTCGAGCTGTGCCACCGCGCCCTGCTGTGCCGTCATGAGCGTCTGATGGGCACGCTTTCGGATGCCGCGCCGATTCTTTGGCAGTACGGTGCCCTGGCGCGTCTGAAGAAGGGCGAGACGATCGATAAGCTGCTCGTGGGCGGCTATTCCACCATCAGCCTGGGGTATGCCGGTCTGTATGAGTGCGTCAAGTACATGACGGGTCACAGCCACACCGAGAAGGAGGGCACGCCGTTTGCCATGGCCGTCATGCAGCGCATGAACGACAAGTGCGCCGAGTGGAAGGCCGAAAGCGATATCGACTTCTCGCTGTACGGCACCCCGCTTGAGTCGACGACCTACAAGTTCGCCAAGTGCCTGCAGCGTCGTTTTGGCATTATCCCGGGCGTGACGGACAAGGGCTACATCACCAACAGCTACCACGTCCACGTGTCCGAGGAGATCGACGCATTCGACAAGCTCAAGTTCGAGGGCATGTTCCAGCAGCTTTCGCCGGGCGGTGCTATCTCCTACGTCGAGGTTCCCAACATGCAGGACAACCTCAAGGCTGTCATTCGCGTGATGCAGTACATCTACGACAACATCATGTACGCCGAGCTCAACACCAAGAGCGACTACTGCCAGGTGTGCGGCTACGATGGCGAGATCTGCATTGTCGAGGACGATGGCAAGCTGGTGTGGGAGTGCCCCAACTGCGGCAACCGCGACCAGGAGAAGATGAATGTCGCCCGTCGCACGTGCGGCTACATCGGTACCCAGTTCTGGAACCAGGGCCGAACCGAGGAGATCCGCGACCGCGTTCTGCATCTCTAATAGTCATCCCAGGCCGCCCCGTAGCGAGGCCCCGGACCTTTACTCGCTATTTCGGACAGTCCTGGCTCACGACGGAGGCGCCACTGGCGCCTCCTGTTCGTGCGGAACTCATATCGAGCAAAGGTCCGGGGCCTCGCTACGGGGCGGCCAAGTTGATGTAGCTGAGATGCAGCATGTGGTCTGCTCACTCCTCGAAGTTCTTAGCGGAAATGAGTCGACCTGCAACAACGGTTTGCTTGGAACGACGGTTGAGCTGCAACAGAGTTTTTATTGGACCTCGAACCCTATGCTCGATGTTCGCTTCGTTCATTGAGTGTCGCTCGCGAGGGGTCTGGAGTATATCGTCCCGCCCGCAGTTTCGCAGGCCGCAGGCCGAGAATGTTTGAGGACGGGATGATATGCTCCAGACCCCCAGGAAGGTTATTTATGAACTACGCGAACATTAAGTATTTCGACATTGCCGATGGGGAAGGTGTTCGTACTTCTCTGTTTGTGAGCGGGTGCCGTCGTGGGTGCAAGAATTGCTTTAACTCTGTTGCGTGGGACTTTGCTGCGGGCGAGCCCTTTGATCGTGCCGTCGAGGACAAGATTATCGAGAGCCTCGATCATCCCTTTATTGACGGCCTGACGATTCTGGGCGGAGAGCCCATGGAGCCCGAGAACCAGGCGGGGCTCGTTGAGTTTGTCGAGCGTGTTCGTGCCGCTTATCCTGCGGGGTCAGGAAAGACCATTTGGTGTTTTACCGGCGACGTGCTCGAGGAGCTTATGCCGGGTGGTCGTCACCATACTGAGGTGACGGACCGTATCCTTGCCTGCCTCGACATGTTGGTGGATGGCCCGTTTGTTCAGGATCTTTATGATATCTCGTTGCGCTTTAGGGGCTCGAGTAACCAGCGTGTGATCGATATGAACGCTACGCGCGACCGCGCTGTGCGTGAGGGCGTTGCGCTTTGCGATGCTGTGGAGCTTTGGCGGGACGATCCAGTCTATTCGACCCATACTATGTAGCTTGTGGTCGATGCCGGAGGGCGTGGTACCATAGCGCGAACGTGAAATCGGAAAAGTGAGGCCCAGATGGTCGATCAGGAAAAAGTCGAGGCCGCCATTAAGCTGTTGCTTGAGGGCATAGGCGAGGACCCAACTCGTGAGGGCCTGCTGGAGACCCCGGCGCGCGTTGCCCGTATGTATGGTGAGATCGCCGGCGGCATGGACCAGAGTGCTGAGGAGCACCTGTCCAAAACCTTTGCCGTCGCTTCGAACGATTTGGTTATCGAGCGCGACATCACGTTCTACTCGCTGTGCGAACATCATCTGCTGCCGTTTTATGGCAAGGCCGCCATTGGTTATATCCCTAACGGTCGGGTGGCTGGGCTTTCCAAGCTCGCCCGCACGGTTGAGGTTTATGCCCGCCGTCTTCAGCTGCAGGAGCAACTGTGCGCACAGGTTGCCGATGCCCTCATGGATTATCTCGCTCCCCAGGGAGCGATTGTGTTGATGGAGGCCGAGCATATGTGCATGACGATGCGTGGCGTGCAAAAGCCCGGCACCAAGACCGTGACGCTTGCTCGCCGCGGCGTCTTTGAGACCGATCCCGCGCTCGAGGAGCGTTTCTTTAGGATGCTGGGCCGCTAACCATGAGAGTCGTCAACGACTTTACATCGAAGACCGATGAGGGGACGTCGCGTCGCGGCTTTATGGCTTCGGGCCTGGCCCCCTTTGGTGCCATGCCTCGCATTGATTACATTTGTGCCAACGGGCTGTTCCGGCGGCACCTGGGCAACATCGTACAGTTGGAATCGGGGCGCATCTTCTGCCGCCACGGTATTGACCATCTGCTCGATGTCGCTCGCATTATGTGGATCAAGAATCTCGAGGAGCAGCTCGAATTTGACCGCGAGGTCATCTACGCCACGGCACTTCTTCACGATATCGGCAAAGATGAACAGTATGAATCGGGTATATCCCATGATGTTGCAAGCGAACGCGTCGCTGATGCGATTCTCGGCGGCATGCCCGATGACGTGGCGTTTGAGCCGGCCGATGCCGCAGCCATTAAGACGGCCATTCTGGGCCATCGAAAGCTGCGCGTGAACAGCCAACCGCTTGAGCGTCTGCTCTATGCGGCCGACAAAGCGTCGCGCGCCTGCTTTGCATGCCCCGCGCGCAATGCTTGCAACTGGAGCGATGATAAAAAGAACCTGTCGATTCGCGTGTAGTTAGTTTGCGCGGTCGGGGTTCTAAACGAAGGAGACGATCGCGATGAGTAACAAGAAACTGCCCGAGAATGCAACCAAGACTGAAGGCGCCGAGCTCGCCCGCCGTGGAAGGGGCGAAATATCCACCGCAACGGCGGTGCCCCATGTGAGCTATGACGATTTGCGCCATGCCGATCGTATTGTCATTGACGGCCTTGAGGTTTTTGCCAACCATGGCGTGTATCCCGAGGAGAACGCGCTGGGTCAGAAGTTCATCGTTTCTCTGGTGCTCTATGCCGACCTGCGCGCGGCGGGGGAGCACGATAACCTGGATGCCTCGATTGACTACGGCTCGGTGTGCCACGATGTTGATGGCTATCTGCGCGAGCATACGTTTAAACTCATCGAGGCGGCAGCCGAGGGTGTGGCCCAGATGCTGCTGCGTCGTTACCCCCTGCTGCTTGGTGTGCGCATAAAGCTCGATAAGCCGTGGGCTCCTGTTGGCCTGCCCCTGGCAAGCTGCGGTGTCGAGATCGAGCGCGTGCGGTAACCGGTTCTAATACGTCTCTATGGGTGGCTGCTTGAGCCGCTGCGACAGAGCTCTATTGTTGGGACAGTACGTGTCGAGCAGGGCGTGAAAACGCTGATTGTGGCTTGGCTCGAGCAAGTGGACGAACTCGTGGGCGACAACCATGTCGAGGCATTCGACGGGGTAGGCGGCGAGCTCGCGCGCGATGCGAATGGCGCCGGATTTGGGCGTGCATGATCCCCAGCGCGTTTTCATGCTGCGCACGGAGATGCGGGCCACGGTGACGCCCATTGCGACTTCGTACGCGTGCACGATGTCGCGCAGCGCCGATGTGACCTCGGACGCATAGAGCTGGTCGATGTGGGCTTGGAGCTCATCGGACGTTAGGCCGTCGAGGATTGCGTGCCGCTTGGCCTGTGGGCCTTCGTCCGATTCATCGGTACCCATAAAACTTGCGAAGGTGGCCTGTTTGGGTCGCGGTGCGGGTGATGCAAAGTTGTGATCGAGTGCATCCTGTACCGTGATGGGCTTGCCCCAAAGTGCAATGATGGACGAGGGGCTGAGCGGCTCTCGTGCCGTCGCCTGACGCTGCTCGCGCTGGGCAAGTCGGCTGGTAATCCAGGCGCTGTTGCGCTTCATAAACGCTTCGATACGCTCGCGGGTGGCGCCGAGCGGTGCGCTGGCGTGGACCTCACCGCTCGAAGTGACGCGTAGGTTGAAGTTCTTGACGCACTTTTTGGTAACGACGACGGGGATGGGCGTCCCATCCGGTCGGGATGCGGAAATCGTAAACTGCTGCGTCAAAAGCGGTCCTTTGGATTGGGGACGGGCCGGCATGTCGACCGTTCGGCATGCCGGCCCGCTCAAGGGATGTGAAATTAATAACGCTCAAAGAAGGCGAGCGCGTTGTCGCTGCAGAGCTTTTGCATCACGGTCTTGCCAAAGTGCTTGGAGAGCATGTTCTGGAACTCGGGCATCATGCTGGCATCGGAGAGGAAGGCGGGCACAGTGGCGCCGTCCCAGTCGCCACCGAGTGCGATGACGTCCTCGCCGCCCAGGTCGAGCCAGTGCTCGATATGTGCCGCTAGCTGGTCGAAGGTGACGTCTGCGGCGGTCTTTTTGGTTGCGTCGTTGGAAAGGAACTCGCTGCAGTAGTTGAGGCCGACGATACCGCCCATGTCGCGAATGGTGCGGAACTGGTCGTCGGTGAGGTTGCGCTTGACTCTGCAGACGGTACGGGAGTTGGAGTGGCTGGCGACGAAGGGGCGCGTGGCGTGGGCGACAACCTCGTCAAAGCACTCATCGTTGAGGTGGGAGACGTCGAGCACCATGCCGGCGTGCTCCATCTGCGTAAGCGCCTCGATGCCGGCGGCGGTGAGGCCGGCGTGGGTGTCGTGGCCGCTCGCGAGCGGTCCCTGCGCGTTCCAGCTGAGTGACGACATAAGCACGCCCAGGCTCTTGAGCACCTCGATCAGCGCGGGGTCCTCGGCAAAGAACGTGGCGTTTTCGATGGTGTGGATGCAAGCGACCTTGCCGTCCTTGAGCGCGGGGCGAATGTCTGCGGCGCTGCGCACGTTGACCATACGGTCGTGGTTGAGCATTGCCTGGCCGCTCATATGCGCCATGATCTGCGCCTGGAAGCGCGCGGCGTGGGCGGTGGGAATCTCGTCGGGGACAAACGTGGCGAAGCACTGTGCCCACGGCGTGTTGTCGATCTTTGCGAGCGAGATGGCACAGGCATTACCCTCGATGAGGTCGAAATCTTGCGGATGCGTTTCGTCGCCGGGGAAATAACCGTCGGTGCCGGCGGTAAAGCGCAGGTCGAGATCGAGCGTGGCCCAGCCGATGCGGTCGGCGGTGTCGCAGTGTAGGTCAAATACGGGATATGCCATGGTTCCTCCGGTTGCAGCGTTTCTTTGCAAACTGTCTTTGAATTGTATGACTAGGGTATAGTTAGCGCCATATGTTCATGGCGGCCCGCGTTGTGCGCCGCCCTTATCACGGAGGTTTCCATGTCCAACCAGGGCAAGAAGGTCAAGACTCATTATCGCGGCACGCTCGACGACGGCACGCAGTTCGATAGCTCCTACGATCGCGGCGAACCGCTGGAGTTCACCTGCGGCGCCGGTCAGATGATCAAGGGCTTCGACGCCGCCGTGGTCGACATGCAGGTGGGCGAGAAGAAGACCGTGCACATTCCTGCTGCCGATGCCTACGGCGAGCACAACCCCGAGATGGTCCTGACCTTCCCGGCCGAACAGGTTCCCAACATCGAGCAGATCGAGAAGGGCATGAAGCTCTTCCTGTCCACGCCGAGCGGTATGCCCGTCCCCGCCGTGGTCATCGACGTAACGCCCGAGGCCGTGACGCTCGACGCCAACCACGAGCTGGCCGGCAAGGACCTCAACTTTGATATCGAGCTCGTCGAGGTCGAGGGCTAGAGTATGCCTGAACGCTTGGTTTCGACGACATGCTTGGGAAATCTCAACGATCCGTCCTATGAACTCCTACTTCGCCGGGAGCTGGGCGGTGTCTTTGAAGTTGACGAGCTCCTGCTCGATTGGGACCAGGCTGATGCGCGCACGTTTGTGGGCGTGACGGAGCTGGGACGCACGATCGATGTTCGGCTGGATACTGCCGACGGCGGTCGTCTTGCCGATGGCGACGTGCTCACCATTGACCGTTCGGGCATGGTGCCCGTGGCGGTTGTCGTGCACCTGCGCAGCGCCGAGGTCTATTTGGTCGAAGTCGACCGCATGGATCCGATTGCACTCGCGCATGCGTGCTGGGAGATCGGCAACATGCATGCGCCGCTCTTCCGGGGCGACTCGGACGAGCATACCGTGCGCATGTATACGCCGGTGCAGCCTGTTTTGGGCCGCATGCTTCGGGGTGTCGAGGGTGTTCGGCTCTCGGTGGTTACCCGTGAACTCGATGCGGACCGGCGCTTTGCGTCGAGTGCGGCGGAGGTCGTCGTGAGCATAGCTCCCGACTTTGCCATCGTAAAAAAGACGCGCGGCTAAGTGCGCGTATGCGCAAGACGGGCTTTGAGGGGTGACCGATCAAAGTCCGTCTTGCTGTTGATAAGAGGCTTTGGGGGAAAGCATATGGGTCTTGAGGGAATCAAGCTGATTGCATGCGATTTGGACGGCACGTTGCTGCATCCGGGGGAGCGCGAGCCGCGTTCCGAGGCCTTTGAGCTTATCGATGAGCTGCATCGTCGCGGTATCGTGTTTATGCCGGCGAGCGGCCGTCAATATGCGAGCTTGCGCTACCTGTTTGCCCCGGTGGCCGATGAGCTCGCCTACGTATGCGAAAACGGAGCCCTGGTGATGAGCGAGGGGCGTGCCGTTGTCAAGCGTTCCATGGAGCGTTGCCTTGCTATGGATATCGCGAATGCCGTGGTTGCGTATCCCCATGCCGACGTGACCCTTTCGTGTGAGGGGCGCCTCTACACCATGAGCGGCAACGACGCGTTTGTTGAACACCTGCGTTATGAGGTCCACTGCGATGTGGCGGTGGTCGACCGTCCCGAGGACATCGACGAGGACGTCATTAAGATTGCCTTCCAGACGCCCGAGGCAGAGCAGCCGGCGGCGCTGGAGTATTTCGAGCGCCACTTTAGCGACTGTGTCGACGTGATGACGTCGGGAACCGAGTGGACGGACTTTATCGGCTTTGATTCGGGTAAGGGTTCCGCGCTTGCCGATTACGGTCGTGCCCTGGGAATTTCGCCCGATGAGATGATGGCGTTTGGCGATAACGAAAACGACCGCGACATGCTCAACGTAGTGGGCCATCCCTATCTAATGGAGAGCTGCAATCCCTCTATGCGTGGCATCAACGACCGCGTCCGTTACGTACGCACGGTCGAAGAGGAGCTGCGTCGCCTGCTCGCCGAGTAGATATTTGGGACATGCCTAGAAATGTACTGTTTGCTGTAGCGGATGGGCAAGTAGATTTGCAGGCATGTCCCAAAGGCTACTGGCAGTCGGGGCAGAGTCCCTCAAAGATGGTGTAGTGCGAGCTGACGCTCCATCCGATTTGCTCGGACGCCTTGGCGTCGAGCTGGGCATCGAAGGGGAGCGGTACGTCGATGACGCGGCTGCACGAGGTGCAGATGATATGCGCATGCGGCTCGATCGTGCGATCGAAGCGGCTGCCGCCTGGTGTCTTGATGGAGAGGATCTCTCCGGCATCGGCCAGGAGGTTGAGATTGCGGTAGACCGTGCCGCGGCTGATTTTGTCATCCTGTGCGCGCACGACGTTGTAGATTTCGTCGGCGGTGGGATGGTTGTAGCTTTGGCGCACGGCGTCAAGAACCAGCTTTCGCTGCCTGGTATTCCTTCTTTGCACCGCCATGCGCCTCGCCTCTTTTCTATCAACGGCCGTAGGTAAATGATACCGTATTTAGCACACAATACTAATAACGAGGAATGAAACTGTCTTCATTGGCAAGTGGGGCTTGGGCCTGGGCTTCTACGAGGTGAAAACGCGTTCCCATGCGCTCGTAGGAGGCATGAAGCGCCTCGAGATGAGATAGGATGTTTGCCGGAGCTCCCTGTATCTCCATCTCGACCGAGCCGTCTTCCATGTTGCGCACCCAGCCGGTGAGTGCGCGTGTCTGCGCGAGGTTGGTGTTGGTAAAGCGAAAACCAACGCCCTGGACTTGCCCCGCCCAGCGCAGGAAATAGCGCAGGGGAGTGTCTTGAGTGGCCTCGTCGCTTGCGAACACAGTAAGCCTGCGGCGCAACTCGAGCTCGATGTTTGATGGTTTTTGAGGCTCTCGACTGCCGCCGGTGACGCTGGAGAAGAACGCATCGAAGAAGCCCATCGCTAGGCCTGCTTGCCTGCGTCGGACGGGAAGGTAATGCCGGCCTGCTGGCGCACGGCATCCATGATGCGCAATGAGACGAGCGTGACATCGCGGTAGTGGCCAAGTTCGTGACGTCCCGCCGGGGTTTCCCAAATCTCTTCCTTAACGTTATCGATGCCGCCGATGGCGGTGATAAAGTCTGTGAGTTCGTATTCCATAGTGTTGCTCGATTTGGGCAGGTCGAGCACGCGGCCGTTGTCGCCCTGTTCGCGCGGTGCCTCGGTCGCCGAGCCGCGTACGACATCGCCGCGATAGTCGATGCGGACGTTGCGGGGCGTGGACAGATGGTCGATCTGGATAGTGCCACGCTCGCCTTCGATCTGCGAGGGTAGCAGGTCATTCGTTATTTTGGAGTGCGCGAGCTCGACGGAGATACGGCCACCGCCGTAGCTGGCGAGGATGGAACCGCAGCCGTCGATGGGGCCGTGCGTGAGCTGTCGCGTGGCGGGGTCGAGCAGAGTAGCCATGCTCGTAAGGCCGGAGGGCATGCCGAAAATCTCGACCATGGGCTCGACGGTGTAGACGCCAATGTCCATGAGGGAACCCGATGCCATATTGCAGTCGAAGATATTGGTGGCGCGTCCCGCGAGAATCTCGTTGTAGCGCGAGGAATATTTGCCAAAGCGCAATGAGGCGCGGCGGATGGGGGCGATCTCGCCCAGGGCGTCCTCGATGGCGTGGAAGGCGGGGTCGTGGAGGGGACGCATGGCCTCGAGGGCCACGACACCTGCTGCCTCGGCAGCGCGGAAGACTTCCAGCGCCTGCGCTTCGGTGGCGCAGAAGGGCTTCTCGACGATGACGTGCTTGCCACCGGCGATGCAGACAAGGGCCTGCTCGTAGTGAAGTGCGTTAGGGCTGCCGATATAGACGGCGTCGACGTCGGCAGCTGCCGCGAGCTCATCGAGTGAAGTAAAGTTTCGCTCGCCACCGCGCTCGGCGGTAAAGGCGGCACCGCGATTGGCATCGCGTGAAAGCGTGCCCACAAACGCGGCTTGGTCGTTGGCGTTGACGACTTGGATAAAGTCGTCGGTGATCATGGATGTGCCGATGGTCGCGATGCGCAGCATACGTCCCCCTTGCGTTGTTTGGTCTACAGGATGAGTGTAGCGCGTGGGGATATAAAGCTGCGCGAAAACGCTATTACAGGTCGCTCTCGTTAAAGCCGGCGTCGATATCGAGGTTGCTGCCGTCGGCCGCCGTGGTGGCGAGCTCATCGCAGCGCTCGTTGAGCTCGTGACCGGCGTGACCCTTAACCCAGATGAAATCAACCTTGTGCTTGCTTTTGGCGGTGAGTAGGCGCTCCCACAGGTCGCGGTTCTTGACGGGTTGCTTGTTGGCGGTTTTCCATCCGCGCTTTTTCCAGCCGTCGATCCAGTGCTTGTTAAAGGCGTTGACGACATACTGCGAATCGGAATGGACTTCGACCTCGCAAGGGCGGTTGAGCGCCTCGAGCGCCACGATGACCGCCATGAGTTCCATGCGGTTGTTGGTGGTCTTGGCATAGCCGCGCGAAAGCTCGGAGGTGAAGGTCTTGCCGGCGGGGTTGGTGTATTTGAGCACGGCGCCGTAGCCGCCGCGTCCCGGATTTGATCGGGCCGAGCCGTCGGTATAGATGATGACCTTCACGGGCTTCCTTTCGTTGAGTGCATTTCGTGTGAGTGACCATTGTAGCGCCATGCCCGCCGGGGGCCAGCAATCTACGATTTCTACCCCGTCTTCCGACTGTTAGTTGGCATGGATGATGCGGTTGAGCTCGTCGAGGTATTGCTGCAAGAGGAGAGAGGGCTTGCGCTCGTCGTGCATGATGTAGCCAACGTGCATCGTTGGGGCGTCTGCTAGCGGGATCGATGCCATGCCCCATTGCATTTCATTGGAGAGGACACCGGTCGACAGGGTGTAACCGTTCGACGTGATAAGTAAGTTAGTAAGTGTTCCGCGGTCCGAGATTCGTATGTTGCGGTCGCAAGGGATATAGCTAAAAGGTTCCTCGGCGTAATAGAAGGAGTTTGAGGTTCCCTGCTCAAAGCTGTAGCGCGTATAGGGCGTGAGGTCGGCAAGGGACAGCTGCGGGCGGCGTGCGAGCGGGTGGCGCTCGCTAACGAAGACGTGGACCGTCGCGTCGAATAGGGGATGGAAGCTTGCGCGGGCATCGGCGAAGGCCTTCTGCAGAACGCGGGCGTTAAAGTCATCCAGATACAGAATGCCGATATCGCTGCGAAACGCACGGACGTCATCGATGATCTGCGATGTGGTGGTCTCGCGCATGATGAACTCGAACTTGCTGTCGCGGCAGCGCTCGACTACGTTGACAAAGGCCTCGACCGAAAAGGCGTAGTGCTGGGCGGAAATGGCGAGGCGGGCTTGCGGGGTGCCACCGTCCTCGTAGCGTGCCTCGAGCATGTCGGCCTGCTCTACGACCTGGCGCGCATAGCCCAAAAGCTCGGTGCCGTCGTTGGTGAGCGTGACGCCGCGGCTGGAGCGCGTAAAGATCTCCAGATGGAGCTCTTGTTCTAGGCTTTTGACGGCGTTTGAGATGTTGGACTGAGCGGTATAGAGGCGCTGAGCTGCGGCGTTGATTGAGCCGGACTCTGCCACGGCGATAAGAAAACGAAGCTGCTGGAGTGTCATCGGTGCCCGTCCTTTCGATAGCTATCTAAAAAACCGATAACAGGTTAGCGCTTTTAAGTGATTGACCGAGTGAAACAATGCTCGTACTATTCAAAACACACAAAGGCGGTAGGTAATTAAGCCGACCACGGAACCGGGATGTCAAAAGGAGGACCGCATATGAACTGCTTACCAAGACGAATGCCGGGCTCCTGTTTGCGCCCGTCGGCGTGATCAGGAGACAGCGACTTACTTTTCTCTTGTTTATTTACTTTCGTTCGATCAAGGAGATCATCATGAGCCAGTTCATCAACAACCCCGAGCACACCTTTGGTTTCGATACCCTGCAGCTTCATGTTGGCCAGGAGAGCGCCGACCCCGCATCCGACTCCCGCGCCGTGCCTATCTACCAGACCACGAGCTATGTGTTCCGCAACTCCCAGCACGCCGCCGATCGCTTTGGTCTTGCCGACGCCGGTAACATCTACGGCCGTCTGACCAACTCCACCCAGGGCGTCTTTGAGGACCGTATCGCCGCGCTCGAGGGTGGCGTGGCCGGTCTTGCCGTCGCCTCCGGTGCCGCTGCCATCACCTATACCCTGCAGGCTCTTGCCCAGGCTGGTGACCACGTGGTGGCTCAGAAGACCATCTACGGCGGTTCCTACAACCTGCTCGAGCATACGCTCTCCCAGTTTGGCGTCGAGACCACGTTTGTCGATGCTCATAACCTGGAAGAGGTTGAGGGTGCCATCAAGGACAACACCACGGTCATCTATCTCGAGACGCTCGGCAACCCCAACTCTGACATCCCCAACATCGACGCCATCTCCGAGATCGCCAAGAAGCACGGTCTGCCGGTTGTCGTCGACAACACTTTCGGCACCCCGTATCTGTTCCGTCCGCTGGAGCATGGCGCCAACATCGTTGTCCACTCCGCAACCAAGTTCATCGGCGGCCACGGCACCTCGCTGGGCGGTGTGATCGTCGACGGCGGTAACTTCGATTGGAAGGCGAGCGGAAAGTACGCCCAGATCGCTGAGCCCAACCCCTCCTACCATGGCGTCTCGTTTGCCGAGGCTGCCGGTCCCGCCGCCTTCGCAACCTATGTCCGCGCCATCCTGCTGCGTGACGAGGGTGCCTGCATCAGCCCGTTCAACGCCTGGGTCCTGCTCCAGGGCACCGAGACCCTGTCGCTGCGCGTTGACCGTCATGTCGAGAACACCAAGAAGGTCGTTGAGTTCCTTGCCGGCGACAGCCACGTTGCCAAGGTGAACCACCCGAGCCTGCCTGAGCACCCCGATCACGAGCTCTATCAGAAGTACTTCCCCAACGGCGGCGCTTCGATCTTCACCTTCGAGATCAAAGGTGGCCAGGAGGCTGCCTGGAAGTTCATCGATCATCTGCAGGTGTTCTCGCTGCTCGCCAACGTGGCCGACGTCAAGTCGCTCGTCGTGCACCCGGCTACCACCACGCACTCCCAGCTCTCTGCCGAGGAGCTCGCCGAGCAGAACATCACGCCCTCCACGATCCGTCTTTCCATCGGTACCGAGAACGCCGAGGACATCATTTGGGATCTGAAGCAGGCCTTCGCCGTGCTGGACGAGTAAGGCGACTTGTGCAAGGACCCCTTGCGACTCGATAGGTATAACTGCATAAATGCCTGCTCAAGGCGCCTGCGCAAGCAATGGTTGCGCAGGCGTCTTTTTTGCATAGGAAGGGCGCTATTACAGGGTTTTTGGCATGCTTTATGCATTTGAGTTGTGGAAAACTCCTGTTGAGAGGATGTGAGTTTTACACAATTGACGTGCGCCTTTTGAGTAAAACCGCAGGTCGCGATTTGCTCGAGGTACTATGCAGCGCGATCGAATCACACGCAGCTCAAACGCAGCAAAAACGCACTACGGAGGTTTCCAGCTACATGAGGATCGATTCACGAAAACCGAAAGCCGCTGCCCTTTCCGCCGCTCTGACCGTGGCACTTTTGGCAGGCGCCGGCGCAACTGATGCCCACGCGGCAACACTGTCCGATACGGTTGGATCTACGCCGTCCGAGGCGACGCTGGTACAGCCCGTTGATTATCGCGGCGATGGTTATGGTTCCATGCAGGAGTGGAACGCCTCGATGGAGGCCAAGCGCGATTCCCTTGAGATGCGCGCTCAGATCATTATGAATATGTATGGCGACTATGCTACCGATGACGAGCGCGCTGTGCTGCAGGGTTGTATCGACGGTGCGGGTAGTCTGTTGACGATGGGGGAGGTCGACACGAAGTCGACCGAGCTCGATGAGCTGCGCACTGCGCTTGAGAATGCCAAGCGCGAAGCGCTCGAGGCCGCCGCAGCCGAGGCCGAGGCCGCCGAGGCCGCCCAGGCTTCGTATTACAACGCCTGCTCCGGCTTGTCTTACACGTCTGCTGCGTATTACGCGAACGGCTCGGGTCTGACGCGCTCGAGCGGCGTCAATAACTATAACGGCCGCCGCGAGACTTATTACAGCAGCAACGTGTTGTATCACCACCGCACGGGCGAATGGACGCAGGATTCCGAGGGCTTTTGGCGCGATTCCGATGGCTACTACGTCGTTGCCGCGGGCGATAAGGCCCAAGGCTCCACGTTTACCGGTTCCAAGGGCGAGTGCAAGGTCTATGACTCCGGCTGTGCTGCCGGAACCACCGACTACTATACCGGTTGGTAATCTGCCATCAGAGCAAAATAGGCACATGATGGGCGGGCGTCTTTGCTGAGCTTTTAGGCAACGTAAAGCCGCCCTTTCTTTATGTGCGTTTGAGTTAACAGAGCCCTTACCGTGGCGGTACGCTGGGCGTATGCATGCGGGGCACACTGGTTCATGAGAAATAAGGTCTTTCTCGTGGAGGAAGTGGTCTCATGAACGCTCGAGATATCGCTATCGCCGCCGTCGCATTGGTACTTGGCTGTCTTGGCCCTACAGCTGCGTTTGTCGCAGGCATGCAGGGCTCGTGCGGGGCTGCTCCTATTGTGGTCGGCGCGCTCATCGCAGCAGCGCTGCTGGGAAGTGCGGGCGTGACCCTTTGCCGCGATGACGAGGACGAGACGCCGCAGGTGCGGCGCTAGCCGTTGTGAAGCTGGTTTTGCCCATAGATGAAGAAGGAAGCCGCCGCAAGGGGAGTGCCCTTTGCGGCGGTTTTTGCTATTGAGACTGTTGGATGCGGTACGGCGGCGTTACCAGCTGGCCTCGATTTCGCGGATGCGCGAATAGAGCCATTCGTTTTGCGGCACCTGGATACCGTGCTTGGCCGCGAGGCGGCAGATGGTACCCGCAAATTCCTCGACCTCGGTTCTGCGTTGAGCGATGCGGTCTTGCGCCATCGAGGGCATGCCGGCGGGATCGAGCCCTTTTATGAGACGCACCATCTGCGTTAGGTCTGCCTCGGTGAGCTCGATGCCCTCGGCATTGGCGACTGCAAGCGTCTCGCGCATGGCGGAGACAAAACTGCGGAGCTGCTCGGAGCCCTGCTCCGTAGCGCTTCCGTAGGTGCCGCCGTAGGCCATACAGGTCTGGTTGATGCCGTCGTTGAGCATGAGTTTGGCCCACATGCGATGTGCGATGTCGTGCTCGACGGTATGGGCGATGCCGCAACGCGTGTAGAGCTCGTCGATGGCGATAACGGTTGCGGGGTCGGTGCCCGCTGCCGCACCAAAGCGGATCTCGCCGGCATTGGTATAGGTGAGCTCCCCGTTGAGGAATACGGCGTCCATGCCCTGGCAGATACCAAGGACGGTGTGCTCCCAGCCAAAGCGCTCGGCAATCTTCTGCTCGCTCGTGATGCCATTGCACAGCGACGCGATCAGCGTGTCGGGTCCCACGACGCTTTCCAGGGTTTTGAGCGCCACATCGAGCCCGGTTGTCTTGACCGTGAGGATGACCAGGTCGACGGGCGTCGCCTCGCTCGCGCGGACGGACTTGAGCGCGCAGGGCTTGCCGTTGACGGTGAGCGCATCGTTTGCGTGGCGCTCAAAGCGCGCGTCGTCCATAACGTATTCGACGGCGTCGTTGCCGAGCGCTTGGGCGATCATGCTGCCGTAGAGCAGGCCCACGCCGCCCTTGCCGATGAAGGCGACCTTGTTGATCTGCATGTGAATCATCTCCCCATAAAAAGGCGCCCGCGTATGGGGCGCCTGATGGATTGTATGCCGCCGGGCCATGTCGCGTGCACCGGATGGCCGTATTTAGAAGAACAAACGCATGGGAACTTATGACGCGGGGCAGACCGCAAAGACACGTGCGGGATATCCGACGCCATCACGCACCTTGGGGAAGGTGCAGAAGATGACGGCGCCCGTGGCGGGAAGCTCGTCTAGATGGTCCATGACCTCGATCTGATAGCGGTCGACCGAGAGGATGTACTGTTCGCCGGGGTAGGGGTAGGCGTCCTCACGCGTGGTCACGCTCGCCGGGTCGGTGTCAGCCGGCTCGTGGCCGATGGCGCCGATGTTGCGCTCTTCAACGAGCCACTTGATGGCGTCGAGGTTCCAGCCGGGGTAGTGGGGATGGCCGTCCTCGTCCTTGTTCTCGAGGTCGGCGAGCTTGGACCAGTCGGAGCGGAAGGCGACGAAAGCGTCTTTGGGAATGCGACCGTGCTCATCCTCCCAGGCTTTGAGGTCCTCGACGGTCAGGACGTAGTCGGGATTCGCGGCGCACTCCTCGTGTTTGTCGATCACACAGAGCGGATGCATAAACTCGATGGGTTCAATCTCTCCAAGGGAACGGCCGTCAACATGGAAGTGGCGCGGC
Source organism: Collinsella sp. AF36-3AT (assembly GCF_003475205.1). Lineage (NCBI taxonomy): Bacteria > Bacillati > Actinomycetota > Coriobacteriia > Coriobacteriales > Coriobacteriaceae > Collinsella > Collinsella sp. AF36-3AT. Next base: position 74,914 of record NZ_QROZ01000006.1, on the reverse strand, counting down.
GCGTCGACGTGGGTGCCGTACTGCGAAGCAACCGAATACTGGAAGCAGCGCATGGGCGCGAGCATGTCCTCGGGCGTGCCGGGCAGGTAGTCGAAGAGCTTGGTGGACTCAAATGGCTTAAAGCCAAACCAGTGCGGGGTGTCGCATGAGAGCGTGTGGGTGAGGTCGACCCAGCGATAATCGGTGCTTTTGAGCTGGGTTGCGAGGTTCCAAAGGTCGAGCGCGGGCATGGTTGACTCCTTTCATCGGGCTTTTTGCTGATGTTAAAGCGGTGCCGTGACAGCTCGATTTCTGCTGCGTTACGATACGTTCTCGATTGCGATTCCACGATGTTTCGGCCGCGTGACCATTGTGTTTCGCCTTGCCGGGGCGCTGATGGCGAAAGGAGGGGCCGTGCAATACCGCGTTGACCCCAAAAGTGGTAACCGAATATCTGCTCTGGGTCTGGGCTGCATGAGATTTCCCGGTGCGCCGGGACACCCCGATGCGAAGACGGCCGATGCCATCATTTCCCGTGCGGTGGAACAGGGGATTAATTATCTGGATACTGCGTATCTTTATCCCGGTAACGAGGTGTGCGTGGGCGCCTCACTTGAGCGCTTGGGGCTGCGTGACCGGGTGTTGCTGGCGACTAAGTTGCCGCACGCTTCGTGCAAATGTGCGGAGGATTTCGACCGCTTTTTTGACGAGCAGCTGCACCGTTTGCGGACCGACCATATCGACTACTACCTTATGCACAACATCACCTCGCCCGCCCAGTGGGAGCGCGTGGTGGCGTTGGGCATCGAGGACTGGATTGCGCACCAAAAGGCTGCGGGGCGTATTCGCCAGATAGGTTTTTCGTATCACGGCAGTGCGGCGGACTTCCTCACGATGCTTGACGCGTATGACTGGGATTTTTGCCAGATCCAGTACAACTACGCTGGAGAGCGCTACCAAGCGGGGACGGCGGGACTCATGGCGGCTGCGGAGCGCGGGCTCGCGGTGTTTGTGATGGAGCCGCTGCTGGGCGGGCGTTTAGCGGGCAAGCTGCCGCCGCGGGCCCGCGCTGTGCTCGATGGCGCCCCTGACCCGCATTTGCGCACTCCTGCCGCCTGGGGCCTTTCGTGGGTGTGGAACCATCCTCAAGTCACGATGCTGCTTTCGGGCATGACCGATACCACGCAGGTGGACGAGAACGCGGCATTGGCGGATCGCGCACTGCCGAATTCGATGACGACAGAGCAGCTCGATACCATCGCGCGTGTGCTGGGAGAGTTTGAGAAATCGAATCGCGTGCCCTGTACGGGCTGCGGCTACTGCATGCCGTGTCCCAAAGGCATCAATATCCCTGGGTGTTTCGCCGCCTACAACGCAAGCTATGCGCACAGCTGGTTTACGGGCCTGTCGCAGTATTTTACGGCGAGCGCGGTGCGGACGAGTGAGCCCAAGTTGGTGAGCAATTGCGTCAAATGCGGCAAATGCGCACGTCACTGCCCGCAGCACATCGATATCCCCGGGCGCTTGGACGACGTACGCCGCCGTTTTCAGCCTGGCCCCGTGACGGCGGTGCTCAAGGCCTTCGGCAAAACGCGCTCCTCATGACCCTTTTATAACTTGCGGTGGAATAGTTCCTGTTTGCGGCAGAATGGGGCTTAAACAGGAACTATTTCACCGCAACTGAAGGGGGCTGTCGTGGGCCATCGGGATTCATGTGATGATTTGCGCGAGGTTCGTTGGGGCGTTTTGGGCGCTGGGCACATTTCGCATCGATTTGCATCGTCGCTCAAGGAGGTGGACGGGGCACGGCTTGTGGCTGCCGCCGGTCGCACCCCTTCGCATGTTGAGGGGTTTTGCAGGGCGTTTTCGATTGATGCCGCGCACAGTTATGCCACGGCTGACGGTAGCGGCGATGCGGCTTATGACGCGCTGATTGCCGACCCCGATGTCGACGCAATCTACTTGGCTCTTCCGCATGGCATGCATACGCGTTGGGCCTGTCGCGCGCTGCGCGCCGGAAAGGCCGTGCTGTGCGAAAAGCCGGCCGTTTTGAGTGAGGAAGAGGCTCTCTCGATTTCCTCCGCCTCTCGCGAGCACGGCGTGCTGTTTATGGAGGCGATGAAGAATCGGTTTTGCCCGATGCGCACTCGCGTGAAGGGTTTGCTTGCGTCGGGCGAGCTCGGCTGTATCGTCTCGATCGAAAGCGTGCAAAAACTCGATTATGGTGAGCCCCCTTCGAGTTATCTGCTCGATCCGTTGCAGGGCGGCTGTCTATATGACATGGGCTGCTATGCGGTCGGGTGGTTTGAGGATCTGCTTGCGGGTGCGTGCGATGTTTCGTCTCGTGAAGTTCGCTGGCGTGACGTATTAGGCGGCCGCGTGGATTGGGCCGATGAGATCCATATGAGTGTCGGCGGTATACCCATTCATATGGTGTGCGACGGCAAAGCAGCATATGAAAGCCGCTTAACGATTGCCTGCGAACGGGGTTCGGTGGAAATCGAGCGCCTCCATCGCCCCGAGCTCGCCCATGTGAAGTACTCCGACGGACGAATGCTCGAAATTAATGCCCCGTTTGAGGTCGATGATTTCTACGGCGAAATTCAGCATGCGACGCAGCTCGTCCAGACGGGAGAGCTTGAAAGCCCCGTTATGCCTCTTGCCGCCACGCAGCGCTGCGCGCAGATTATCGATGCGATTCGCTTGACGCTCTAGGCTGCGGTGCTGGTGCTCAAGGGGGGGGTCGGCGGACCTTGCCCCTGATGCCCCTTTTTATATCTTGCGGTGGAATACGGTCTGTTTGCGCCAAAATAAGGCACCAATAGACCGTATTTCACCGCAACTGATGAGGGGGAGCTGGAGATGCTGACGATTGGGTGCCATCTTTCGACGACGAAGGGCTATCGAGCAATGGGGGAGACGGCGTTGTCCATTGGTGCCAATACCTTTGCGTTCTTTACGCGCAACCCGCGCGGTGGCAAGGCAAAAGACCTTGACATGGATGACGTGGCGGCTCTGCGCGAGCTTATGGCGCAAAACGACTTTGGACCGCTGGTGGCGCATGCCCCGTATACCTATAACCCCTGCTCCGCTAATGAGCGAGCGCGCGAGTTTGCCTTGGAGGCTATGGCGGAAGATTTGCAGCGTCTGGAAGCACTGCCCGGCAACTACTACAACTTCCATCCCGGTGCGCATGTGGGACAGGGGGCAGACGCCGGCATTCAGATGATTGTCGACACGCTGTGCCAGGTGATGTTTGAGGGACAGCAGACGACGGTATTGCTTGAGACCATGGCGGGCAAGGGCACCGAGGTGGGCCGTAGCTTTGAAGAGCTGGCGCGCATTATCGAGGGCGTTGCCGCCAAGTGCCCGGAGCTGTCCGATAAGCTGGGCGTTTGTTTGGACACCTGCCATGTGAGCGATGCTGGCTACGACATCATCCATGACCTGGACGGCGTACTCGACGAGTTCGACCGCGTGGTGGGTATCGAGCGCTTGCGCGCCGTGCATATCAATGACTCCAAGAACCCCTGCGGCGCCCATAAGGATCGCCACGAGTGCATCGGCAAGGGCTACCTGGGTAGTGAAGAGTTTGGCGGCGGTATGCAGGTTATGCAGAATATTGTATCGAATAGCCGCTTGCGTGCACTTCCATTTATTTTGGAGACGCCGAACGAACTTGCAGGTTATGCAGCTGAAATCAAACTGTTAAGGTCATTGCAGCAGTAATGACTGTTGCTAAGTGGAGTATTCCATTCACGTTATGGGTTTGTTTCAATCAGTTTTCTCATTGCAGATTCGTAATTCCGGGTGCATAATAGCCAACAGTTTTTGCAGACCTCTGAATCAAACGGGGTCACTGGAAGGAGACTGATTATGAAGCTCAAGAAGCTTGGCGCGTTTGCAGCCACGGGCGCCATGGCGCTCGCTCTTGCACTGACGGGCTGTGGTTCGTCCAACGCCACCTCTGGTTCCGATGCCGGTTCCAGCAGCTCTGACAACGCGAAGGTCGAGAAGGTCGACGGCTCCAAGGAGTATGCACTCGTCAAGGACGGTACGCTCACCGTCGGCACCTCTGCCGAGTACGCTCCGTTTGAGTACAAGGATGACAACGGCGATTATCAGGGCTTTGACCTTGAGCTCATCAAGGCTATCGGCGACAAGCTGGGCCTGGATGTCGAGTATGTCAACAATGACTTTGACACGCTGGTTCCGGGCGTCGCTTCGGGCGCCAAGTATGACGTTTCCATCGCGGCTATCACCGACACGCCCGAGCGTGAGAAGGAAGTCACTTTCTCTGATTCCTACTACATGGACGATCAGGCTATCGTGACCAAGGTCGATAACACCGACATCACGGCCGACAACTACAGCGAGAAGCTCAACAACGCCGACGCTACCATCATCGTCCAGTCTGGCTCGACCGCCGAGGCCTTTGCCCAGGAGAACTTCCCCAAGGCCAAGATTGTTCCCTACAAGGACGCCACCGAGTGCTTTAGCGCCCTGCAGTCCGATAAGGGTGACGCCGTGGTGACCAACCGCTCCGTCGCCAGCCAGCTGACCGCCGAGCAGTTCAACACCTGCCAGACCATCAAGCAGATCAGCACCGGCGAGGAGTACGCCATCGCCATCAACCAGGGCAACACTAAGCTCAAGGACGACGTCAACCAGGCCATCAAGGACCTGACCGATGACGGTACCGTTGACGCCCTTATGGCTAAGTACAACATCAAGTAAAATAGCTACTTGATTGCACGCGGGCCCTTTCCGTTTTGGCGGAGAGGGCCTTTGCGTTTCTTGAATGGGCGTCATCCTGCCCCGTTATGTCGGCAACTTAAACGTTAGGAGCCACCTTGTCTCGATTGAACCAAGGAGCCATGGGCAAGAGCCATCCACTGCCCTCGATGCTCCAAAAGCTGGCCTGTGCCCTGGCTGTGGCGCTCGCCCTGGTATGCGCGGGGGCCTGCGTGCCCTCGACTGCTCAGGCACTTGAGACCGCAAAGATTACCGCCCGACCCAATACCGGTTCGGGTAGCGACGTGGTCGGTGGCACCGAGACTCGTATCACTTGGGAGGTCCAGGCCGATGCCGATGAGGAACTGAGCGGTCTTTCGCTGACGTTTGTCGACGGCACGACCTTTGGTGCGGACGACACGCGTCTGACGATGCTCTCGGGCGATGACCTTATGGACCGTACGCCCATGAAGCCTACGTGCAAGGTCGACGGCCAGACGCTCAAGATCGATTTTGGCGAGACGGCGCCCGCCGGCGGTTTTTTCCGTGTCGAGGTCTACGGCGTGACCTTCCCCGTCGAGGGCGGCGACGAGGATTTTAGCGGCACCTACACGTTGGCTGACGGTTCAACCAAGAAGATCTCCAAGATTCCTTCCGTCGAGATTAAGGGCGTGACGGCATTCGATAACTTCCTGGCCGACCTTAAGGAGCAGCCGTGGGTCGAGGCATGGAATTCCAACATGTTCCTTCGCCTGTTCCTGAACCCGGTCATTTTGGTTCAGAGCCTGCCGATCGTCTTCAAAGGCTTCCTCATGTCGCTCTCGATCGTGCTCGTGGCATTTCCGTTGGCCATTCCCTTTGGCTTTGCCTTGTCACTCATGCGCATCTCCAAGTCGCGCATCCTGCGTTGCCTTGCCGGCATCTATGTGAATATCATCCGCGGTACGCCGGCGTTCCTGCAGATCTACATCGCGTTCTTTGGCCTGCCGCTGGCCGGCGTCAAGGTTGACGATTATGTGCTGGGCGTCATCGTCATGGCCATGAACTCGTCCGCCTACCTGTGCGAGATCTTCCGCGCCGGTATTCAGTCGATCCCCAAGGGCCAGAACGAGGCCGCGCGCTCGCTGGGCATGAACGCCTTCCAGACGCTGCTCTACGTTATGATTCCGCAGACGTTCCGCAATGTCCTGCCTACGCTGACCAGCGAGTTTATCCTGCTTTACAAGGATACGTCGCTGCTCGCGGCCGTGGGCGTGGTCGAGATCGTCATGAACGCCCGTACCATCGTGGCCACGACGGGTTCCATTACGCCGTATGTGGTTGCCGCGCTGTTCTACCTGGTCATCACCCTGCCGCTTGCTCGCTTGGTGAGCGGTCTTGAGGCGAGGCTTCTGGGGACGGCCGAAACCAAGAAGAAGCGTCCCGCCAAGAGCGCTGGACAGGTCGTCGCGACGCCCGCCGACCACATCGCCGGTCTGTAAGGAGGTCCTATCATGAGCGAAACCAATAACTCGAACGAGGTCGTCGTCAGCATCAAGAACCTCCAGAAGGCCTTTGGCGATAACGTGGTCCTGCGCGATATCGATCTGGATGTGCACAAGGGCGAGGTCGTCGTAGTTCTGGGTCCCTCGGGCTCGGGTAAGTCGACGATGCTTCGCTGCATCAACCGTCTTGAGCATCCTACGAGTGGCTCGATTGTCGTTGAGGGTGTGGACGTGTGCGCCAAGGGCGTCGATCTTAACAAGGTGCGCACGCATCTGGGCATGGTGTTCCAGCAGTTCAATTTGTTCCCGCACCTCTCAGTCAAAAAGAACGTCATGCTCGCGCAGCAGAAGGTGCTCAAGCGCAGCAAGGAAGAGGCCGAGAAGATTGCCGTCGAGGAGCTGACCAAGGTCGGTCTTGCCGAGCGTATCGACTTTATGCCGAGCCAGCTCTCGGGCGGTCAGCAGCAGCGCGTTGCCATCGCCCGCGCCCTGTCGATGAACCCGCACGTCATGCTCTTTGACGAGGCCACCTCGGCGCTCGACCCCGAGCTCGTGCGCGACGTCCTGGGTGTCATGCGCGACCTGGCACGCGACGGCATGACCATGATCGTCGTGACGCACGAGATGGGCTTTGCCCGCGATGTCGCCGACCGCGTCGTCTTTATGGACGGCGGCGTCATTGTGGAAGAGGGTACGCCGAGCGAGGTCTTCGACCACCCCAAGAGCGAGCGCACCAAGGCGTTCTTGGGCAATATTTCGTAGCCGGTTGATGTAACTGCCGTTACAAAAGAGCGGGGGCTGGACTTGAATCCAGCCCCCGCTCTTTTGTAGGGATGGGGATGCGCTGTGATACAGGCTCTTTTGGAGGCCTGGTTTCGTTACGCGAGCTCGGCTCCGAGGGCCTTGCAGGCCACCTCGCCCTCATCGTCGGGCGCATCGTAGCAAATGACGGAGTCCACGACGTTGACGCCGGCCTCGTCGGCGTCGGCCTTCCAGTTGTCCATCCACTCGCCCTCGGCCCACGAATAGGAGCCAAAGAGGACGACCTTCTTGTCGCCGAGGGTCTCCTTGACCTCGTCCCACATAGGCTGAAACTCGTCATACTCAAGCTCCTCGGAGCCCATGGCGGGGCAGCCGAAGGCGAAGGCATCATATTCGGCGGCCTTGTCGGCAGAGAAGTCGGCGCAGGGGATGACCTCAGTCTCGGCACCCGCGGACGTGGCGCCTTCGGCGACGAGGTTTGCCATGGCCTCGGTGTTGCCCGTGCCGCTCCAGTAGACGACGGCGATCTTGCTCATGTTGAGTCCTTTCAGTTGTGCGGCAGGTTGCCGCGGCTTCTATGTTCTATCGGGTTGCCTGGGCAAGTTGCGCCAAGCTGCAGCCCTGCTGATAGACAAAGGTGAGGTATTGAGTGCAAGCGCGGTAGGCGTCAAACATCGCAAGCGCTTGCTCGACATTCGTGTAGACCTTCCAAGCTCCAAAGACCTTGTAGTTCTCGCCGCGCTGGACGATAAACTCGTGCACGTCGTCGTAGGGATATCCAAGGAAGTAGCCTATTTCGTGCGGAAACTCGCAGGTGCAGTCGTTGCTGCAGCTAGCTTGCTGGGGTAGTGCGCATCGAGTCTGGCTACAAGCGCATTCCGCGACGTTATTGCTCGCGAGCGTGATGCGTGATGCCAAATGCACAAGGCATGTCGAAAGGTCTCTCGTGTCGTAGCCTTCCGAGGCGAGCGCTGTTTGGGCGCGAGGGTCTGCGAAATAGGTGGCGAGGCTTTTGGCTCGGTACACGTACACGAGTGCTCCGCAGGGCCGCCAGACCAAAACACTCAGGTGGATGCCGAGCGGGTCAAGCTCGCGATTGCACTGGGCGATAACGTTGAGCAGGCGCGCGCGGCGTTCTGCGATGGTTTCGGTTGTGGTCGAGCCGTCCCCGTGGGCGTAGGTGCCTGGATAGGTAAAGAGCGATGCCGGCTTGATGCCCGCGAGCGTGGGAGAGCAGTTGCGCACGACTGCTGCCTGAAACGTTGGGATGTCTATGGTTCGAGTCACGGCGCTCCTTACGAATCTAAACTGTTAGCCTAGGAAAACTTATACACGAAAGTAAGCCATGGTCAACAAAAAAGTTTGAAGAGGGAAACTAATTGACCGAACAGACATGATTTTGGGTTAAGATGGGGACACCCCATGGGGGTATCTAGATAGTGCTACTTGAAAGGGGAGCGCATGAGTGACTTGCTCAACCCTGCGAATCTCATCGTGCTGGCCGTCATTGCCGTCGGCATGTTTTTTGGACTGCGTCGCATTGCCGCTTCGACACACGGGAAGAGTTGTTGCAGCGATGGTGCGAGCGGCAAGAAGGCCAAAAAGGTTGTTGTGGTGGATACCGATGCGTCACACTATCCCTATAGCGATGAGCTGCTCATCGGCGGCATGAGCTGTGAAGGCTGCGCTCAGAACGTAGCCAATGCCCTCAATGCGCTGGATGGTGTGTGGGCTACGGTAACGTACGCGGACCACACAGCGCGTGTGCGCTCCAAGCGCCCGATCAATCGCGGTGTCCTTGAGACTGCCGTGAGAGATGCGGGTTACTACGTCATGACGCTGTAAGCGTCGCTCTGGGTGCGCTTCCTTGGCTAGGCTCGTCCGCGCAGTTCGATGTCTTGGATGTCGTCGAAGTCGATGGCGATGTCTCGGAGCTTGAGGAGCTTGAAGGCGGGGAGCGCCTCGTCGAGGATGCCGGTGCGGCTGCGATAGCCGTATGTATCGTAATAGGTGACACGAACCAAGTCGCCACGTTTGAGACCCTCGAGCTTTTTAGAAAGTACGAGGGCTTTTTCTTCCGTGAGCTCACGTTTTGACTCGACGGTGATTTCCTGCTTGCGCACGAGTTCGTAGTATCCCGTGAGGGCGGCAAAGGGCATAAACTGTGCGGCGCGGTTGGCGCGCACGGCACCGTTGGCAGTGAGGTTGGGGTCGGCGGCGCGGCGTCTGCCCTCGGGGTCCGCCAGGCGCTCGAAGGCGGTCGGCGGGCGCACGGGCTGCTGCTTGGGTTTAGGCACGATGTCCTCCAACTTGGCCGTTGCGTTCGCGCGCGGTGGCGCCGGCGGTAAAGCTTAATCCCTTGACGAGCGCGTTCTTGCCGTACTTGCCTTTCACGGCCAGGACGGCGCGCGCCAGGTCGCGCTCGCGCTCATCGGCCTCGATATCGCTGAACAGATCGATGGTGGCAAATTCCTCGGGCACAAGATTGCCAAATCCCAGGTTGATGCGCTTGACCGGTCGTTTGGGATCGACCGTTTGTGCCCAAAGGTCATCGAAATACCCCATGATTTTCTTAAACGAATTAGTGCGCTCGGGCAGCTTTCGCGAGGCGTTGGAGTGCGCAAAGAGTGCGGCATAGCCACCACGCGGTTTGCCGCCATGCTCTCCCACAAAGATGCCATCGATTGCCTGCGCTTCGCGCACCAGGCGACGCCTTTCGTCATCGCGCTGGACGGGCTTGGGAGCACGGGGCGCGAGCTCGGGGCCGTCGGTCGCTGCGGGCTCGATGCCCGAGGTGCTCGAGCGCAAGTGTCCGCAGCCGTCTATATACTGCGCCGTGCCGCTGGCGTTGAGCCGGCGTATGTCGGCGCGCTCGCTCGCGTAGCCCACAAAGAGCGAGATGCTGTCGCAGACCACGTGCTTATCGACTAGATCCAACACGGCGTTGTCGACCATTTCGCGCAAGACGGTGTAGGCCTGCTCGTAGGCATAGCCCTTCGAGAGCACCTGTCCTGTGGTGGTCGAGGTCGCTTGCGGGCGATAGGCTTGGATATCGGCGATGGTTGTCGGCTCGCGCCCGAAGGCGTGGTCGATGAGATATTCGGCGTTGACGCCGAGTTCGTCGTAGAGCAGGTTCTCGTCGAGTGCGGCGACGCCCATCAGGTCGTAGACGCCGTATTTCTCGAGACGGGCCGCCACGCCGGGGCCGATGCCCCAGATGTCGGTGATGGGGCGATGGGGCCAGATCTCCTTGCGAAAGATCTCGTCGTCGAGTACGCCAATGCGGCTGGCTACGTGCTTGGCGGTGATGTCGAGCGCCACCTTGGCCTGGAATAGGTTGGGGCCGATACCGACCGTCGCCGTGATGCCGGTGCGCCCCAAGACCTCGTCGCGCAACATGCAGGCGAACCCTTCGGCATCGGTGTGATAAAGGTCCAGATAGGGCGTCACGTCGATAAAGCACTCATCGATGGAGTAGACGTGCACGTCCTGGGGGCTGACGTATTCCAGATAGACGCCGTAGATTTGCGCCGACACCTCCATGTAGTGTTGCATGCGCGGCACTGCTTTGATGTAGTCGATGCCGTCGGGAATCTCGAATAGACGGCAGCGGTTGTGTATCCCGAGGTCCTTCATGGTCTGCGTGATAGCGAGACAGATGGTCGTGCGTCCGCGCGATTCGTCGGCAACGACCAGGTTGGTGGTGAGCGGATCGAGCCCACGATCGACGCACTCGACGCTGGCATAAAACGTCTTGAGGTCGATGCAGATGTAGGTGTGCTGCTCGTGCTCCATCCGAGCCTCCCATCAAACACATGTTCTTATCGAATACCTGTTCGATAATACCTGCTCGACCGGACACCGTCAAAACCTGTCCCTATTTGGCAGGTATGGTCGTGCGGTTGCATCGGGTTTTTAACGCAGCCCTAAAGAGCGCGAAACAGCTCGGAAAAGCTCGCTTCGTAGCATGAGGCTAACGATTGATACCACCATAAAGCACGGAAGGGTTGTGGGGATAATGGTCAACTATGGGTTTGGTATGCCGACGCGCTTGGTTGCGGATGGGGATGTGGCTCGCTGGTGCGGGCGATTGGTTGCCCACTATGGCGGCACCAAGGCACTGGTCGTGCTGGGAGGCGACAAGCACACGCGTGATGAGCTCGTTTCGGCGGCGCTGGGCTCGCTCGATCGCGCCCTGCTCGAGCGCGTGCTTTTCCGCTGCGGCTCGGTTGAAGGCGACGGAGGAGACGAGCTGATCGACGAAGCCGTGGCCCTGGCGACCGACGAAGGCGTGGACTTTGTCTTGGCGATTGGCGATGCCGATACTGCCGGCTTTGCGCGCGAGCTCGCCCGTCGCATGGCGGCGCTCGATGTCGGCGAAGACGGTTTTGTCCCTTATGGATGTATCGTCTCGGAGGGCAAGGTGCCTGCCGTCGTGGGGGCCGGCGAGGTTCCCGTTTTTGCCATCATCGCGCCCGAACTGCTGGAGGGCATCGGGTCTCCTCTGCGTGAGTTGCTCGGTAGCGTCTGCGCTGCGGCCTAATATTTGGCATAAAGGGATAGGTTATTTTTGATTGGTAAAGCGTTTGACCTGCCAAATTAAACCTGTCCCTTTTTGGTCGGTTGCCGTTTGGGGGCCGATTGGCAACGCTCGCTGATTATAGTCTTGACCTGCGCTAGAATAGTGGCATCTGAATGTCCGGGCGCATGGAGGCGTGCGCCCGTATGCTGAGGAGGACTCTATGGCAACTGTTGCCGCACCTATCGATGCTACGTCGACTGCCGCTTGGAAGGCGCTCGAGGCCCATCAGGAGAAGCTCGAGGCCGAGGGTATCGACCTCAAGGCCTGGTTCGCCGCCGATGCCGAGCGCGTGAACAAGCTGAGCTTTGACGCCGGTGACCTGCACTTCGACCTGTCCAAGAACCTGGTGACTGATGAGACCGTCAAGCTGCTGTGCGATCTTGCCCGCGAGGTGAAGCTCGAGGAGCGCCGCGACGCCATGTTCTCCGGCGAGCACATCAACACCACCGAGGACCGCGCCGTCCTGCACACCGCGCTGCGCCGCCCGGCAAGCGAGAAGGGCCAGCTCATCGTCGACGGCCAGGACGTCGTCGCCGACGTGCACGAGGTTCTCGACCGCATGTATGCCTTCGCCGAGCGCGTGCGCTCCGGTGAGTGGAAGGGTGTTACCGGCAAAAAGATCGAGCACCTGGTGTCCATCGGCATCGGCGGCTCCGATCTGGGCCCGGTCATGGCCTACGAGGCCCTGCGTCCCTACGCCGACGCCGGTATTGACTGCCGCTACATCTCCAACATCGACCCCAACGATCAGGCAGAGAAGCTCAAGGGCCTCGATCCCGAGACCACGCTCGTGATTATCGTCTCCAAGACTTTCACCACGCTCGAGACCCTCACCAACGCTCGTGAGGTCAAGACCTGGATGCTCGAGCAGCTCAAGGCTCAGGGTGCCATCGACGGCTCCGATGAGCAGAACGCCGAGGCCGTGGCCAAGCACTTTGTCGCCGTTTCCACCGCACTCGAGAAGGTCGAGGCCTTCGGCATCGACCCCGCCAACGCTTTTGGTTTCTGGAACTGGGTCGGCGGCCGCTACTCTGTCGACTCCGCCGTGGGCCTGTCGCTGATCGTCGTGCTCGGCCCCGAGCGCTTCCAGCAGTTCCTTGAGGGCTTCCACGCCATCGACGAGTACTTCTGCAACACCCCGCTCGAGAACAACGCCGTCGCGCTGATGGGCCTGCTCAACGTCTGGTACGTCAACTTCTTCGGTTCCAAGAGCCACGCCGTGCTGCCGTACTGCCAGTATCTGCACCGCTTCCCGGCCTACCTGCAACAGCTCACCATGGAGTCCAACGGCAAGCACGTCCGCTGGGACGGCAGCGCTGTGACCTCCGATACCGGTGAGATCTTCTGGGGCGAGCCCGGTACCAACGGTCAGCACGCCTTCTACCAGCTGCTGCACCAGGGCACCGTGGTGGTCCCGGCCGACTTTATCGCTTTCGCCAACACTGCCAACCCCGCAACCGACAGCGGCCAGGACGTCCACGAGCTGTTCCTGGGCAACTTCCTGGCCCAGACCAAGGCGCTCGCCTTTGGTAAGACGGCCGACGAGGTTCGTGCCGAGGGCACGCCCGAGCAGATCGTCCCGGCCCGCTGCTTTGAGGGCAACCGTCCGACGACCTCGATCTTCGGCGACACGCTGACCCCGTTCGCACTCGGCGAGCTCATCGCCCTGTACGAGCACATCACGTTTGTCGAGGGCACGGTCTGGGGCATCGACTCCTACGACCAGTGGGGCGTCGAGCTGGGCAAGCAGCTTGCCAAGCAGATCACCCCGGCCTTCCACGACGACGCCGCCAAGGCCGAGCAGGACGCTTCGACCCAGGCGCTCATCGAGTTCTATCGCGCTCATCGCAAGTAGTCTTTACGGCTGAGTTGGCTTATGGCTGAAAGGGGCCCGTATCCGTTGGGGTACGGGCCCCTTGCTATTTGGATAGGATGGAATGTATCGGGAGGCGCCTCGACGGGCATCGCAATCGTCGAAGGCGCGCCGTTCATGTTCGGGACAATATGACATTTTTCCCGTTGCAAACAGCGCCGCCGTGGGTGTTCTGTATGATGGCTCAGACAAGGTTGTTCAATGACAGGGAGGCATATATGGCAATCAAAGCCATCGCAATGGATATCGACGGTACGCTCACCAACGACCAAAAGGTCATCAGCCCGCGTACGCGCGAGAAGCTGCTCGCGACGCAGGAGTCGGGCATTAAGCTCATCTTGGCTTCGGGCCGTCCCGCATGGGGGTTGCACGCCTTGGCGCAGGAGCTCGACCTTCAAAACCATGACGGTCTGCTAGTTGCCTTTAATGGCGCGCATGTGGTCGACGCTCAGACCGATGAGGTCCTTTTTGACCAGGCCATGCCGGCTGACGAGCTGCACCGTCTGATTGATCATCTGCGCAATTTCGACGTGATCCCTATGATTTCGCTCGGTCGCGATTTGCACGTCGAGGACTCGTACCATTGCATGATCACGCTGCCTGACGGCTTGCAGAAGAATATCGTCAAGTATGAGCGCGATGCGTGCGATCTTAAGATTCGCGAGGTCGAGAGCTTGCATGAGGTCGTGGACACTTATCCCGTGGACAAGCTGCTGACGGCGGGTGATCCGACCTACCTGCAGGCGCATTACGAGGAGATGTATGCGCCCTTTACCCAGACGCTTTCGGGCATGTTTACGGCCGACTGGTACTTTGAGTACACGGCGCCCGGTATCGACAAAGCCCGTGCGCTCGAGGGTGCCCTGCCCAAGCTCGGTATCGATGCCAGCGAGGTCGTCTCGTTTGGCGACGGCCAGAACGACAAGTCCATGATTGAGTGGGCCGGCACCGGTGTTGCCATGGGCAACGCCGTCGATGAGGTTAAGGCAGTTGCCCAGATGGTAACCGCCAATAACAACGAAGACGGTATTGCAGTGGCGCTGGATAAGCTGCTGGGTTAGAATCGCCGATTAATGCATGGTTTGGGCGCCTGCTTGCGGGCGCCCTTTTGTTAGGGAGGGTGCCGTGTCCGCATTTCCGTTCGACGCCGTTATCTTTGACATGGACGGTGTCATTGTCGATACCGAGTATTACTACCTGGGCGAGACTGCCGCGTTTGCCAAGGAGCTTGGGCTTAACCTGACTCAAGAGGAGTTGAATGGGCAAGTCGGTACCTCGCATCAGTTCTTCCTGCATATGCTGGTCGATTGGTTTGAGCGCGCCGGTAAGGGGCATTTCACTGGCGAGGAAGCGTTGGCCCGTTGGGACGAGTGGGCGCATAAGCGTCCGCGCGACTATCAGGCTTTGATTAACCCAGGCGCCGTGGATACGATTCGAGAGCTGCCGCGCCGTGGCGTTCGCGTGGCGCTTGCCAGCTCGTCTCCCATGGATAGCATCGAGGAAGTGCTCAACGCGTGCGGGCTGTCGGATGCCTTTGAGTATGTGGTGAGCGGCGAGCAGTTTAAGGAGAGTAAGCCCGAGCCCGACATCTACCTGCATGCGCTGGACCTGCTGGGGCTGCCCGCGAATCGCTGCTGCTGCGTTGAGGATTCGGTGCCTGGCATCACTGCCGGCAAGCGAGCCGGCCTGACGGTCGTTGCCAAGCGCGAGGAACGCTTTGGCTTTAGCCAGGATGCCGCGGACAAGATTATCGACCAGCTGCCCGAGCTGCTTGAGCTTTCTTAGGGGGTCTGTTGGAGGCTCTTTAGGGGTTCGTGGACAAAAAATGCCAAATATGAGTACTGTCACTAATTTAGTAACAGGGAAATTATGCTTTTAAGGCCCTGGTTGAGCGCCTGGGGGCGATTATAACCTGTTAAATATGGCTTTAGCCATGCTAAAACGCCTTGATAATGAACAGCTGTACATTATCAAGGCGTTCTTTTGTCACAATATAATGCTACTAGCTTTGCAGCAGTACTCATATTTGGCGTTTTTTGCCCACCGGGGTCAGTTGAAGTCAAATATGGAGTGCGAATTTCCTAAAACGGTTGATTCGACGCTCTCCTCGGCGCAGTTTTTAAGTTCGGCGATGTGCAGGGAGGCGCTTTTTAGCGATGTGATGAGCTGTCGCGCGCTTGCATCTGCTTGCGGTTCGGCTGGAGCGTCGGTTTCGAGCAGCAGACGGTCGAGTGGGATCTGTCGGGCGTATTCACGACCGCGCTTGGTAGCGAGCATCCGCTCGTTCACGGAAAAATAGCAGCCTGCGTTTCGCGCACGGTCGAACTCGTTCGAGGTGCCGCTAAACCAGTGGAAGATGATGGCGGGGGAGTTGGGGCTTGGGGTGAGTAATCCATATGACTCAAGGGCGTCCAGTACGGTTCCTGCCGAACGAACAGCGTGAATTGATATCACGCGCCCGGCAAGAGGATAGTGCACGAGTGCATTACAGAGCTGGTCGAGCGCCTGTGTTTGTAGCGGCTCGCTTCCGGCACAGCGCGCGGAAAAGTCGAGTCCGACCTCGCCGATAAAGCGCTCTTGTGCGGCGACCTTGCAAAGCAGATTGATTTCGGCGGCACCGCATCGTCCGTCGGCGAGCCACCAGGGATGGAGGCCGATGCCGGCAAAGATGTTTGAACGGCTACGGGCGCGCTTGTTGGCGCTTGCGAAGTCGCGCGGATCGACGCCGCAGTCAAAGAGACCCATGCCCAGCGCCGTCGCCTCGTCGGCAACGGCGTCCGGGCGAGCCATTAAATCGAGATGGCAGTGCGCGTCAAATAACTGCGGTGTCATTGCGGCACATCTCGTTAATCTAGGCGCTGGCCGTCGGCGCGCACGCGCTCGCACCCGCGCCCACTGATCTGGCGTATAACCTCGCCGGCGATCATCTGGCCCATGATGGGCGGCATAAAGCTCGCGGTTCCCAGCTCGGTGCGCTCGTGGATGTTGGAAGGGTCGCGGGGCTGGGTTTTAACCGATTCCTCGCAGCTAAACAGCACGTGCAGGCTCTTGATGCCGCGCTTTTTGCACTCTTTGCGCATGATGCGGCTCATGGGGTCGCGCACGGTGTCAAAGATATCGGCAAAACGCAAGCATTCGGGATGCAGCTTGTTGGCCCCGCCCATAGAGCTAACCAAACGAATGTCGTGATCTTGAGCATATTTGGCAATGGTGAGCTTGGCCGAGATGGTGTCGATGGCGTCGACGACGTAGTCGAGCTTGCCGCCCGTCTGCTCCAAAACGCTCGCGAAGAAATCATCGATGTTGTCGCTCAGCAGGTATTCGGTACGTTTGATAACGGTGGCGGCAGGATTGATATCGTGGATCATGGCTTCCATAACATCGACCTTGCGCTTGCCGATGGTGCTGTGAAAGGCGATGGCCTGGCGATTGATATTGCTGGGCGCGATGATGTCCTTGTCCAGAATTACAAAATGACCAATGCCGCCGCGGGCGAGTGCCTCGCAGCAGTTGGAGCCCACACCTCCGCAGCCGAGTACCAGCACCGTGGCATCGGCGAGCTTGTCGAGTGCCTCGCGGCCCATGATGATCTCGAGCTTGGCATCGCGCGTCTCGTTGGGAGTTGCGGCTGTGGTTTCGGTCATAGACATCCTCCGATGGGGAAGCGAATCGTGTTTTAGCTATCGCCATTATAGGTATTATCGCGATTCCATTTGAGCCCTAGGGGCTTGTTGAAATGAGGCAGTGATTCGCATAAGATGAAGCAGATGGCACCCGTTGCAGCGGGTTGGCCAACTCCCAAACACGTTTGTAGCGTGAGAAGTGGCCGTCTTCGCATTACGCGGGGGCGGCTATTTCATTCGACCTCCAATGTGGATGCCGAGCTCCACAGCCGCGATTACAAGCAACAACAACGTCAGGACATCGTTAATACTCATAGTCCATCTCCTTCTTGGGAAGAGGGAGCTGGCCCATCTGCTTCTGGACCCATTGTATCTAAAAACGAACGAATGTTCTATACATAACATTGCTATTAGATAATTAGACAAACATCTAAATATCGAGTATAGTGTGCACGTCGCGAGAGATAGCGAGAGGAGGTTCTATGCCGGGAGAAGGTTTTAAGGCGCTGGCGGATCCAACGCGGCGGCGCATTTTAGAACTGCTGCGCGAGGGCAATTGCACGGCGGGGGAGCTCGCCGAGCATTTCGACATAAGCAAACCGTCGCTCAGCCATCATCTGGCAACGCTTAAAAACGCCGGGCTGGTGACCGATGAGCGCCATGGCCAAAACATCGTTTACAGCTTAAATACCACCGTCATGCAGGACTTGATTGGCTGGTTTATGGGCTTTACAAACACTGAAGGTGATAAGGATGAATAACGAAAACAAGGGCATTCACGCCACGGGGGTATCGTCGCGCGTGTGGATTGCACTGGTCGCTCTGTGCGTTGCCAATGTCGCAGCGCATCTGATAGTGATGCCGAGCCTGCCGGCGCAGATTCCCACGCACTGGGGCGCGAATGGCGCCGTCGACGGTTGGGGCCCTAGCTGGATGGCCTCCGCGCTCGGCGTGTTGCCTCTGGCACTTCTCGCGATGTTCTACGTCGTGCCACGCATTGACCCCAAGGGCGAGGCGTATCGGACCTCGGGTAAGTTCTATCAGGGCTTCGTAATCGCCTTCACGCTGCTCATGTGTGCCATAAGCTGGCTGGGGGAGCTAACGGTGTGGGGCATCGTGCCGGTGGTAGGAACGGTCAATTTGCTGGTATCAGGCGCTATCGGCTTGCTCTTTATTGGTATGGGCAACTACTTACCGCGCGTAAAGCAGAACTACACGCTCGGTATCAAGACGCCCTGGGCGCTTGCCGATCCCGAGAACTGGCGCCGTACGCAGCGTTTTGGCGGTGCCTGCTTTATGGTGCTGGGCGTTGGCCTGATTGTGATGGGCGTGGCGGGTAGCGTGCTTTCGAGTGAAGTCGTCGCCGCGGTGATTGCGGTTCTGGCGTTTGGTTCAGCTGGAGCTGCCTACGTCTATTCGTATCTGCTGTGGCGCAAATCGCAGCGAGCCGCTCGTTAAGGTTGCGGAAAACTAGCGTACGCAGTTCATAGTATGTTCCGGGGGATTTTTCCCAGGTAGTATTAGGGGGTGTGGGCAACCATGCCCCTTTTTCGTTTAGTTTCAGAGCTGGTTTCCTCATTTCGTTTCCACTAAAGCGAATCAAGAATAGGGAAACAGAAGGTAGAAAGGATAAAACAGGCAAATGGCGGAGTTTATCTACCAGATGTATCAGGCTCGTAAGGCCCATGGCGACAAGGTAATCCTTGACGACGTGACCTTGAGCTTCTACCCCGGTGCCAAGATCGGCGTCGTGGGCCCCAACGGCATGGGTAAGTCGACCCTGCTCAAGATCATGGCCGGTATCGAGGAAGTCTCCAACGGCGATGCCAGGCTTACCCCCGGCTACACCGTGGGCATCCTGCAGCAGGAGCCGCCGCTCGATGACGACAAGACCGTCATCGAGAACGTGCGCATGGCGTTTGGCGATATGATTGCCAAGGTCGATCGCTTCAACAAGATCGGCGAGGAGATGTGCGACCCGGATTGCGATATGGACGCCCTCATGGCCGAGATGGGCAAGCTCCAGGACGAGATCGACGCCGCCGACGGCTGGGATATCGATTCCAAGCTCGGTCAGGCCATGGACGCCCTGCAGCTGCCCGATTCCGACATGCCGGTCAACGTGCTTTCCGGCGGCGAGCGCCGTCGCGTGGCCCTGTGCAAGCTGCTGCTCGAGGCTCCCGACCTGCTGCTGCTCGACGAGCCCACGAACCACCTGGACGCCGAATCGATCCTGTGGCTCGAGCACTTCCTGCACAACTATCAGGGCGCGGTGCTTGCCGTCACGCATGATCGCTACTTCCTGGATAACGTTGCCGAGTGGATCTGCGAGGTCGACCGCGGCCACCTTTATCCCTACAAGGGCAACTACTCCACGTATCTGGAGACCAAGGCCGCCCGTATCGAGGCTCAGGGCAACCGCGACGCCAAGCTCGCCAAGCGCATGGAGGCCGAGCTCGAGTGGGTACGCAGCTCGCCCAAGGCTCGCCAGGCCAAGAACAAGGCCCGTCTGGCTCGCTACGAGGAGATGGAGGCCGAGGCCCGCGCCAGCCAGAAACTCGACTGGACCGACATCCGCATCCCTGTGGGCCCGCGTCTGGGCAACAAGGTGCTCGAGGCCCATCATCTGCACAAGGAGTTCGATGGCCGCGTGCTCATCGATGACCTTTCGTTCACCCTGCCGCGCAACGGCATCGTGGGCGTTATCGGCCCCAACGGTGTCGGTAAGACCACGCTGTTCAAGACGATTGTGGGCCTGGAGCCGCTGACTTCGGGCGAGCTCGAGGTGGGCGAGACCGTCAAGATTTCTTACGTCGACCAGAACCGTTCCGGCATCGACCCCGATAAGAACCTGTGGGAGGTCGTCTCGGACGGCCTGGACCACATGATGGTCGGCGAGACCGAGGTTCCGAGCCGCGCGTACGTGGCGAGCTTTGGCTTTAAGGGCCAGGACCAGCAGAAGCGCGCTGGCGTGCTCTCCGGTGGCGAGCGCAACCGTCTGAACTTGGCGCTTACGCTCAAGCAGGGCGGCAACCTGCTGCTCCTCGACGAGCCCACGAACGACCTCGACGTCGAGACGCTGTCCTCGCTCGAGGCGGCGCTGCTCGAGTTCCCGGGCTGCTCGGTGGTCATTAGCCACGACCGTATGTTCTTGGACCGCGTCGCCACGCACATCCTGGCGTGGGAAGGCACCGACGAGAACCCGGGCAACTGGTATTGGTTTGAGGGCAACTTTGAGGCCTATCAGGCCAACCGTATCGAGCGCCTGGGCGAGGACGCAGCCCAGCCGCATCGTATCCACAGGAAACTTACCAGGGACTAGTTTGATGTGGCAAAGGGACAGCCCCTTTGTCACACGAACTTATGCTCAACCTGGGAAAATAAAAAAATGCGGCGAACGTTTTTGTGACGTTCGCCGCATTTTGCTATTCGTTGGATTCTTCAACCTTGTCGACGGTCCAGGTGGCTCCGAGGCCTCCGGTGGTGTTGCGGCGGATGCGCACGGTGACTTCGTGGCGCTCGCCGGCCTGCGTGTAGCGCAGGGGGAAGATTGCGCGGTTTCGCGCGGCCTCGATGGTGCCGCGTTCGCGGGCGATCCAGTAGTACTCGCCGACGATGCCGAGCGTGTCGGCGCCGTAGGGGAGATAGGTCGACAGCTGGTGTAGCAACGGGCCGGGGCAGAAGACCTCGGTTGCGAAATCGACGGGGAAGTCCTCGGGGATGGTCGGTGCTGTGGGTGCGGGGGCCGGTGCTGCTGCGGGTACCGAAGCCGGTACCGGTGCGGGAATTTGGTCATTGACAGGTGCGGATGCGGACTCGATGACGGGTGCAGACTCGGGCGCCGGTTCTGGCTTAACTGCGGAATCTGTCGGTTCCACGGAGACGGATGTGTCTTCAGTCTCGGTTTTGGCGTCGGCTTGCGGGGCGTCCTCTGCCTCGACAGACGGCTTTGTCTCGACCGGCGTGGATGCCATGGTGGTGATGCCGGCGTTGGCGTTCTCGGGGTCATAGACGACCGTGAGCGAGATGGCGGGCTGCGGTGCCTCGGGCTCCGATGCCGCCTCGGTAGCGTCCTGTTCTGCGAGTTCTTCGGGCTGATCGTCCTCGGCCTCGTTGCCAAAGACATCGCTGTTTTGGAGCGCAGGCGTCTCGGGTTGGTCAGCGGCTTCTTCGGTTGTCGACTTGGGCGCTTCGTTGAGCTCCACAGTTGCTTTCTGCTCGGATATGACTTCGGGATCGGTCGTGGCGGCGATTTCGGGTTCGGCTTCTGCTGCTGCCTCAATAGCGACTTCGATCTCTGCCTCGGGCTCGGGCTTCGGCACAGCTTCAACCACGGGCTCGGGCTCAGGACGCTTAACGTGCTTGGGGCGCACGGCCTTCAGGTCCTTCTCGCCGCGCTTTTTCTTTTGTAGGACTGCTTGGCGCCCTTGGCTGCCTTGGGCTTGTCCTCGCCCTTGGCAAGGGCGGCATCCCAGGCCTCGTTGGCGATGACGGTGGCATACAGGCGACCGCCCTTAAAGACGGTCAGCTTAATGCAGTCGTCGAGCTCCTCGAGCAGCTCGCGCGTGGACTCGAAGCCCAGGTCATAAGCGGCCATGTCGCCAGCGGCGAGTGCCTCTTCGACCTGCGTCATAAACGTTTGCTTGCCGCATCCAATCGCATCGCGCAGCAGGCGATACAGATAGATGTGGTTGCCCAGCGAAAGCGTGGGCGTAACCATTGTCTTGCTCATGGCAAATCTCCTCTTTACACATGTAAAGCATCTTACCATCGCATGGCGCTCGCCATGACGGCGCCCAAGGCAAACGGGCGCGACCGTTGCCGGTTCGCGCCCGTTGTACAGGTCGGTTATCTGTGAGAGGCAAATGTGCTTAGTTGCCCGATGCCGTGCCTTGGCTCGAGTTGCCAGATGCCGTGCCGGACGCGGTTCCGCTCGAGCTGTTCGAGCTGTTGGTGTTACTGCTGTCTGCTGTGCCCGTTCCCGAAGTGGTGTCGCTCGTCTGGTCGCCCGTGCTCGACTGCGAACCGTCAGCCGTTTGGCTTGAGTTGGTCGTGCCGGACGGCGAGCTACTGTTGGCCGTAGAGGAATCGGTGCCCTGCGATTGGTTTTGGGTGTTCGAGGACGAATTGGCAGAGGCAGAGCTGTCTTGCGTGTCGTCCGTCTGTGCCTGCTGATCCTGCGACTGGGTGTTGCCATTTGCATCGCTCTCGGTCGTGCGCGACGACAGGATTGGCTCGGGACGCTCGCCCAGACCCTCACCGGCAGTGGTGATAAGGATGGCACCGGCGCAGGCGATGACCGCGACGATGGCGATGGCGATCGAGAAGATGATGACCTTCTTTTGCGTCTGGCTGCGCTCTGCCGCCGCCTTGGCGCGCAGGCTGTTGGGGGCGACGCGCGCCGTGGTCGCGCGCCCCGCAATCTGGCGCATCTCCTGTGTAGTCGCGGCGCCCAGGTGCTCCTCGGCATCAAACTCAACGGGCTCATAGGCGCCGGCGGGGTAGTCGACGGCGGTGTGCGTGCCTTTGAGGGCTTCGGCGCTGGCAGAGATAAAGTGGCGGTAGACCTGCGAGGACACAACGGTGATGACCGAGCTCACGGCGGCGCCGATCACCGATCCGGCGATACCGATCTTGGAGGCAAGCGCGACGCTCGTGGCAGCAGCTGCGGCGCCGGCGATGATTTGGGGAATGGAAATGTCGTCGAACAGGCCCTTTTTGGGCGCGATGGCCATGGTCTGTCCGATGGAATGGTTCTCGTGCACGCCGTTGTTGAGCGCGGCCGGTGTCATGACGCGCGTGCGCGGCGCGTCGGTGTACTTGGTTGTCATACGGGGTCCTCCCGGTGTAAATCTGCTTCGTTTCGTTTAGCCATCAGGGTACCCACCAGATGTGAATCGTACATGACATTTAACAGATACCATCAACTCATCAATAGCTCACCAAGTTGGTGGGATGCGGTTACACCTGGCGGTTGAACTACAATAGGGCTTGCTAATTGTTGTGAATGACGTCTACGCACGGGAGCATTCTTATGAATCTTCACCTTTCTCAGTCTGATGGCTTTTTGCGTGTGGCGGCGGCGTCGCCGCGGATTCGCGTGGCCGATGTCGAGGGCAATGCCGAGGTTGCGCTGGCGGCTGTTCGCGAGGCTACCGAGCGCGGCGTTCGCGCGCTGGCGCTGCCCGAGCTTAACCTGACCGGCTATACCGCGGCCGATCTGTTCCATAACCGCACATTGCTGCATGCCTGCGAGGCTGCTCTGGTGCATATCCTCGATGAAACCCGCGAGCTGCCGATTGTCTTTACCGTCGGCCTTCCCGTTGCGGTGGCCGAAAACATCTACAACTGCGCGGCCGTGTGCTGTGCGGGCGAGCTTTTGGGCCTTACGGCTAAGAAGTATCTGCCCAACTATGGCGAGTTCTACGAGCGCCGCTGGTTTGCCCCGGCGCCTGCCGATCCCGTGTGGGTTGAATTTGCCGGTCAGGGTCCGGTGCCGCTTGGCTCGGGGCTTGTCTACCGCTGCTGTGATGAGGGCGCCGAGGACCTGGTGCTGGGCGTTGAGGTCTGTGAGGACCTGTGGGTGCCGGCGCCCCCTTCGACCGAGATGGCGCTTGCCGGTGCGACGGTGATTCTCAACCCGTCGGCTTCTGACGAAATCATCGGTAAGGCAGATTACCGCCGCAGCCTTATCTCTAACCAAAGCGCGCGCCTGTACTGTGCCTATGCCTACGCGGATGCGAGTGAGGGCGAGTCCACGACCGACATGGTCTTTGCGGGCGAGAACCTCGTCTACGAAAACGGCTCGAAGCTCGCCGCGACCAAACTGCTTACCTGCGATATGGCCATCGTCGACGTTGACCTTGACCGTCTGGTTGCCGAGCGCCGTCGCTCGACGACGTGGACGCGCGCGGACGATGCGCCGGAGGCCACGACCGTTGAGTTTTCGTTTGAGGGCGTGTTGGCCGAAGAGCCTGTCCTGCGCGATGCACTCGGCATCGACCGTGTCTTCCCCCGCGCACCCTTTGTTCCGGCCGACCATGGTGACCTGGCCGAGCGTTGCGAGACCATCCTCGACCTGCAGACCGCGGGCCTCAAGACCCGTCTTGCCCATACGGGTACCAAGGCGGCTGTCATCGGTCTTTCAGGCGGTCTGGACTCCACGCTGGCGCTGCTTGTGACCGTGCGTGCCTTCGATGCGCTGGGGCTGCCGCGCACGGGTATCACGGCGGTTTCCATGCCTGGCTTTGGCACGACGCATCGCACTAAGTCGAATGCCGAGTCGCTCGCTCGCGACCTGGGCGTGAGCTTCCGCGAGGTTTCGATCCACGCGGCTGTGGAGCAGCACTTCAAGGACATTGAGCACGATCCGACCGTGCAGGACGTGACCTACGAGAACAGCCAGGCCCGCGAGCGTACGCAGATTCTGATGGATCTGGCCAACCAGGCTGGCGGTTTTGTCATCGGCACGGGCGACCTGTCGGAGCTGGCGCTCGGCTGGGCTACCTATAACGGCGACCACATGAGCATGTACGCCGTCAACGCGAGCGTGCCCAAGACGCTTGTGCGCCATCTGGTGCGCTATGCGGCCGATGTCTTTGGCGGGCGTATTGCCGAGGTTTTGCTCGATATCCTCGATACGCCGGTGTCCCCCGAGCTCCTGCCGCCTACGGGCGACGGCGAGATTGCGCAGAAGACTGAGGACCTGGTGGGCCCGTACGAGCTGCACGACTACTTCCTCTACTACCTGCTGCGTTTTGGCTTTGAGCCGGGCAAGATCTACCGCATGGCGCTCAAGAGCTTCGAGGGCGTCTACGACGTCAAGACCATTCACACGTGGCTACGCACGTTCTACCGTCGCTTCTTTGCCCAGCAGTTTAAGCGCAGCTGCCTGCCCGATGGCCCCAAGGTGGGCTCGGTCACGCTCAGCCCGCGCGGCGATTGGCGCATGCCGAGTGACGCCAGCTCGCGCCTGTGGCTCGCCCAGATTGACGCGCTCAATCCGATGGACTAAGGTTGCCAAATTGAACCAAAACAGCGGGTGCAAGCGTTACACTTTTGCAATCTGATGGCCCGTATCGCGCGGCGCTCTTGTCGGAGCGCCGCGTTTTTCATATCGAAAGGTGGCACCATGCAGGCATCGCAGCGTCTCGACCGCTTTGGCGCGGAGGTCTTCGCCTCGCTCAACAACAAACTGCTTGCGCTGAAGGCTCAGGGCAAGACCATTTACAACATGAGCGTGGGCACGCCCGACTTTAAGCCGTACGACCACGTGGTCGAGGCGCTCACGCAAGCGGCCCAGGACCCCGAGATGTGGAAGTATGCCCTGCGCGACCTGCCCGAACTCAAGCAAGCCGTGTGCGATTACTATGAGCGCCGCTTTGGCGTTTCGGGCATTACGCCGTCTATGGTGCAGTCGTGCAACGGCACGCAGGAGGGCGTGGGCCATTTGGGCCTGGCCCTGCTCGATCCGGGTGACACCATTTTGGTTCCCGATCCGTGCTACCCGGTCTTTGAGGCGGGCGCCAAGATTGCCGATGCCAAGCTCGAGTACTATCCGTTGGTCGCCGAGCATAATTACCTGCCCTATGTGGCGGGCATCGATCCCGAGGTGGCCGATCGTGCCAAGTATATGATCGTGTCGTTGCCCGCCAACCCGGTCGGCTCGGTGGGCACGCCCGAGGTCTACGAGGAGATCATCGCTTTCGCCCGCGAGCACGACCTGCTCATCGTCCATGACAACGCGTACTCCGACATCGTGTTCGACGGCGAGCCGGGCGGAAGCTTCTTGCAGTATCCTGGTGCGCTTGAGGTGGGCGTGGAGTTCTTCTCGCTTTCCAAGTCGTTTAACGTTACCGGTGCGCGTATCGGCTTTTTGGTCGGCCGCGAGGACGTGGTCTCTGCCTTTGCCAAGCTGCGCGGCCAGATCGACTTTGGTATGTTCTTCCCGATCCAGAAGGCTGCTATCGCCTGCCTGAACGGTCCGCGCGATGAGGTCGAGGCGCAGCGTCTGAAGTACCAGGAGCGCCGCGATGCCCTGTGCGACGGTCTTGAGGGCTTGGGCTGGGAGCGTCCCAACGCGCATGGCTCTATGTTTGTGTGGGCCAAGCTTCCCGGTGGTCGCACCGATTCCATGGCGTTTTGCGAGGAGCTTATGGAGAAGGCCGGCGTTGTGGTGACGCCGGGCGCGAGCTTTGGTCCTTCGGGTGAGGGGCATGTGCGCATGGCGCTGGTCCTGCCGCCCGATCAGATCGCTTTGGCTGTCGAGGCCATTCGCGAGGCGGGCCTGTATTAGAAAGCTATTCCGCTCGTCAATAGCTCGAAACCGATTTCGTGCAGTTATTTTACGAATCCTGCAAACAATTTCGGCAAACGGTCGATTTTTGGCTGCGAATAGGAGCATAATCAAAGTCCCGATTGGATGTATTGGGATTACGGCAAGCCGCTCGGGTCGTTCCCGGGCGGCTTGTTTGTGGAGAGAGATGGGAGTTTCTAATGGTTAACGAGAAGAAGGTCGCTATTGTCGGCTGCGGTTTCGTTGGTTCGTCTTCGGCGTTCGCGCTGATGCAGAGTGGTCTGTTCTCCGAGATGGTCCTCATCGACGTGGACAAGAACCGCGCCGAGGGTGAGGCCCTGGATATCGCGCACGGCATGACGTTTGCCGAGCCGATGAAGATCTACGCCGGCGATTATTCCGATGTCGCCGACGCCGCCATGATCGTCGTCACCGCTGGCGCTGCCCAGAAGCCCGGTGAGACTCGCCTGGACCTGGTCAACAAGAACGTCAACATCTTTAAGTCCATCATTCCCGAAATTAAGAAGTCTGGCTTCGACGGCATTCTGCTCATTGTCTCCAACCCGGTCGATGTTCTGACCTATGCCGCCATCAAGATGTCCGGCCTGCCCGAGGGCCATGTCATCGGCTCCGGCACCGTGCTCGACACTGGCCGTCTGCAGCAGATGCTTGGTGCCCACGTCGAGGTTGACCCGCGCGATGTCCAGGCCTATGTCATGGGTGAGCACGGCGACTCTGAGTTTGTCGCTTGGTCCAGCGCCCAGGTTGCCGGCGTGCCGCTGAACACTTTCTGCGAGCTTCACGGTCATCTGGAGCATGAGGCTGCCGAGAAGCGCATCGCCGAGGACGTCAAGAACTCCGCCTACACCATCATCGAGAAGAAGCACGCCACCTACTATGGCGTCGCCATGGCCGTCAAGCGCATCTGCACCGCCGTCATGCGCGATGAGCAGACCGTTCTGCCCGTCTCCTCGCTCATGGTGGGCGAGTATGGCCTGTCCGATCTTGCCATCTCCATGCCGACGGTCGTTGGCCGCGACGGCGTCGTCTGTCGCGTCCCCGTGCCGCTGAACGATGACGAGCAGCATGAGCTCACCGCCTCCGCCAAGGCCCTCAAGGATATCATCGACAGCGTCGACTTCTCCTGCTAAATCAAGCTCGCTAGAGCGAAAAGCTACAATGAAGGCGTCCGGGTCCACACGGCCCGGGCGCCTTTTTGGTGCAAAGTAACCTGACCCCAATGCACCATAGTTGCCCCAATGCACCATAGTTGATGGGAGGGCCATGTCGGATTCGCCTAATTTTTTAACCTATGCCCAGACGGCGTTTGATCCGTTTGAGGAGAGGCCGTTCTGCGCGGTGGATAGCCTCGTCTTTGCGTGGTTGTCCTATTTGCGTTTGCCGGGTGATATGGCGGAGCTGACGAACTGGCAGGGCCTAGACGTACGCGAGCTGCTGCGTGCCGAGTGCTACCGGGACATGATTGACGACTTGTGGGACCCGGAGGGGAGCAAGGCCTTGCTGGAGGCCGTGGCAGCAAGTCCTCGCTACCGTGGCGTGCACGTTTGCGGCTATCGTGCCGTGAGCGATGTGGTGGCGACAGAGCAGTTTGCAGCCATGGCGTTCCGGTTTCCGGCGGGGTTTAGCTATCTTTCCTTCCGGGGGACCGACAGCACGATTGTGGGCTGGAAAGAGGACTTTAACATGGCGTTCCGGTATCCTGTGCCGGCCCAGGAATCCGCGGCGCGTTATGTGGACGAGGCGGCGGATGCGATTGACGGGCCGCTTTTGTGCGGAGGTCATTCCAAGGGTGGAAACCTTGCGGTGTACGGTGCGGCGATGTGCTCCGATGTCGCCCGTGCGCGAATCGAACAGGCGTATTCCCATGATGGTCCGGGTTTCGTCGAGGAGTTTCTGAACGGCAACGCCTTTGCCGATCTTTCCGGTCGAATCGACAAGACGCTACCTCGGTCGTCGATCTTTGGCATGATGTTCGAGACGCAGGAGGACTATGCCATCGTTGAGAGCACCGAGTTCAGCCTGCTGCAGCACAATCCCTTTAGCTGGGTGGTTGATGGTCGCGACTTCGTGTACTGTGAGCGCCTGTCCGCCGGTGCTCGATACGTTGATGGCTCCATTCGCGAGATGCTGCTTGCAGTTTCGCCTAGCGAGCGCGAGCGTTTTGTAGATGCGTTGTTCTCCGTGTTTGAGGCTACGGGTGCTGAGCGGTTTGCGGATATCGCTGGGAATCTGCGCGAGAGCCTGCCCGTGATGCTCCAGGCTGCGCAAGGGTTTGACAAGGATACGCGACGCTTTGTCTCGCAGACCATCGTGGCAATTCTTAAGTGTGCGCTGCTGCCCAAACGTCCCGAGTTCAGCGTGCCTTCTAGTGGTAAGAGCCTGGCAGAACAGCTCGAGGTATGGCAGTCCGAGCTCCTGCGCTAGCCATTGGTGCAAAGCAACCTGTCCCCGATGCACCAATCTTCGATGCGCCTGGGGCGGGCTCGACCGCTATACTGGTTCGTGCTCAATTCAATCTAGAACGGAATGCCGTATATGAAAATCAATCATGCGATTCTGCATATCCTGGACTTTGACTCTGCCGTCAACGTTATGAGCCAGCGCGAGCTCGATATCGAGAGCCGTACCGTGCGCAACTTCGTGACCACGCATCTGCGCCGCGCACGTACCTCGGCCGACAATAAACGCGCCGCGTTTGCCGAGAACTCTGCGTTTGGCGGCGAGCTCAAGGGCTATTTCTTTGGCGAGCGCGAGTTCGTAGACCTGTCGCAGCAGATTGCGGAGTTCATTTCCTCCGAGCTTACCAAGGCCGAAAAAGCCGAGTCCACCGATGTGCTCGTGGCCGACTTTGACGACGATGAGGATGCCCGCTGGTTTGCCGTGATGCTGCTGGGCTCCAAGCAGGCCTTTATGCACGAGGTGGGCCGCGAGGAGGGCGAGGTACGCAACGACATCGCGCGCCACTATGCTATCCTGCCGAATCCTTCCCAAAAGGTGCCAAGCTATGCCATCGTGCGTGCGAGCACCATGGAGATCGGCTATGTGGACAAGAAGCGCAAGATTGCCGGCGAAGACCGCATGCTCATTCCCGACGGTCTGCTGCAGTGCGATACGGGCGTGTCGGGCAAGGAGGTCATCGACACCGTGACGCGCGTGGTCGAGGAAGTCGCCGAGGAGCACGGTGCCAATACGGCCGTAGCGCTCGCTAAGGTTAAGGCTGCCGTTGCCGAGAAGGTTGAGGATGACGAGGAGCTGCCGCCCTGGGATATCGTCGATGAGGTCTTTGAGGACGAGCCGGTCATCAAGGAGAGCGTACGCGCGGCGCTGACCGAAGAGAAGGTGCCCGAGCGTGTGCCCGTGGAGCGCAAGCAGGTCGAGCGTGCGGCCGTGCGCAACCACAAGATTCGTACCGATACGGGCATCGAGATCAGCTTTCCGGCCGAGATGGGCTCGAACTCCGAGTACATCGAGTTCGTCAACGAGCCCAACGGCCTCATTTCCATCGAGCTCAAAAACATCGGCAGCATCGAGAATAGATAAACTGCGCTTGGACGCTGCAGAAAAACAAAGGTCGAAACCCTTCGGGACTTCGGCCTTTTTGCTTGGAGCTGAATTGAGTTGCAGACTGAGCATACGTCAGCGAAAACGCCCCTAGGCGAGCAAGGTGACGTGAAAGAGGAGGGAAGCGTACTTCGGTACGCGACCGACGATTGAACGTCAGATTGCCGCTTAGGGGCGTTTGCAGCGTCGAGCCGTTACGCGGTTTGGTAAAACCGCGTAACAATTACAGCTGGCGCAGACCTTCCTCGAGGCCGGTCTTGCTGTCGGTCTTCTCGTCGCGCATCTTGATGACGCGGGCGGGGACACCGGCCACGACGGCGCCGGCGGGGACGTCCTCGACGCACACGGCGCCGGCGGCGACAACAGCGCCCTTGCCCACGCGCACGCCTTCCAGGACCACGGCGTTTGCGCCGATCATGACATCGTCCTCGATGATGACGGGCGTGGCGCTTGCGGGCTCCACGACACCTGCCAGCACGGTGCCGGCGCCGATGTGGCAGTTCTTGCCCACGGTGGCGCGGCCGCCCAGCACGGCGCCCATGTCGATCATGGAGCCTTCACCAATGACGGAGCCGATGTTGATGATGGCGCCCATCATGATGACGGCGCGGTCGCCGATTTCGACGCGATCGCGGATGATCGCGCCCGGCTCAATGCGGGCGTTGATGCCCTTGAGGTCGAGCATGGGCACGGCGGAGTTGCGGCAATCGTTCTCTACGTCGTAGTAGTCGATGGAGTCGGCGTTAGCGTCGAGGATTGCCTTGAGCTCATCCCAGTCGCCAAAGACGGTCTTGCCGCGACGGCCGCCGTAGACGTGCGCATCGCCCCAGGCAACCTTCATGCCGGGCTTCTCGCGCACATACAGCTTGACGGGCGTCTTTTTAGGCGCGGTGGCGATGTAATTGATGATCTCCTGGGCATCCATCTCGGCTGCGTTACTCATATGCTGTTTCTCCTTTGCGTGGGTACGGTAGATAGTTGGTTAGGCAAACATGACCTGGTCGAACGTATAGAAGCCGTGCTCGCGGGTGACGAGCTTCTGCGCGGCTGCCAGGGCGCCGTTGACAAAGATCTGACGGCTCGTGGCGCGATGCGCGAGCGTGACCTCCTCGTCCTGACCAAAGAAGCTCACCTCGTGAACGCCGGCAACGGTGCCACCGCGCAGCGAGTGCATGCCGATCTCCTTGGGGTCGCGCGCGCCGCACATGCCCTCGCGGCCATAGACGGGGTGGTAGCCTGCCTCGGGCTCGGCTTCGACAACGGCATCGAGCAGCAGCTTGGCGGTACCGCTGGGGGCATCGACCTTTTGGTTGTGGTGCGTCTCGACGATCTCGCAGTCAAAGCCGGGCAGTTCGCGCGTGGCCTGTGCCACCAGATGACGCAGGGCCGCGATGCCGATGGAGTAGTTGCCGGAGTGCATGACACGGGCGCTCTGACCTAGCTCGCGCAGGCGATCCATCTGCTCGGGCGTATAGCCCGTGGTGCCCGAGACCAACGCCGCGCCTGTACGCTCGACATAGGCAACGACGGCATCGAAGGTCACGACATTCGAGAAGTCGATGATGACGTCGGCTGCCGGGGCGCTTTCGAGCTCAGACAGGTCAAAACCGATCTGGGCCACAATGTCGAAAACGGGCTGTCCGGCGGTATCGACAATACCCTCGGCAGTGGTGCGGATGAGCGAGCCCATGCGACCCGTTCCCATAATGACGGTCTTAATCAAGCAGACCAGCTCCCTTCAGAGCATCGGTAAGTGCGGCACGCGTATCGTCGGCCATGGGGCACAGCGGCATGCGGTAGTTTGCCTCGATCATACCCATCTGGGCGAGCGCTTCTTTAACGGGGATGGGGTTGACCTCGCTAAAGAGGGCGTTGATGAGCGGCTGGCCGGCAATCTGGATATCGCGGGCGCGCGCTACGTCACCGTCCAGATAGGCGCGGCACATGTCGTGCACGAGCTGCGGCTGTACGTCGGCCCACACGCTGATGGCACCCGAAGCGCCTAGGCTCATGAGCGGCACGGTGAGTGCATCCTCGCCCGAGTACATGCGGAAGTCATCGGACAGCAGGTGGGCGATCTTGGCCGCGTAGGCGACGTTGCCCGAGGCCTCCTTGATGCCCATGATGTTGGGGTGTGCGGCCAAGCGCTCTACGTTGTGCTCGCTGATACCGCAGCCACAGCGGCCGGGGATGTTGTACAGAATGCAGGGGATGTCCACGGCGTCGGCCACGGTCTTAAAGTGCTGGTAGACGCCCTCTTCGTTAGACTTGTTGTAGTAGGGGGTAATGAGCAGCAGACCATCGGCACCCAGGCCCTGGTAGGTGAGCGACTTGGTGAGCATGGTCTGCGTGGAGTTGGAGCCCGAGCCGGCGATGACGGGGACGCGGCCCGCAACCTGCTTGACAACTGCGGCGACAACGGAGTTGTCCTCGTCGTCGGTCATCGTGGCACTCTCTCCGGTGGTACCCAGGGTGAGGATGGCGTCAGTGCCATTTTGCAGGTGGAAATCGATAAGGCGCTCGAGTGCGTCAAAGTCGACGCTGCCGTCCTTTTTAAACGGCGTAACAAGGGCGACGATTGAGCCCTCGAGGTTGCGGATATCCATGTTCTTCACCTTCGCTTCCGCGATCTGGATGCGCTTATTCCATTGGGCGGCGACGGTCAAGCGCTCGTCCTGAGCGCGACGGCGAGCACTTTCGGCGCGCGACTTGGCCAGCAGCTCTCGGCCGCACGGCAGCACATCGAGTGTGGCAAAATAATCGCCCGGGCGCTCGGCGCGGCGGATGAGGTCGGCCGAGCCGTCGGGGCGCAGCAGCACCTCGGCGGAGCGCAGGCGTCCGTTGTAGTTGTAGCCCATGGAGTAGCCATGCGCGCCGGTATCGTGGATCACAAGCAGGTCGCCCATGTCGATATGCGGCAGCTCACGATCGATGGCGAACTTGTCGTTGTTCTCGCACAGATTGCCCGTAATGTCGTACGTGTTTGTGACAGGCGCCGCGGTCTTGTCGGAGCCACCCGGCTGGCCCATCACCGTAATGTGGTGGTAGGCGCCATACATGGCAGGGCGGATCAGATCGACCGCGCTTGCGTCGACACCGATATAGTCCTTGTAGATCTGCTTTTCGTGGATGGCCTTGGTGACCAGACAGCCGTAGGGGCCCATCATAAAGCGGCCCATCTCGGTGCAGATGGCCACATCGTCCATGCCGGCGGGAACCAAGATCTCGTCGTATGCCGCGTGCACTCCCTCGCCGATGGCATGGATGTCGTTAGCCTGCTGCTCGGGCAGGTAGGGGATGCCGACGCCGCCGGATAAGTTGATGAAGGCGACGTGTGCACCGGTCTCGCGCTCCAGGCGCACGGCAAGCTCAAAGAGAATGCGCGCGAGTTTGGGATAGTAGTCGTTGGTGACGGTGTTGCTGGCAAGGAATGCGTGGATGCCAAAGTCCTCAGCGCCCTTGGCCTTGAGCATGCGGAGGGCCTCGAAGAGCTGCTCGGTGGTCATGCCATATTTGGAGTCGCCCGGGTTGTCCATGATGCCGTTGGAGAGCTGGAACAGGCCGCCCGGATTAAAGCGGCAGCTGACCGTCTTGGGAATGGGCCCCGCAACGCGCTCAAAGAATTCAATGTGGCTGACGTCGTCGAAGTTGACGATAGCGCCCAGCTTGTCGGCGAGCTCAAAGTCCGCCGCGGGCGTGTCGTTGGACGAGAACATGATGTCGTGCCCCGTGATGCCCAGCGAGCGGGCGATCATGAGCTCGGTATAGCTCGAGCAATCGCAGCCGCAGCCGTATTCGTTGAGAATGGAGATGAGCGCTGGGTTGGGGTTGGCCTTGACGGCAAAGTATTCCTTAAAGCCCGGGTTCCAGGCAAAGGCGTCGCGCACTTCTTGCATGTTGCGGCGGATGCCCGCCTCGTCATATAGATGAAACGGCGTGGGGAATTGCTCGACGATATGCTCGAGCGTCTCCTTGTCCACAAACGGCTGCTTTGCCGCATATGCCTCGTTGGGAGTCAGTGACATGTCCCGTAAACCTCGCTATCCAGACGGCGCTACCTGCGCATCGAATCCGCATAGCGTGGACCCCATGTCCGGATAGCGCTCCCGCATTGCTGCAGACAGTCCTGCGGGTGTTTCCCGCAGGCCCACCAGGTTGTTCGTGCCCGAAAAACCCAGTTCGGCGGGTTTCGCCTCCCCACGGGGTCAAAGCCTGCCGGCTCGCCCGCGGTTCTTCGTGCCCGCGCCTCTATCAAGTGGTAAAGACCCTACCACGTTGCACTTTACCAAACAAGAGTATTCGTATATAACGTTTAAAAAATGCAAGGATATGCTGGAAATAAGGGTGTGACAATCTTGCGGCACAATAGATGGCAACCGACGCGCACCCATGAAAGGAACCTCTATGACCGAGCTCCAAGAACTCCGTCGTTATCGTCGCGACCTGCACCGCATTCCGGAGCTCGACTTCGATCTTCCGCAGACTATCGCCTATATTGAGGGCGTGTTGGCGCCGCTCGCCTGCGAGGTGACCCATCCGTGTCCCAGCTGCGTCTGCGCTTTCTTCGATGCCGGCACGGGCGCCGCGCATGCCACGGCGATTCGCGCCGATATGGACGCCCTGCCCATTGCGGAGGCGACGGGCGCGGCCTTTGCCTCGACGCATCCCGGAAAGATGCACGCTTGCGGACACGATGGACACATGGCCATGGCGCTTGCGGCGGCAACCTTCGTCGACCGTACGATCCGTGAGCAGCCGGGCGCCATTAAGCGCAATGTGCTCTTTGTGTTTCAGCCGGCCGAGGAGACGACTGGTGGCGCCAAGACGGTGTGCGAGAGCGGCGTATTCGAGCGCTACGGGGCGGATCGCATCTTTGGCTTCCACGTATGGCCCGATTTACCCGCCGGCACGTTGGCGAGCTGTTCCGGTCCGCTGCTGGCGCGCTCAAGCGAGACGCACATTCATATCCATGGCGCGAGCATCCATATCGCCAAGACCTACGGCGTTCCAGTCGAGGAATCGCATGATGCCGCGCTGGCAGCGGCCAAGTTCTTGGTTTCCGAGCGCAAGCTCATGGACGAGTTAGGTGCCGACGAGCCCTGCATTGGTAAGTTCGGCCTGCTGCAGGCTGGCACCGTCTGCAATGCGGTGGCGGGGGAGGCCCATGTGGCTGGCAGCCTCCGCGTATTTACGGACGGTATGTTCGACCGTGCGCGCGAGGGCGTGCGCCGCGTGTTGGACGAGGTCTGCGCCGCAACAGGCTGTACGTACGACCTCGACTTTGCCGAGGGCTATCCGCCGGTCGATAACGACCCCGAGCTGTTCGCCCACATTGCGCCTGCCTTGTCCGAGCTGCAACTTGTGGACGAGCCACTGCTAATCGCCGAGGACTTCGCCTTCTATCAGCGCCATCTGCCGGGTGTGTTCTTCCTGCTGGGTACGGGCATGCCGGAGGGACAAGAAAACCCGATCGATTCGGATGGCTGCCCCGCCTATGCCACGAGCGCCCTGCATACCGATACCATGCTCTTTGACGAGGAAATCCTGCTCAAAGGTCTCGATGTCTACAAACGATTGCTTAACTTGGAGTGACGATGAAGCGCCGACAGTCTTCCGTATATAGTCCGGGTGGATGCGGGTGTGGCTTGCTGCTGCTTCCGGTTATTGCTGTGAGCATTGGCGTGATGTTTGCGCTTGCCGGGTTGGCCGCGGCGGCGCTCGTGCTGCTGATTGTGGCCATTGGCGTGACGGTCTGGCTGTGCCGTTCTCGCGAGCAACGTCGTGCCGATGGTAAGACCAATGTCGGATGGACCATCTTTTTAGTCGTCGCCTACCTATTGAGCATCAGCTATTTAGTTTTCTTTATCCTGTTGCTTGTGAGTACCTTTACCGGGGAATCCGTCACGTTGGGTTGATGCACTGCCAGCAGACGGTCGCGCAAAGTGCGTTTGCTCGGCGTTCGGATAACCGCATTGGCCGTTTACCGCAACTTTAGCTCTCAGCTAATGAATTCAAGTTTAATCCTTCCTACGATGTGCTGTGTGCCGGCGCGGTAGCCGGATCATAGGAAGGATGCATAATGGCAAAAGAGGGAAAGAAGCCGATCGGCAAGATTGTCCTAGGCGTCATCGTGGTGCTGGTTATCGTCGGTGCCGTGGGCTCTATGGGTGGCAATTCAACCGATTCGTCTGCGAGCGATTCGGCAAAACCTGCCGAGGCGACACAGCAGGCTGAGGAGCAAAAAGAACCGCAAGAACCGTATACCATTGCTGACGAGGCTGAAGACACCTCCAATCAGTTTGCCTATAAGATCACGGGCACGCTGACCAATAACACGGACAAGGAAAAGAGCTATATTCAGATTGAGTATGTTCTGTATGATGCCGATGGCAACCAGGTTGGAACGGCTCTTGCAAACACCAATCATCTGAAGGCGGGCGGCTCCTGGAAGTTCGAGGCGCTGGGTACGGTGTCTCCTGACCAGGTTGCTAGCTGGGAGCGTTCGGATGTAAGCGGTTTTTAGCATGTTGCATGCACTGGGGGGAGGTGAAGTCGTATGCCCGATAAAAAGCTGACCGAGGAGCTGCTCAATGAGCTTCTCGATGCGCCGAACATCGATGGCTATATCAGGGAGCACGACTTTGCCGCCCCGTCGCTTTCGGACTACCTGAAGCAGCTGCTGCAGGAAAAGGGCTTGGAGCGCTCGCGCGTGGTTCGTATGGCCGATCTCAATGAGACCTTCGGCTATCAGATCTTTACCGGTGCGCGTCACCCGAGTCGCAATAAGGTGCTGCAGATTGCCTTTGCGATGGCGCTGACGCTCAAAGAGGCCAACCGTGCACTGACGGCTGCCGGGGTAAGCGTCCTCAACTGCAAGGATCGCCGTGATGCGATTATCATCTTTTGCATCGATCGCGGGTGCAGCCTCCAAAAGGTCAACGAGGAGCTGTATCGCTTTGGCGAGGAGACGGTGAGTTAGCGGCTGATATCTGAGCCGGCGGAGCTGCCGAACAACGATGCAAACGAACGGGGCGCGGATGCCATGGGGTGTCTGCGCCCTGCGCTATGATGGAGGCTATGGATACTCAGACCACAACATATTCCAATGACGAGCTGACCGCAGCGCTTGCCGAACATCTGGCGTCGCTCGATCGCGACGACAGCTATCGCGTGGAGCGTGTACTTAAGCGCTCGTCCGTTGAAACAACCGAGCTCGTGTACTTTGAAGGAACCGGCGGTGGTTCGCTCGGCCCCTTTGTCCGTAAACGCATCGATGCTTCGGCTCAAATCGGCGGGGCATACGGGCGTCTGTTTGCCGCCCAGCGGGCAGGCAGGCGTTTTGAGCACCTGCCCAGAATCGTCGATTGTCATCGTGTGGGCGACGAGCTCAACGTGGTTATGGAATACATCGAAGGGGAGACGCTCAGGGCGCTGGTGGACCGTCTGGGAGCCACCCCCGATTATGCGCGTGAATTGTATCCTGCCCTATGCGATGCCGTGGGCGAGCTCCACGCCGGTTTTGCAATGGCGGGGGAGACGTCGGCGCCGGTGATCCATCGCGACCTCAAACCGTCGAATATCATCGTGACGGGTGCGAACTGTACGCTCGATGAGGGCCTGACGTTTTCGTCGCTGGTGATTATCGACTTGGGGATCGCGCGCGTATGGCGCGATGGCGCCGATGCCGACACCGTCAAGTTTGGCACGCGACCCTATGCGCCGCCCGAGCAGTATGGGTTTGGGCAGACGAGTGTGCGCAGCGACGTCTACGCACTGGGCGCCCTGTTGTTCTTCTGCTTGACGGGAGTCGACCCTAAACCAGGGCTCGACATGCGCGAGCAATGCGAGGCGCGTGGCATTCCCACTCCACTTGCCGATGCCGTCTGCATGTCGATGGCGCTCGACCCGGCCAAGCGTTTTGCGAGTGCGGAAGCGTTGGGACGGGCGACGCGCTCGGCATACGATCTGAGCCGCCCCGTGCGGCCTCCTACACCTGCGCCTGTCCGTACTCCGGCCTCGGAGACGGTGTTGACGCTCCAAGGGCTCCAGAACCCCGCAGGGCTTCCTAGGCCTGCCGCCTCCGCTGCATGCGGTCCGCTCTCTCGCGTTCCGGAGTCTCTGGGGCGCATTTGGAATGCGCTCGTCTGCTTCTCGCTACTTGTGTTCTTTGCCGGAAGTCACTTTGCCGTCTTTCACCCCACGGGAGCAAACCAAAGCTACCCGACGTGGCTTCTCATAATCGAGTATTTTTTCTTTGTCGATGGCCTTATGGTGCTTATGCATTTTGCGCTGCTCGATAAGCGCCGTCTTCGTCGGCGATTCGCACTGCTCGACAGCTATCGCGGCAAGAAACTCGCGAAACTTTGGCTCAAGGCATTGGGTGTGCTGCTCCTATGCATGATCGTCATAGTCGCGGTTGCCAATGCGACCGGCGTCGTCGATACCTCCGCTACCTAAAAGAAAAGGGCCCCATTGGGGCCCTTTGCAGTTGCACCTAGATGCGGTTCATCTGAGCGGCGACTTTGTTGTACCAGTCCTGCCACGTGGGCGGGCAGTACTTTTTGGCCGCTGCCGGGGTAAGGGTGGAGCCGTAGTTGGCGCCCAGATAGGCAACGTGAGCGGAGATGCCCTCGCTCCAGCTGCCAAAGCTGCGCCAACCGCCGCCACGGGCACTCCAGCCCCAGGCGTTGTAAGAATTGGCGCAATAAGCACCCTTGGTGCTCTCGATGCAGGCGATGGCGGGGGACCAACGGGGGTCGACACCGGTATTCCAAGCGGCGACGGCAAAGTTATAGCCCTGGCCTGCCATGGGGGAGCCGGCGAGATAATTGTCGATGCGGCTCGTCCACTCATTAATGAACGAATCGTAATCGGAGCTACCGGTATTGGCGTTGTTCACCGTGGTGTCGATGGTGGTGTTGGTGTTGGTGGCCTGGCTGCTGGAATTGTTGCCGCTTACGCCCTCGCCCGAGATCTTCTCGGCGGCAGCGGCCTTATCGGCCTCAAGCTTGGCAAGCTCGGCGGCATTTTCCTGCTCGGCTTTTGCCTGCGCCTCGCTGCGGAGCTGCTGGGCCTGAGCCAACGCATCCTCGGCGTTTTTCTGCTCTGCCTCAAGCTGAGACTTGGCCTGCTGGAGCTCAGCCTTGTTCTGCTCGAGTTCGGTTTGCATGTTATTGAGCTGTTCGATCTCGTCGACGCTCGAGCTCGTGATCTGGTTGGTGTATTTGCAGGTCGTGATGAACTCACCCAGGCTCTGCGCGTTGACCAGGAAGCTCACGATGGGGTTGGTGCCCTTCTGATACTTGTACAGATCGCGCATGGCGGAGCTTGCCTTGGCCTGCTGCTCGGGAAGCTTAGCCTCGATTTCCTCGATGCTTGCCTCATTGGAGTCAATCTGCTTTTGCAGGTCATCGAGTTTGGTGCGGGCGTCGTTGTAGGCGCTCGTGGCGGCTTCGATCTTCTGCTGGGCTGCGGAAAGCTGGTCCTGCGTTGCCTGCGAGGCGGCATACGCCGCAACGGGGGAGAGCATCGGCGTGGCCGTCAGCGCAACGGCGAGCGCGGCGCTCGTGATGATACGAGCCGGCTTCGACGCAATGAGCGCTGCGGCGCGATGATTCGAATGCTGCATCCAGTCCCTCTGCAATCAATCGTGGGTTATGGTTCGAACGGTATTCTACTACTGCTTTCGACCTCAACTTGAACCTTAAAGGTTCCAAAGGGTCAAGTTGAACTTGAGGCTTTGGCTTTGACCTGCAGTTATGATGAATTGTTGAGAAACCATAGAGTTCAACTTTAACGTTACGGAGCCCTATTTGAGAGGTGTTTTGGGCTGTAAAAGCTATCTCAACGTGGGGTTTTACAACTACAGCGTGCCCTCCTGACGAGCCCGCTCAATCTCTTCGAGGGCCTCGGCAGGGGTGAACGAGCAGGTGCCGTCGCCGAGCTTGACCACCTGGATGTCGTCGCCGATATGGACCTCTCCGCCCTTTAGCACCACGCCAAAAACGCCCTCGTGGGGAAAGATGCAGTCGCCGGCGAGATAGTAGATGGCACAGCGTGTGTGGCAGACCTTGCCGATTTGGCTGATTTCGACAAGCACCTCGCTGCCAAGCTTGAGCTGCGTGCCCATGGGGAGCGAGAGTAGATTGATGCCTTGCGTGGTGAAATTCTCCCCAAAGTCACCCTTGCGCACATCGAGCCCGCGGGCCTGCGCCGTCTGGATGGACTCTGCGGCCAAAAAGGAAACCTGACGGTGCCAATGCCCGGCGTGTGCGTCGGAGGCGAGGCCAAATTGTTCTATAACGGTGTCGTGTCCATCGGCGACGGGCGACTTGCGTGTGCCCTTGTGCGCCGACGTGTTGATTGAGACGATGCGGGCGGGCCTGTCGTAGGCATCGTTT
This sequence comes from Collinsella sp. AF36-3AT, assembly GCF_003475205.1. NCBI lineage: Bacteria > Bacillati > Actinomycetota > Coriobacteriia > Coriobacteriales > Coriobacteriaceae > Collinsella > Collinsella sp. AF36-3AT. Next base: position 34,600 of record NZ_QROZ01000006.1, on the reverse strand, counting down.
GTCGTGCGTAGGGGAACGGCCGTTTGTGCGCGTTCCGCCAGCTCGCGCTTCGTGGCATTGAGGATAGGATTATCGGTCGGATGGTCTTGGGGCACGTGCGCGCCTTTCGTTCGAGGATGTCAATACGCTGAATCCTACAACAATGGTAGGTTCATTGCCCATTGTCATACAACGGTGAGCGCCGTCTTCGTGCTGGACGATTGCGTCGATTGCCATAGATACGGTGGAGCTTTGGGCGCCGGCGGCTTGGCACGCTAGAATAAATCAGTTGCGCAAAGACCGCCCCGTTGTGTGGGCAGTTCATGATAGGAAGTTTCCATGGCATTGCAGTTTACAGAGCGCGAGTTCATTCCCGTGCTGCTCGGTGGCGACATCAACGCCTATTCGGTGGCGCGCGCCTTCTATGAGGAGTACCAGGTCAAGAGTCTGGTCTTTGGCAAGTATCAGACGGGTCCCGCGTACCGCAGCCAGATTATCGACTACACGCCCAACGTGGATATCGATACCATGCCCGTGATGCTCAGGACCGTCAACGGCATTGCCCAAGCGCATGCCGATAAGACGATTGTCCTTGTGGGCTGTGGCGATAACTATGTTGCCCTCGTGGCTCAGGCCAAGGATGCCCATGAGTTGGCGGATAACATCGTCGCGCCTTACGCTCCCTATAGCATGCTTGAGCAGTGTCAGAAGAAGGAGATCTTCTACGAGCTGTGCGAGAAGCATGGCGTGCCCTATCCGCATACCTTTACCTTCACCATGGCGATGCTGAACGCCCAAGGCGAGGCGCCTGCCGAAGTGCTCGACCAGATCGATTTTCCCTACCCGATGATTCTGAAGCCTTCTGACGGCATCATGTGGTGGCAGCACGAGTTCGAGGGCCAGAAAAAGGCCTATGAGATTGCCGACCGTGCCGAGCTGGAACAGGTCATTCGCGACTCGTATGCCAGCGGCTACACCGACGACCTGATCTTGCAGGATCGCGTGCCCGGCAATGACGAGTACATGCGCGTGCTCACCAGTTATTCCGACCGCAACGGCAAGGTGCGCATGATGTGCCTGGGTCACGTGCTGCTCGAGGAGCATCAGCCTCACGGTGTCGGCAACCACGCCTGTATCATCACCGAGCCCAATGACGAGCTCATGGGCGGCGTGCGCAAGTTGCTCGAGGACCTTCACTTTGTGGGCTATTCCAACTTTGACGTTAAGTACGACGAGCGCGACGGCTCGTTTAAGTTCTTCGATTTCAACACGCGCCAAGGTCGCAGCAACTACTACGTCACTAACAGCGGCTTTAACGTTGCCAAGTATGTGGTGGACGAGTATGTGTTCAACCGCCCGTTTGAGCCGGAGTTTGTGACGGCGCAGGACGAGGCGCTGTGGATGGTCGTCCCCATGGGCGTCGTCGACAAGTACGTCAAGGATCCCGAGCTGCGCGCTAAGGTGCATCGCCTGGACAAGGAAGGCAAGGGCGCCGACCCTTCGTTTATGAAGGGCGACTTTGTCTTTAACCGCTGGCTGCGCATGTGGCACACCAAGCTGCGCCACTTTAAGCTGTTCAAGACGTATTACAAGTAGATGAGTGCGGCGCCCGTCCGGTTTACATCGGGCGGGCGCGGGTATGATACGCGCAATTGCGCAAGCGTCACCAAGGAGGCGGCGATGGAAAAGCTGGGAGTTATCGGCGGCATGGGCGCCGAGGCCACGTCGTATTACTACGACCAGGTAGTGCGTCATACGGCTGCTGCCTGCGATCAGGATCATATCGACATGGTGGTGCTCTCCAAGTCGACCATGCCCGACCGCACGCTGGCCATTAAGACCGGCGAGCACGCCAAGCTGCTGGCGACCATGAAAGAGTGTGCCCAGGCACTCGAGTCGCTGGGCTGTGCGCACATTGCCATTCCCTGCAACACGTCACACTACTTCTACGACCAGATCCAGTCGTTTACGAAGGTGCCGATTATCCACATGCCGCGTGAGTCGGTGCGCTATGCCCTTGCGGGTGCGGTGATGGGGGAGTGCGAGTTCGACCCCAACCTGAGCATGCCGGCCGAGCCGGTGCGCAAGATTGGCATCATGGGCACCGACGGAACCGTGGGCGCGGGCGTCTACGGCCGCGAATGCGAGGCTGCGGGTGTTGAGGTCGTCTATCCCAGCGAGAAACGTCAGAACGATGTGATGTCGCTTATCTACGATGATGTGAAAGCCGGACGTGAGCCCGATATGGATAAGTTCGACCGCGTGATGTGGGAGTTCGCCCGTAGCGGCTGCGACCGTGTCATTCTGGCCTGCACCGAGCTATCGGTGCTGCAGAAGTATCGAGAGATGCCCGAGATCACCCTCGATGCCATGGATGTCTTGGTGCGCGAATCCATCATCCGCAGCGGCGCCCCCTACCGCCTCTAGCTTCCGACCTGTCAAAAAGGGACAGGTTAATTTTGGTAGGTTTTATCTGGTGAAACAGTAAAGGCCTCGGCTCGTTTGGTGCGAGCCGAGGCCTTTTGCGTTGGGCGGTTGCTGCCGGTGGCGAACTAGAACAGGAAGCCGATGGCGATGAGGGCGATGCTGACGATGAGCACGGCGATGTCCAGGCCCTTGATGGGGTAGCGCTTGTACGAGCTGGCGCGTGTACGCAGATAGAAGCCGCGCTGTTCTGCCGCCAAGGCTGTGGCATCGGTCTTGCCCACGCTCGAGATGAGCAGTGGCACGCACAGTGGCAGCATGAGCTTAAGCTTCTTGATGGGGTTCTTGGTGTCGTACTCGACGCCGCGTGCGGTCTGCGCTTCCATGATGGCGTTCATCTCCTGACCAAACACCGGCACAAAGCGTAGCGCCGTGGTAAAGGTGAAGGCATAGCGATACGGCACGTGCAGCACCTCAACGCAGGCGTTGGCGAGGTCGTTGAGCTTGGTCACCATAAGCATGAGGATGAGTGGCAGCGCCACGCCCAACAGGCGTAGGCAGGCCTTCGATCCGGTAATGAGGCCCGTGTCGGTGATAAAGCCCCACACTATGTTGCCGTCGCGCATAAAGGCCAGCTGAAGCACCAGCATGATAAGTGCGAGCGGAATCAGCAGCTTGAGTAGCGAGAGCAGACGGTCGACGACACCGGCATAGGCGCCCAGTGCGAGGGTGAGTGCCAAAAAGCCCAACAGCGCCACGTAGGTGTCGGACAGGAAGATGCCGATGATGATGGCGGCGGCAAGGCCCAGTTTGACGACCGGGTTCAAGCGGTGCAGCAGTGTGTCGCCCGGCATATAGTCGATGACGTTAACCACGGTGGACCATCTCCTCGGTAATGCGAACGATATCGGTGACCTCGCTCACCTGTGCAAAGACGGGAGAGACGGAGGATGCCAGACGATGAGAAAGCTCTATGACCTGAGGTGGCTCAACGTAGGCTTGCTGCATGAGCTCGATGTTCGAGAATAGCTCGTGCGTGCGGCCGCGGTCGAGGATACGACCGTCGGCCATTACTACGATACGCTCGGCAAAGTCGGAAACGACTTCCATGTCGTGACAGACCATAATCACGGCGCAGCCGCGCTCGGCCATGGTGCGCACCGTTTCCATGACGGTCATGCACTCGCGGTAATCAAGGCCGCTCGTGGGCTCGTCGAGCACGACGATCTTGGGCTCAACAACTACGACGGAGGCAAGCGCCACCATTTGTCGCTGGCCGCGCGAAAGCGAGAAAGGTGCCTCATCGGCAGGCAGGCCAAAGCGGTCGATAACGAGTCGAGCGCGACGCAGAGCCTCGGCACGGTCGATGCCGGCAAGCTCCAGGCCAAAAGCGACCTCGTCGAGTACGGTATCCTTGCAGATCTGGCGGTCGGGGTTTTGGAAGAGGGTTGCGACTTCGCGGGCGATGCGGCTCGTGGGAACGGCTGCGGTGTCCAGCCCCGTAACGCGCACGCTGCCCGAGGCGGGCTTAAGCAGGCCTGTGAGCAGCTTGGTGAGCGTGGTCTTGCCGGCACCGTTCTGGCCGACGATGCCCACGAGCTCGCCGGGATAGAGGGTCAGGTTGAGGTCGTGTACGGCGGCGCCGCCATTGGGATAGGCAAACTCAACGTGATCGAAGGTGAGCACGGGCTCGGCGTCCTTGGCGTGCGGGCGCAACGACGGTGCATGCGGGGAGCCGGCGGGCGCCTGGGCTTCGCTGGCCGCGTGTGCGGGGTCGACAATGCCCGAAATCAGGCGCTCGGCCTCATCGACATCCAAGCAAGGGGTACCGCTTACCAGGCCATCGGCCTCGAGGCTATTGAAGATACGCGTGACGCGAGGGCAGTCGACGCCGATGGCACGGAGCTCGTCGGTATGCGCGAAGACCTCGTGTGGCTCGCCCTGCAGCGCGATTTCGCCATGGTTGAGCACGAGCACGCGGTTGCAGTACTCCGAGAGTAGGGCGACCTTTTGCTCAACGACGACGATGGTGATTCCAAGCGCGCGGTTTGCCTCACGCAGCGTCTCGAAGACCAACGTGGAGCTGGCGGGGTCGAGTGCCGCGGTGGGCTCGTCGAGAACCAAGACGCGCGGACGCATGGCGAGGATGGCAGCGATGGCCACCTTTTGCTTCTGTCCGCCCGAGAGGGTGGCGATCTCGCGGTCACGCAGGTCGCTGATGCCGACGGTCTCGAGCGTTTCACTCACGCGCCGCTCGATCTGGTCGTGGGGAACGCCAAAGTTCTCGAGGCCAAAGAGCATCTCGTCCTCGACGACCGAGGCGACCATCTGCGTGTCGATATCCTGCAGCACGCTGCCGACGATTTGCGACACGTCGGTCAACGAGACCTCGCAGGTGTCGTGGCCGTCAACCATGACGGCCCCAAAGAACGTGCCGGTGTAGTGGTGGGGCACGGCACCCGACAGGCAGGCGGCAAGCGTGGACTTGCCGGCGCCCGAGGGCCCGATGATGCCGATGAAATCTCCCTTGTTCACGCTGAGCGAGATGTGGCTGAGCGCCTGCTCGGTCTGCGTGCCATAGGAGAACGAGACATCGTCGACGTTGATGATCGTTTCCATGGATACCTTTCATGGTCATTGGGGACGTTCTTTAATGACTAGTCGTTTAAGAACGTCCCCAAGAGCTAGTTGTTTGGGACGGTCTTTACCGATGGGGCACTGTGGGTTAGTTGAGCTTCAGGGCCTTCTGGATGGGCAGGTAGAGGGCGCCGACCAGAATGGCGTTAAAGACGGCGGTCATGGCGACGACGGGCAACATGGCGGCGGCGAGCTCGCCGACCACGCCGAGCATGGCCATCTTGATGACCATGAAGATGGCGCCGGAGACAAAGGTGGTCAGGAAGGTTGCGACGATGGCGATGGCGGGCTTGACCTGACCGTTCTTGCCGGCGGCGTTGACGATGCCGGCCATGAGCATGGCGGCGATGCCCTCGGCGGCAAAATCGACGAACGGCGAAGTGGTGGTGATCTGGATCACGGCAGCCGAGATGAGGCCAATGACGAGCGCCTGGCCGATGTTGGGGCGAACGACCAGGATGGTGAGGCAGAAGGCCGAGATGATGAACTCGGGGCTGATCATGCCGCCCGAGATGCCCGAGATTGCCTTGCCGACGGTGAAGTTGAGGATGAAGCCGGCGGCGAGTAGGATGGCGAGCAGGACGAGGGCGCGGACATCGAGTTTGCCGCGATCGGCGGTATGGACGGTGCGGGGCTGGGTGGCGGTGGTGTTCTGAGACATGGTGAAAATCCTTTCGGAAGGGGATTGCAAGAGAAAAGCGGAGGCGCGTGATGCGAATGCGATCGGGCTCGAGATAGAAAAAGGCCCCCGGTCGAAACCGGAGGCCTTCCAATCACCTAGAGCGCAAAAACAGGCGTGAGGGACTCACTGTCGACCGATCGTATTCGCATCACGCCACCACCAGTTGTTGAGAGGTTTCATCGTGTTCTTCATGTTGGTGGCTCCTTTCGTGATGCCGTGGCGCGGTCGCACCTAGTTGCTGTTGCGCTGCACTATAGCACAGCGAAGTGTGTGCGGGGAAATCTTTTTTAAAAAGATTTCAGGCGGGTTTCCCGTCGGTCAAAAGAGCGGGCTAAGCGGGCGAGGCTGCCATTGCTGCCTTGTCCGCTCAGCTAAGACATGAGGGCCTTAGGCCTTCTTGCGACGATAGATCACGTAGGCGCAGACACCGATGATGACGACGGCGCCAACGGCCATGGCGGCCATGTTGTTGCCCTCGGACTTCTCCTCGGTGACCTCTTCCTCTTCGGCCTCGGGCTCGGCCACGTCCTCATCGGAAAGGGCCTCGTCGGCGTAGGTGATGGACTCGACCAGGCAGTCGTTGTCAGCATCGTAGTCACTCGGGACGAACTCCTCGGAGAAATCGCCCTCCTGGAGGTAGTCGCGCATCTCCTCGAGCATGGCCTTGCACTTAACATAGGTGTTCTTGGTTGCAGCCTTGCCGGCCTTGTTGGCCAGGGCGGTGCGGGCTTCGGTGCCTTCTTCGGCCTGCATGGCCTCGTCGACGGTCAGGTTCTGCTCGATGAGCTCCTTCTGCAGGGCGTCGAGATAGGCGCGGACGCCGGTGGCGCAGTGGTCGCGGTTCTCATAGGCGAGCGTGTTGATGTCCATGAGGACGTAGTTGATGGAGTTCTTGGGCTCCTCGTTGTTCACGACGTCTTCCTCTTCGCAGTGATCGAAGGAGACATCCTGATCGCTGAAGTAGGGGCTGACCTCGGTGAGCAGTGCGGAATAGAGGGGGATAGCGACGGAGAACTCGGCGTTGGAGAGCATCTCCCACTGGATGGTCGCGATCTCGGGGTCCATGCCGTGACGGATCTGGAAGGTGTGGATTTCGGTGTTGCGGTTGGAGCCGATGGCATACGCGCCATCGGTGTTGGCGTTGAGGCCGGCGACATTCTCGCCGCGAGCGGCGAAGGAACGAATCATCTCAAAGGTGTTCCAGTCGGACTTGCCGGGCGTAAAGAACAGCGGCTGCATTTCGTGGACCAGGGCGCCGGTCGTCGCGCGAGCGTCTTCGCGCTCGTCCTTGACGATCTTGTAGTCGGTGCCCTCAGCAAGCGGAGCCATGAAGTAATCGCGGCCCTGGATATAGCGCGACCACTGGTGCATGCCGGCCTCGCCAATCTCCTCGCCGTAGGTCTTGGCGACGTCGAACTTGCCGTCGGTGTACTCGGCAAAGCCCTTCTCCTTAGGCATAGACTCGATGCCCTCGGAGTGGAGGCAGTTCTCGGTGTCGTCGAGGTCGACGTCATAGGTGAGGTTGCCGATGTTGGGGTTGAGCGAGGCGATATCGTCAGTGAGCCTCATGGCGATCCACTGATGGCCGGAAAGCGCTGCAAACAACCAGGTCTCGTTGTTGTCGGCAATGATGATCTGGTCGTTGGAGCAGACGCCCTGCTCGTCAATCAGGCTGCCGAGGAGCTCGACACCCTCGCGGGCCGTGGCACTCTCGCCCAGAATGACGCTGGCGTAGTTGTATTCGCCAATGCCAGTCTCCTCGGTGATGGGGTCGGCCTCTTCGGCCTTCTCGTTATAGGAGGTGCTCAACGTGGCAGAGCAGGAGACACCCTTCTCGTTGATGCCTGCCTCGGAATATGCGTCGTAGCGATCTTCCCACTGCGAGGGGTTGTCGCGAACGAAGGTGTAGCGGTAGGTTGCGCCCTTGGACTTGTACTCAAAACCGGACTCGACCGAGGTGTACTCGTTGCCGTCCTTGTGTGCGGGCTCAATGCCAAAGTGCTTGATGTAGCGCGGACCGAAGTCCTCGGAACGGCCGTAGTACGTGTTGCCGTCTGCCGTGAGCTTGCTGCCCATGTAGATCTGGGTGCAGGCGAGTGCCGAAGTCGGCATGGCCATGATAGCCGCTGCTCCAAACGCAAGGCCGCAGCCGAGCTTCTTGAGCGTGTTGACAGGATGAGTAAACCTCATAATCCCTCCCAACTGTTGAAACCCCGCGAAACCGTACGGAGTTTCAGCTAATAAATACATCTACTAGCCTAAAGGAAGTGTAAAGAGTATTCACTCGACAACAGCCTTTGCTCGATGAGCGTGAAGAAATATACGATGAACGGATAATAATACTCATTTTATGGCTTTAGTTAAATAAAGGCGCCCTGCATTTACTGTAGCTGAATAAAGCATTAGACGGCGGTCAAAAAGAAAACTCTCCCGCTGTTTAGGATTTGCATAAACAGCGGGAGAGTCGATAACTGGATGAATATCATACCAATGTGGATTTACTTCTTTCGGCGGTGAATCACGTTGATGGCGTAACCGACGAGCATGGCCAAGACGATGACAATAAAGCCGATCAGGGGATTGTCGTTCATGGGGTCCTCCTATTTTCCGAGTGGGGAGAATTCGTCGACGATGAGGTCGAGGCATTGCGGAAGTGCGCGGGCTCCAAAGACGCCCGAGTTGCTGGAGATGATTTCGCCATCGAACTGCATGCCCAGCGACGGGGTGCAGGTGATCTTGGCTTCTTTGGTCTGGATGATCTTGAACTGCGGACGGCCGAGCACCTTGCCGGCGGGGTCAAGCGCAGCGGTGATCACAGTAGGCAGCAGCTGAACGGTGCGCACGGGTTCGATGACCGCGATGTCGACCATGCCGTCGTTCATGCGGCAATCGGGGAACAGGTTGATGTCGTTTTGGATAACCGAGGTGTTGCCGGCCATGCAGCAGATGCCATCGAGCTCCTCGACAATGCCGTCATGCTCAATCGTAAAGTGCGCCACCGTGGGGTTGGGTGTGGCGAGCGCCGACAGGAAATAGGCGATCTCGCCGATATCGTTTTTGGTGGGGGCGGCCTTCATCATGATCTCGGCGTCGAAGCCCGAGCCGGCGATGATGATAAAGCCGTGGCGCTTCTCGTTGCCGTTCTCGTCGAGCCAAAAGAGTTCGCCCATGTCCACTTTGACCGTGCGACCGGCGCGGCAAGCCTTGGCAAGCGCCGCTGCCTCGGGGGCATTACCGATGTTGTTAAAGAACAGGCAGGCCGTGCCGGAGGGGAAGACGAGCGTGGGGACACCGCATCCGCGCATCTGGTCGAGCACGTTGGAGACGGTACCGTCGCCGCCCGAAATCACCACGCGATCAAACTCGCGCACGTCTGCCACGGCGTCCTCGGGCTCCATGCCATCGCCGATAAAACGCATCACGACCTCGTCGCCGCCTTGCGCGAGGGCGTGCGTGAACGCGTAGATTTCATCTGAGCTGGGGCCCGATGCCGGGTTGTGGATGATAAGGCAGCGCATACTTACGTTCCCGTTCTGTGACTAACCGAGTATAGTTGTAAGGCAATGCCGATATCCTACCCGTGTTTTTCGGGCCTAACCTTATTCGATGGGTTGATATGTACATTTCCACACATCAGGCTCTACTCGACTTTTGTCAGCGCGCCCGTGAGTTTGACGCGATTGCCGTCGATACCGAGTTTTTGCGCGAGCGCACGTTCCATCCGCGCCTGTGCCTGGTCCAGATTGCCACTCCTGCCGAGAGCGTCGCGGTTGATCCGCTGGTGATCGACGACCTGTCTCCCTTGGCCGAACTCATGGCCGACGAGAGCGTGACCAAGGTGTTCCATGCTTGCTCGCAGGACATGGAAGTTATGCTTCATACCGTAGGCGTGCTGCCGCGTCCGATTTTTGACACGCAGGTGGCCGCCGCCTTTTTGGGCGAGCGCCAGCAGATTTCCTACGGCGCGCTCGTGCAGACGTTTTGCGGCGTCTCGCTGCCCAAGACCGAGTCGCTGACCGACTGGTCGCGTCGCCCGCTGACCGATAAGCAGATTGAGTACGCGATCGATGACGTCAAGTACCTGATCGTCGCCTATACCGAGATGATGAGCCGCCTGCGCGAGCTGGGCCGCGTGGACTGGGTGCTCGACGAGCTTCGCCCGCTGGCTGACGAGTCGCACTATCGCGCCGATCGCCACGAGGCGTTCCGTAAGGTCAAACGCATCAATTCGTGCAGCCGTCACCAGTTGGGCATCGCGCGCGAGCTCGCCGCCTGGCGCGAGGATCGCGCCGAGCGCCGTAACATCCCGCGCAAGTGGGTCATGTCCGATGACACGCTGCTTGCACTCGTTAAGCGCAATCCCGTGCGCGTTGAGGAGTTCCGTAGCATTCGCGGTACCGATCAGCTGGGGGAGCGCGACGTGGACGGTGCGCTCATGGCCATCAAGCGCGGTGCGAGCTGCCCGCACGATCGCCTGCCGCTCATGTTGCGTGGGCATCGCCAGATTTCGCCGGAGCTGGAGAGCGTGACCGACCTCATGTGCGCGCTCATCCGCCTGGTTGCCGAACGCTCGGGAGTGGCGACCTCGGTCATTGCCTCGCGCGATGACCTGGCTGACTACATTGAGCATCCCGAGCAGAGCCCCCTGCGTGAAGGCTGGCGTTTTGAGCTTGTGGGCTCGCGTCTGGACGATCTGCTTTCCGGCAATATGGGGCTCACCGTGAAGGACGGAAAGATTGAGTTGTTATAGGTATATAGTTACGCGGTTTTACCAAACCGCGTAACAGCTCGACGCTGCAAACGGCCGAGAGCGGCAATCTGACGTTCAATCGTCGCTCGCGTACCAAAGTACGCGTCGCTTCTCTTTCACGTCACCTTGCTCGCTCTCGGCCGTTTTCGCTGACATTGCCAAAACATCGATGTTGATTTGCCTGCTGGGCGAGTGGGTAGAATGCCTCCAACGTGTAACTCGATTTGGAGGAATTCGCATGCCCTATTACTATGGATATGGCTTTGGCATCGACCCGCTGTACCTGCTGGTTGTTCTTGTCTGCACGGTGCTTGGCCTTGCTGCGCAGAGCTATATCAATTCGACGTACAAGACGTGGTCCAAGGTTCGCTCGGACGGCGACACGGGTGCCACGGTCGCTCGCCGCATGCTCGACGCCAACGGTTGCAACGCCGTGGGTATCAAGGGCGTCGCCGGTGAGCTCACCGACCATTACAGCCCGCAGGACAATAACCTGTATCTGTCGGATTCCAACCGTTCGGGCGGCTCGGTCGCAAGCGTTGCTGTCGCTTGTCACGAGGCAGGCCATGCCGCGCAGCGTCAAAGCGGCTATGCCATGATGAAGGTACGCACCGCCCTCGTGCCGGTCGTCAACTTTACCCAGAACACTTGGACCATCGTGCTGCTCATGGGCCTGTTTATGAACATCGCGGGACTCACGACCCTCGCACTGATCTTCTTCTCGTTTAGCGTGCTGTTCCAACTGGTTACGCTACCGGTCGAGATTGATGCTAGTCGGCGCGCCGTGGCGTATATTGAGCAGTCGGGTATGAGCTCCCAGCAGGTCAACGGTGCCAAGAAGGTGCTGACGGCCGCCGCGCTTACCTATGTGGCTGCGGCGCTCACCTCGATTATTCAGCTGCTCTATCTTATGGCTCGATACAACAGAAACTCCAACCGATAACAAATGGGACAGGCAGGCGCCGCGGGGATTCGTGTCCTCGCGGCGCTGTACTATGTGTTGGACTTGAATTTGCGCAGGGCCGGAGCCCTTGTGCACGATGACGAAAGGAGGCTGCGTGGCAGGCTGGAATCTAACCGGCAATGCCGTTTCCGCCGAGTTCGACGGTTCGGACGAGCAGGAGCGTAAGGAGCTCAGCGTGAGCCAGGCGGTAGAGATCGCCGCCGGTGCGCTCGATGCCATTCCGCAGCTGAGTGTCCTGGGCGAGGTCACGGGTTTCCGTGGTCCCAACGCCCGAAGCGGCCACTGCTACTTCCAGATTAAAGACGACTCGGCCGCCGTCGACTGCATCATCTGGAAGGGCGCCTATCTCAAGCGCACCTTCGATTTGCGCGACGGCATGCAGGTGAGCTTTAAGGGCAGCTTCAATCTCTATAAGGCCACGGGCCGCATGAGCTTTGTTGCCCGCTCGTTTTCGTTGGCGGGGGAGGGCCTGCTGCGTCAACAAGTGGCGCAACTGGCCGAAAAGCTACGCCGCGAGGGCCTGATGGACGAAGCGCGCAAGCGCCGCATCCCGGTGTTCTGCTCCTGCGTGGCGGTCGTCACCTCGCTTTCGGGTGCCGTAATCGACGACGTCAAGCGCACGTTGCGTCGTCGCAACCCGCTCGTCGAGCTCGTTTGCGTGGGCGCCAAGGTTCAAGGCGAGGGTGCGCCGGCCGAGCTCATTGAGGGCTTGCGCCGCGCCGCTTCCATTACGCCGGCGCCCGACTGTATTTTGCTGGTGCGCGGCGGCGGTTCCTTTGAGGACCTCATGACCTTTAATGACGAGGAGCTTGCCCGCGCGGTGGCGGCTTGTCCTGTGCCCGTGGTGACCGGCATTGGCCATGAGCCCGATACCTCGATTTGCGACATGGTGAGCGACCGACGCGCCTCCACGCCCACGGCGGCGGCAGAATCGGTGGCGCCGGCTATGACGGAGTTGGCCGATGTGCTCGAGGCGCGCCATCAGCGTCTGGGTGCCGCGATGGCATCGATGATTGGGTCGGCCCAGGTCGACCTGGAGATGCTCGATCAGCGCGGTCGCCGTGCCTGGGATACCTATACGGCTCGCTTGGGTGATGCGCTCGATGCCGCTGCGTGTCGCCCGTGCCTCAACGACCCCACATTTATGGTCGAGCGTCGCGAATCGGAGCTTGCGCTGACTGCCGATCGCCTGTCGGGCGCCATAGTACGCTCGGTCGGGACATTCCGCTCCAACTTTGAGCGCTTGCCCGAGCGTCTGATTACAAGCACCTCGGGGCTCGATGGTAAGCGCCATGCGCTCACGCTTGCGAGTTCCCGCCTAGAGCATCAAGGGCGCACGATGCTCAGCAAGCCAGCGTCCGACCTGAGCCGTGCGGCAGCGTCGCTCGATGCCCTGTCGCCGCTCAAAGTGCTTGCTCGCGGCTATTCCATCGCGTACAGCGATGATGGTGTGGCTACGAGTGCCAAGACCTTTAAGCCTGGCGACGCCATTCGCGTGCGCATGGCAGACGGCAACGTGGCAGCAACGGTCGATACGGTCGAGTAGACCGCGTTTCGCAGTGATAGACCCTTAGGAAAGGAAACAGATATGGCAGAGAAGACCCCGGTAGAGCAGCTTACGTACAAGCAGGCCTCGCAGGAGCTGGAGCTCATCATCCGCAGCCTGGAGTCGGGCGATATGGAGCTCGAGGAGTCGCTCGAGAGCTACACCCGCGGCGTCGAGCTCCTCAAAAGCCTGCGCACCCGCCTGTCCGATGCCGAGCAGAAGGTCTCGGTGCTCCTTAAGGACGTCGACGGCAACGACGTGCTCGCCGACGGCGAGGCCGCCAACACCGATGATAACCTTTCGTTCTAAGCATCTCGACCAAATATAATTACCTTGGTCTGTAAGAAAGGAACCAGCTATGTGCGATTGCATCTTCTGTAAAATTGCCAACCACGAGATCCCCTCGACCGTTGTCTATGAGGACGACCAGGTCATCGCCTTCGACGACCTCAACCCGCAGGCGCCGGTCCACACGCTCGTGATCCCCAAGAAGCACTACAGCGACATCGCCGACAACGTGCCTGCCGAGACCATGGGCGCCATGGCTCACGCCATCCAGGAGGTCGCCAAGGCCAAGGGACTGGAGGACGGTTTCCGCGTCATTTCCAACAAGGGCGTTAACGCCGGCCAGACCGTCATGCACTTCCATATGCACGTCCTCGGCGGCAAAAACCTGGACGAGAACCTCATCTGAGGGCGCGTAGCCCGTCGACTTGGCTGCCTTTGGAGTAATCTATGCAGCTTTCTCAACTCGAATACCTTCAAGCGGTAGCGAACTATGGCGGCGTGCGCAAAGCAGCTCGCGCCGTTCATGTGAGTCCGCAGGCTGTTTCGTCGGCAATCAAAAAGTTGGAATCTGAGTATCAGATTGTTTTGCTCGACCGATCGGCGGGGGAGGCTGTTTTGTCTTCGGCGGGCAGAGAATTTGCGCGTCGTGCACGCGTGATCCTGGCACAAGTCGACGATCTCAAAAAGTACGCTCAATCGGGGAGCGACGGCGTTTCGCCCGATGGCCACTTTCGTCTTTACGCCCCCTGCCTTCATGGGCGGGGGCGCCTTTTTGCCGAAAACTGGTATGACTCGTTTGAACGCTCGCATCCTCAGATTCACCTTGATGTGTGGCATCAGCCAACGGCTACATGCTTTGAATCACTTGTGCTTGGTATTTCGGATGCGGCCATCTCATTTGAGGAACCAAGGGACAGTGTCCTTTCTTCGAAATACTTGGGTGAAAAGGAGCTCAAGGTTCTTTCATGCCCAGCGGGTCATCAATCTGTGGGCGCCATGACCATTCGCGAGTTACTGGGCGGCCGGCTCGCTGTTCCCATTAATTTGTCACCCTGTCTCAATGCAATCAATCAATGTCCCGAAGCCCAGCTCGTCAATTTTCGCTTCCGTGATGTTGAATACGGAAGCAGGGCTCAGACTGAGTTTCTTCAAGCCGGGGGATTGATATTGAGTTTGTCTGGGTCCTCTCTCGCATCGGATGGGTCAGAAGTGAGTGAGTGCTCCATTGAAGGTTCGCGTGATGTAACCTTGCCTATCTACTTTTGCTATCGGCAAAATTCCTGGACTGATCGACACCAGACGGTTTTTCTGCACCTATTGCGTCATCTTGCTTCGTGAGATTAATTGGCTTCGAGGCATCAAGTGATTATTGACGCCTTGTAACACATAGCTGACAGCTTTGCCCTCATGCTTTTCCAAGATTCCGATTTAGATTGCTGACTCTTGGAGGGCGGAGCATGAAAAACCGTACGGTTTTGCTTTATATGACGTTCGTTTTTCTGTCGAACTTCAGCACCATCTTGTATTTTCTAACTGTCTACCTTGAGTTCGTCGGACTTTCGATGGTGGCGATTTCTAGCATGATGATTGCATATCAAGTGAGCAAGTTCATCCTTGAAGTTCCCACTGGCTATATTGCTGATAGGTTTGGACGAAAGACAAGCGGTCTCGTTGGCGTCGTGGGAATGCTTGGATACTACGCCGCCCTGCTTCTCGTCCGTTCTCCCCTGCTTTTAATCGGTGCGTTCGCTCTCAAGGGTTTTGCCGTTGCGTGTGTGAGCGGATCCATCGAAGCGATTTACATTGACAGCGTCTCTCAGGACCAGCTCGTAAGACTTAATGTCGTTGAGCGATTTGTTTTCTATGCCTCTTATGCCATCTCCGCTTGCGTGGGCGGTTTCATTTCGTCTGTCGGTGCATATCTCATTGGTCTTTCGGCAGATATCATCGCAATGGTGTTGACGTTGCTTGTCGTTGTCTGCATTCCTGAGATGCGAAGAGGGGGCACTGCGACGACACCTGAACATGGGATTAGCCCGAAGATGATCGGTGCCGCTATTGCGGGTAATGGCATTCTTCGTTCAGCGTTCATCATGGACTGTTCTCAGGCATTTGCTTTTGTCGCCCTGGAAGACTTTTTCTCACTGCTGCTTGCGGGTCGCGGAATGAATGCCGTCGCTTCGGGTGTGACCATTGCGGTCCAGCTCCTTGTCTCGGCCTCCATGGGACTTATTGTGCCCTGTGCGATTGCTCATGTCGACAAGGGCCGCTTTGCGCGTATTTGCGGCATCGTGCGCCTTTTCCTGACAGCTTTGTTTTTGATTCCCCTTACTCCGGCTAATTTGCTGCCCGTGTTCTATGTGCTGCAGACGGTTGCGTACTCGTTATTTGCTCCAATTAAATACTCAATTTTTCAAAAGGCAGCCGATTCTTCGATGCGCTGTTCACTGATTTCGGTTCAAAGCCAGATGGTGGCGGTGGGTGCCGTTCTTTTCTATCTGCTCAACGCTGTGTTGAGTAGCGTTGCGGGCATTCGAGTCGTATTGCTTGTCGCGCTCGGGATTTCTTCCCTTGTGTATATCCCCGCGCTCTTTCGTCTTACACGCCAAAGGTCATGAGTATTTGGGCACCGATAACTTATATATCAACGCAATAAACCCGAGCGCGAGGGCGTTTGGGTTTATTATTGAAGCGTATGTAACCTGGCGGCGCCACACCGCCTGTTAGTAGGGAGACACATGAACGTTCTGGTCGTCAACGCAGGATCTTCGACCCTTAAGTATCAGGTCATCGATACCAAGTCCCACAAGGTGTCCGCAAAGGGCTCCTGCGAGCGCGTCTGCTTTACCGGCGGCACCTTCACCCACGCTGCCAACGGCTCCAAGAAGGTGACCGAGAACATCGAGTTCCCCGACCACAAGGTCGCCATCGAGGTCGTCCTGAAGGACCTTGAGGCCAACGGCGTCAAGATCGAGGGTATCGGCCACCGTATCGTTCAGGGCGGTTGGTACTTCGGTGATTCCTCCCTCGTCGACGAGGACGTCCTCGCCAAGATCCGCGAGGTTGCTCCGCTCGCCCCGCTGCACAATAACCCCGAGGCCAACGTTATCGAGTACTGCCTGGAGCAGTATCCCGACCTGCCCAACGTCACGGTCTATGACACCGCTTTCCACTTCAACATGCCCGAGGTCGCCAAGACTTACGCTCTGCCCAAGGATGTTTGCGACAAGCTGCACATCCGTAAGTACGGCGCCCACGGCACCAGCTACCGCTACATCTCCAAGAAGGTCGCCGAGATGACCAACGGCGGGGCCCGCAAGGTCGTCGTGTGCCATATCGGCTCCGGCGCTTCCCTGTGCGCCATCGAGGACGGCAAGTGCATGGACACCACCATGGGCTTGACGCCGCTCGACGGCGTCATGATGGGCACCCGCTGCGGCTCCATCGACCCGGCTACCGTGTGCTACCTGCAGCGCGAGGGCGGCTACACCTTCGACGAGGTCGACGAGATGATGAACAAGAAGTCCGGCCTTTTGGCTGTGACCGGCGGCAAGACCAACGACTGCCGCAACGTCGAGGAGCTCGCTGCCGCTGGCGACCCCGAGGCTCAGCTCGCCTTCGACATGTTTGTCTACAAGATTGCCGCCAAGGCTGCCGAGATGGCCACTTCTATGTGCGGTATGGACACCCTGGTCTTTACCGCCGGCATCGGCGAGCACGCTCCGGCCGTCCGCGCCGGCGTTGCCGACCGTCTGGCCTTTATGGGCGTCAAGATGGATCATGCCCGCAACGCCCTGCGTGGTGACGGCGCTTGGTGCCTGTCTGCCAAGGATTCCAAGGTTAAGATTTTCGTTATCCCCACGGACGAGGAGTTCATGATCGCTTCCGACGTCGAGCGCATCGTCAACGGCAAGTAATTGCAAAAGGGGAGGGGCTGGACGACCGAGCGCCGTTCGGCCCCTCTTTTGTGCTCGTTGGGCGATATGCCTGATAGTTATTTATTAAGTTGTGATAACTTCTTATTAACATGCGGCCGCCTTAAGGGGTCTGCGCCGACCGTATCGCACTGCAAAGGAGTCTCATGAACGTACTTGTTGTCAACGCCGGTAGCTCAAGCCTTAAATATCAGCTTTTGGATACCGATACCCGCGAGGTTTTCGCCAAGGGCAACTGCGAACGTATCGGTTCGGACGTGGGCATCTTTGGCCACTCCGAGAACGGTGGCGCCAAGCAAACCGAGGAGGCCCCCTTCCCGGATCACCGTTCGGCTATCGCACGCGTGCTCGAAGAGCTCGAGAAGACCGACTTTACGATCGATGGCATTGGGCATCGTATTGTTCAGGGTGGCTGGTACTTTGACGATTCCGCGGTCGTTGACGATGAGGTCATGGCTAAGATCCTCGAGGTGGCACCGCTTGCCCCGCTACACAACTACGGCGAGGCAGCGGCAATCGAGTATTGTCGCGAGAAGTATCCGGAGCTGCCCAACGTGGCCGTCTTCGACACCTCGTTCCACATGACTATGCCCGAGGTCGCCTACACCTACGCCCTGCCCAAGGACGTGCGTGACAAGTATCACGTGCGCAAGTACGGCGCCCACGGCACAAGCCACCGCTATGAGTGGATGATGGCCAAGGAGATCCTGGGTTCGCGCTGCCACCGTCTGCTTTCGTGTCATCTGGGCAACGGCGCTTCGCTCGCCGCCATCGAGGACGGTGTATGCCGCGATACCACGATGGGTCTCACGCCGCTCGACGGCCTGATGATGGGCACCCGTTGTGGTTCCATTGACCCGGCTACCGTGTGCTACCTGCAGCGCGAGGGCGGCTACAGCTACCAGGAAGTCGATGACATGATGAACAAGCAGTCTGGTCTGCTTGCCATCTCGGGCATCTCCAACGACGCCCGTGACATCCGTACGCGCGCCTCCGAGGGCGACGAGCGCTGCCTGCTCGCCTTCGATATGTTCGCCTACAAGGCCATGCAGCAGGCCGGCTCCATGATTGCCTCCATGGCGGGCGTGGACACCATTACCTTTACCGCCGGCATTGGCGAGAACGACTGGTCGATCCGCAAGGCTTTCTGCGACTGCTTCGAGTGGCTGGGCGTGCGCATCGACAACAACAAGAACCGCGAGGCCGTGGGTAACGGCCCGCAGGTCATCAGCGCCGCCGGCTCTTCCGTCACGGTCATGGTCATCCCCACCGACGAGGAATACATGATCGCCCACGACGTCGAGCGTCTGACCGCGAATAACTAGTGCGTTCGCTTGCGATTGAACGAAAGGCCTCCTGAGCAGCAGCTCAGGAGGCCTTTTTGCTAGCAGGCGGAAATTCCAGTCCCAAAGTGATCATCACCAGTAACGCCTGCGCTCCCAGCAATGACACCCATCCATTCAGATCCTCAGCCCCAGCTCGTAGCCAAGCCGCCGTCCACTCCAGATGCTCTGAATGCTTCGTAGCAGTAGAAGGCCGTACGGGCTAACCCCTGAAAACATTCCGCAGACCAGAAACGCCCCCGTTCGTAGCTCCGAAGGAGCAGAACGGGGGCGTTTCATTGGTCGAGGACGTTTTCAGGGGTTAGCCCGTACGGCCTTCGGGCGAGTGCGTCCGCTACTCAGCCATCTGAGCCTGGACGGCGGTGATGGCCACGACACCCACGATGTCGTCGGCAGAGCAGCCGCGCGAAAGGTCATTGACCGGCTTGGCGATGCCCTGCAGGATGGGGCCGTAAGCGTCGGCGCCAGCGAAGCGCTGAACCAGCTTGTAGCCGATGTTGCCGGCCTCGAGGTCGGGGAACACGAGCACGTTGGCCTTGCCGGCAACGGAGGAGCCGGGAGCCTTGAGCTGGGCGACGGTGGGGACGATAGCGGCATCGAGCTGCAGGTCGCCGTCGATGGCGAGCTCGGGAGCCTTCTCTTTGCAGAACTTCACGGCCTCTTGGACCTTCTTGGCGACCTCGCCGCCGGCGGAGCCCATGGTGGAGTAGGAGAGCATGGCCACGTGCGGCTCAACGTTGCCCATGAAGGTGGACCAGGAGTGAGCGGAGGCGATGGCGATCTCGGAGAGCTCGTCGGAGGACGGGTTGATGTTGAGGCCGCAGTCGGCGAAGATCAGCGTACCGTCAGTGCCGAACTGCGGGGTGTCGGTGCACATCACGAAGAAGGCCGAGACCAGCTTGGTGCCCGGGGCGGTCTTGAGGATCTGCAGCGCGGGGCGCAGGGTGTCGGCGGTGGAGTGGCAGGCGCCGGAGACCAGGCCGTCGGCGTCGCCCATCTTGACCATCATGGTGCCAAAGTAGGTGGCGTCCATCACCTGGGCGCGAGCCTGCTCGATGGTGACACCCTTCTTGGCACGGAGCTCGGCAAACTTCTGCGCGTACTCCTCGTGCTTCTCGGCATTGCGCGGATCGATGACGGTGGCGCCGGGAACGTTGATCTCGTTGGGATCGCCCAGGATGACGATGTTGGCCAGGCCTTCTTCGATGATCTTGTTGGCCGCGACGATGGTACGCGGATCCTCGCCCTCGGGCAGGACGATGGTCTTAAGGTCGGCCTTGGCGGCAGACTTCATACGGTTTAGGAAATCGCTCATGTTACTCCTTGCAAGCGTTTCGCTAAGCTCCAGGCGCCCGGCTGTTTACGAATAAACCCGCTGCTTGCGGGTTTACCTTTCAATTATGTACGCCGCGGTGCTTGAGCTTTCCTTGTGTGGCAAGCTCATTATAGGACGCATTAGCGCTATAATCGCTCTGATAAATATGTCTCGAAGAATGTTCGAGAAAAGCCCAGCTAACGAGCCCGTGGCTTTTGACAAGGAGTATCGATGCAGATTACCTCAGGCCTGCCTGAAGGCTTTAACGCCGGCGCGTACGACATGATTGTCGTCGGTGCTGGATATGCCGGTGCCGTTTGCGCCCGCCGTCTTGCCGAGACCATCGGCTATCGTGTTGCCGTTTTGGAGCGCCGTAGCCACATTGCGGGCAATGCCTATGATTGCACTGACGAGGCCGGAATCCTGGTCCACGAGTACGGTCCGCATATCTATCACACCTTTAACGAGCGCGTGCACAATTTCCTGTCGCGCTTTACCAAGTGGATGGATTATCAGCACAAGGTGCTCGCCAACATCAACGGCACCCTTATGCCCGTGCCTTTTAACCATGCGAGTCTCAAGCTCGCCTTTGGTGACGAGCGCGGCGAGGAGCTGTATCAGAAGCTCGTGGAGACCTTTGGCAAGGATGTCAAGGTGCCCATCATGGAGCTGCGTAAGAAGAACGACCCGGATCTTGCCGAGGTCGCCGATTACGTCTACGAGAACGTCTTTTTGCATTACACCATGAAGCAGTGGGGCCAGACGCCCGATCAGATCGACCCCTCGATCACCGGCCGCGTTCCCATCTTTGTGGGCGATGATGACCGCTACTTCCCGCAGGCTCCCTTCCAGGGTATGCCGCAGGACGGCTACACGGCGTTGTTCGAGCATATGCTCGACCACGACCTGATCGACGTGTTCTGCGACGTGGACGCCCGCGATCTCTTTGAGATCGATGAGACCACCGTCAAGATCGGTGGCAAGGTCTACGGCGGCGAGATCGTTTATACCGGTCCGCTCGATGAGCTGTTCAACCTCGACCTGGGCGCTCTTCCGTACCGTACGCTCGACATGAAGTTCGAGACGCTCGATATGGATCAGTTCCAGCCCGTGGGCACCGTCAACTACACCACGAGCGAGGACTACACCCGCATTACCGAGTTCAAGAACATGACTGGTCAGGTCCTGCCCGGCAAGACCACCATCATGAAGGAGTACTCCAAGGCCTATACGCCCGGCTCGGGCGAGACGCCGTATTACGCCATTCTTGAGCCCGAGAACCGTGAGCTCTATGAGCGCTATCTTGAGCGCGTCCAGAACCTGACAAACTTCCACCCGGTGGGTCGTCTGGCCGAGTATCGTTACTACGATATGGATGCCGTGACCAATTCCGCCCTCGATCTTTCGGATGAGATTATCGCCTGCCATGCATAAAGTCATAACATTCGGTATTCCCTCGTATAACGCCGCCAAGGACATGGACCATTGCATCACCTCCATCTTGGAGGGGAGCAATTACGCCACCGATATCGAGATTATCGTGGTGGACGACGGCTCCAAGGATGAGACGGCCGCCAAGGCCGACGAGTGGGAGGCCCGTTATCCTGGAATCATCCGCGCGGTGCACCAGGAGAATGGCGGCCACGGTATTGCCGTCCTTTCGGGTCTGCGCGAGGCGCAGGGCACCTACTACAAGGTCGTCGACTCGGACGACTGGCTTGACGGCGCTGCCCTTTCGACCATGCTGTCGATTCTGCGCGGCTTTGAAGAGCGCGACCAGCGCGTTGACCTGTTTATCTCGAACTACGTGTACGAGAAGGTTTACGAGGGTACGCATACGGCCATTGGTTACAAGTTTGCCCTGCCTCGAAAAAAGATCTTTACCTGGGACCAGATCGGCCATTTCCGTTTGGACCAGAATCTGCTCATGCACAGCCTGTGCTATCGCACGGATGTGCTGCGCGAGTCCAGCCTGCCCATGCCGCCGCACACGTTCTATGTGGACAACATCTACGCCTACGTGCCGCTGCCGCGTTGTAAGACCATGTACTACGCCGACATCGACCTCTATCGCTACTTTATCGGTCGCGAGGGCCAGAGTGTCAACGAGGCCACGATGGTCAAGCGTCTGGACCAGCAGTTCCGTGTTACGCGTATCATGATGGAGTCGTACCACCTGTACAGCGATGTCGAGTCGTCGCGTCTGCGTTCGTACATGATGGGCTACTTCACCATGATGATGGCGATCTGCTCGGTGCTCACCAAGCTTTCCGACGAGGATTGTGCCGATGAGCGCCTGAAGACGCTGTGGAATGATTTGAAGGCCTATGACGAGCGTATGTATCGTCGTGCACGTTACGGTGTGGTCGGCTTCTTCACTAACCTCCGCGGTCGTGCCGGAGACAAAACCACACTCGGCCTATACCGTCTTGCCTCAAAGATCTTCAAATTCAACTAACTGCCGAGTAATCGCTGCTGTTAGGTTGACTGGGCCCCTTGGCCTTTAGTTTGCTACTGCGAACAGTCCTGCTCGCACGGAAAGCACATTAAGTGCTTTCCGGCTCGTGCGGAACTTGTATCAAACTAAAGGCCAAGGGGCCTCTGCTATAAGAATCGATTGTCAGGTTAGTTGAATTTGAAGACCTTAGACGCGCGGTACACAGGGGCCTGAGCTGAAAAGAATAAGGTTGGAAGTCGGTCGGAGGCGGGCGGGCATTACGTTTGTCGCGAGTTCCGCATGCAAAGAAGGCCACTTAATGTGGCCTTCGTCTTGCATAGGACTGTAGAGCAGCAAACGTAATGCCCGCCCGCCTCCGACCGGCGGACGAGTGAGATTACTTCGCGGCGCCGGGGATGCCGTGGGAGGTTTTGGCGGTTTTGGCTCCGTTTACGATGGCGGTTTGCAAAGCCCTTACGGCGAGCATGCCCAGCAGGTCTAGGGGAACGGCGGCGTTTGCCTGGGCGCCCAGTTTGCCGCTGGCGAGGGTGTAGATGGTGTCGCCGTCGTTGGTGGTGTGCGTGGGACGGATGGCGTGTGCGTAGGCGTCTGCGGCCATCTGGGAGACCTTGGTGGCTTGTGCCTTAGTGAGTTCCACGTTGGTGACGATGCAGCTGATGGTGGTGTTGGTGCGGTCGAGCGGCATCTGCATGGATCCGGCGGCGGCAAAGGCTGCGAGTTCCATATCGACGATTTGGTCGCTATCGGCTGAGGCGCGCATGCCGGCGACCCACTCGCCGGTGAGGGGGTCGACAACGTTGCCGCAGGCGTTGACCGAGACCACGGCGCCCACCTTGATGGGGCCGAGCGCCACGGCGGCAGCGCCAAGGCCGGCCTTCATGCAGGTGGCAGGGCCCATGAGCTTACCTACGGTGGCACCGGTGCCGGCGCCCACATTGCCTTGCTCGAGCATGGTGGGGGTGTTGTCGAGCGCCTCGCGCACGGCGGCGATGCCGGCCTCAATGTCGGGGCGAACGGTGGGGTCGCCAAAGGCAAGGTCGAAGATACAGCTGGAGCACACGATGGGCACCTGCGTGGGGCCGACGGGCAGACCAATGCCGCGGCTCTCGAGTTCGCGGGCCACGCCGCTTGCAGCCTCGAGGCCAAAGGCCGATCCGCCCGAAAGGCAGACGGCGTGGACCTTATCGACGGTGTTTTCGGGACGCAGCAGGTCGGTCTCACGCGAAGCGGGGGCGCCACCACGTACGTCAACGCCACCGGTGGCACCCTCGGGCGCCACGATTACGGTGCAGCCGGTGCCAGCCTCCTCGTCCGTATAGTTGCCAAAGCAAAAGCCATCGACATTGCAAACATCGATGGCTTCGAGCAGTGTGTCCATGTTTTCTCCTATCGGTTTTCCGCCGGGCCTTATGCCCGGTCGGGATCCGTACGGTACGGCAAAATTGTAGGCGCTGGGGGATAACCAGCGCCAGATGCAATTACGAGAGTTTTTGAATCGCGCGTGCGACGCGAGCGATGGGCAAGCCCACCACGTTGTAGAAGTCACCCGAAATATCGTGCACAAGCATGCGGCCGCCTGTGCCTTGGATGCCGTAGGCCCCGGCCTTGTCCATGGGTTCGCCGGAGGCAACATAGCGCTCGATCTGCTCTTCGGTAAGCTCATAGAACGTCACGTCGGTCACATCGACAAACGACAGGCTCTCGGCGGCATGCGGAGCGGCCGTGTCGCCTGCCTTAACGATGCAGACGCCGGTTGCGACCTGGTGCGTGCGGCCCGAAAGCTCGCGGAGCATGGTGCGCGCCTCGTCCTCGGTTGCCGGCTTGCCCAGAATCTTGCCATCGAAGGTGACAATAGTATCGGCCGCGACGGTCAGTTCGTTGGGCTCGGCATGCTCGGCGGCAACGGAGGCGGCTTTGGCGCGTGCTAAGCGTTCAACGAGCGTAAGCGGGGCCTCGCCATCAAAAGGCGTTTCGTCGATATCTGCGGGAATCACGTGAATGTCATAGCCCGCCTCGCGCATCAACTCGATGCGGCGCGGTGATTGCGAAGCCAAAATCATAGCTGAATGCCCTCGGCGACCTTCTCGACGGCCTTGTCGCCGGCGAGTGTGCGCAGCAGCTCAAGCGCAAAGGGGAGCGACTGGGCCATGCCGCTGGCGGTGATGATGTTGCCGTCTTGCGTAACCTTCTCGCCGGTATAGGCGCCTTCGGGGAAGCTTTTCTCAAAGCCAGGGAAGCACGTGGCCTGGCGCCCCTCGAGTAGGTCGAGCTCGCCCAGGATAAACGGGGCGGCGCAGATGGCGGCAACGTGCTTGGTCGCGGCGAACTCGCAGACCACGTCGCAGACGCGCTGATCGGCGCGCAGGTTGGTGGCACCGGGCAGGCCGCCGGGCAGCACGACGCAGTCGTACTCGTCAAAGTTGATCTCATCAAAGAGCGCATCGCAGGTCACGGGGATCTGCAGCGAGCTTACGACCTCACGCGTGGGCATGATCGAGACGAGCGTGGCACGCACGCCGCCGCGACGCATGACATCGACCATGGTCAAGCATTCAATAGTTTCAAAGCCATCGGCGGCGAGAACGGCAACGCTGGGCATGAGGGCTCCTTTCATGGGCGGCATACAATTAGCCGTCTTATACCCCGAAGACCTCCGCTTGCCACGCTCGATTTTCCATTGTTTAAAAAGGGACGGGGCTATTTTAGCTACCCCACTTGCAGGGTAGCTAAAATAGCCCCGTCCGAATTAGCTACCCTCACCCATCCTCAACAATCTCAATCTGTAACATCTAGACCCACTTTTGACCCCTAACTGTTACAGATCAAGACAAACGGAAACCGCCCCGACAAAACGTCTAAATCTGTAACATCTACGGACCAAAACCGGGTCTTACTGTTACAGATCGAGACAGCCCCCAACAGCACCGCCCCGTTCGGGGAAACGACCGCTACAGGTACGGCGGGCAGAGGCTCACTTTTTTCTTCGGTTTTTCTTGACGGAATCTCACCTGTTGTAGTACTTTGTCCCAGTCTAAAAACGCGTGGACTTTTCTGGGCGCTAGCCACCTTTTTGCCACGCAACCGAGCAGTCGGTTGCGTGGCTTTTTTCGTCTTGGCAGCAGGTACCACATGCACCGCCAGAAGACCGCACGAGCCCACCTTCCGACTGCAGGGAACAGACGCACGAGACGTGCATCTGCAAGACAGCAGACGGAAGGGAGCCTAATGGCAGAAACAAACACAATCAAGCAACAGACCGCCGAGGCGGGAGCCGCGGGCGCGGGGCAGGTCAAGGCGGCGCTCCAGGTCTTTGCGGGCGGCGCCTGCTACGGCGCGATGGCCACGACCTACAAGCTCGCCTACGCCGCGGGCTTCACCTCAGCGCAGGTGGTGGCGAGCCAGGCGTGGTTCGGCTGCCTCTTCTTCGCCCTCGCCACGCTCGCAGGGCACGCACTCGGGCACCGCTGGCAGCGCGTGGGCTGGAAGCTCGCCCTCAAGCTCATGGGCCTGGGAGCCCTCACCTGCCTCACCTCAATCCTCTACTGCTACGCCATGAGCGTGCTGCCCGCCCCGGTGGCACTCACGCTCCTCTTCCAGTTCACGTGGCTGGGGCTCGTGTGGCAGACCGTCATGACGCGCCGGCCGCCGAGGCTCCTCCAAGTGGCCTCCGCCCTGGTCATCGTCTTCGGAACGGTGTTCGCCAGCGGCGTCTACAAGACCGGCATCACCGGGTACGACCCCGTGGCCCTGCTCTGCGCGCTGGGGGCGGCCGTGTCCTGCTCCCTCTTTGTCACCCTCTCCGGCAAGGTCGAGGCCCCCTGCTCGTCCGAGCAGCGTGGCGTCATCGTATGCGCGGGCTCCGTGGTCATGTCGCTCACGGTGTGTCCGGACTACGTCGTCTCGGGCGTCCTCGCCCAGGGCATCCTGCCCTTTGCCGTCATCGCCGGCTTCTTTGGCATGCTCTGCCCGGTCCTGCTCTTCGGCATGGGCTCTCCGCACCTGCCCGCGGGCCTGTCCACCGTCATGGCCGCCGCGGAACTCCCCGCCGGCCTGCTCATCGCCATGATCGTCCTCGGCGAGCCGCTCGGCGTCGTCGAGTGGCTGGGCGTCGCCATCATCCTCGCCGGCGTGTGCCTGGCACAGGTCCCCTCCCTGCTTGGAGGCCGGGAGGCACGTCGCGCCGCCGCAGGACAAGCCGTCAGCTAGTCACCCCTTCACAGGCGGCCCGCGCGCATCAGGGAAAGGGCCACGGGCCAGGCGCGCGAGGCCGCAAGGACGTTATAAAGCGTCCCCCGCAGAGATGGGGGCGCCAGAGAGAAGGAGGCACCATGCCATTTCCAAAAGGGTTCCTTTGGGGAGGAGCCACCGCCGCCAACCAATGCGAGGGAGGTTATGACGAGGGCGGCCGCGGCCTTGCCAACGTCGACGTCATCCCACACGGGCCGGAGCGCAACGACGTAAGCCGCGGCCTGAGGCGCATGCTCGACTTCGAGCCCGGGTACTACTACCCGGCCCAGACGGGCATCGACTTCTACCACCACTACCGCGAGGACATAGCCCTCTTCGCGGAGATGGGCTTTAAGGTCTTTCGCCTCTCCATCGCCTGGAGCCGCATCTTCCCCAATGGCGACGAGGAGGAGCCCAACGAGGCCGGGCTCGCCTTCTACGAGGACGTGTTCCGCTGCTGCCGCGAGCACAGGATCGAGCCCCTCGTGACCATCACGCACTTCGACTGCCCCATCCACCTCGTCAAGAAGTACGGCGCCTGGCGAAACCGCGCCCTCATCGAGCTCTACAAGCGGCTCGTGAAGGTGCTCTTCAACCGCTACCGCGGCCTCGTGCATTGGTGGATCACGTTCAACGAGATGAACATGATCTTGCACCGTCCCTTCATGGGCGCCGGCATCGTCCTCGAGCCCGGGGAGAATGCCCGCGAGGCCGAGTACCGCGCCGCGCACAACGAGCTCGTGGCGAGCGCCTGGGCCACCAAGATCGCCCACGAGGTCGACCCGGAGAACAAGGTTGGCTGCATGCTCGCCGCGGGAAGCTACTACCCCTACTCCTGTCGTCCCGAGGACGTCCGTGCAGCGCAGGTCAAGAACCAGGAGGACCTCTTCTTCGTGGACGTGCAGGCACGCGGGCACTACCCCGGCTACGCGCTCAAGATGCTCGAGCGCGAGGGCATCGACGTGGGCATGACCGCCGAGGACGAGCGCATCCTTGCGGAGAACACCGTCGACTTCATCTCGTTTAGCTACTACTCCTCGCGCTGTACCGCGGGCGACCCCGATTCCGTGGGCGGCGTCGCCGAGGGCAACGCCTTCGCCGGCGTGGAGAACCCCTACGTGCGCACGAGCGACTGGGGCTGGGTCATCGACCCGCTGGGGTTCCGCATCACGATCAACGACCTCTGGGACCGCTACCAGAAGCCGCTCTTTGTGGTGGAGAACGGCCTCGGCGCCTATGACGAGGTGCTTCCCGACGGCACGATCGAGGATGACTACCGCATCGCCTACCTGCGCGAGCACATCGAGGCCATGCGCGACGCTATCGAGCAGGACGGCGTCGAGATGCTCGGCTACACCACCTGGGGGCCGATCGACCTCGTGAGCGCGGGCTCCGGCGAGATGGAGAAGCGCTACGGCTTCATCTACGTGGACCGCGACAACCTGGGCAACGGCACGCTCGAGCGCAGGCGCAAGAAGAGCTTCTACTGGTATCAACAGGCCATCGCCACCAACGGAGGCGACCTGGGCTAACCACCCGGGCAATATCACTAAGGAGAAAATAATGGCAGAAAAATACGACGACCTGGCCAGATCCATACTCGAGAACGTAGGCGGCGCCGAGAACGTCGCCAGCGTCGCGCACTGCATCACGCGCGTGCGCTTCAAACTCAAGGACGAGTCCCGCGCCAACACGGCCAAGATCGAGGCCCTCAAGGGCGTCATCCAGGTCATCCAGGCCAACGGCCAGTACCAGGTGGTCGTGGGCAACATCGTCGAGGACGTCTACGACGCGGTCCTGGAGGCCGGCAACTTCTCGGGCGGCGCAAGCGCCGACGACGAGCCCCAGGGCGATAAGACCGTTGCCTCCGTCATCATCGACCTCATCTCTGGCATCTTCCAGCCCATCCTGGGACCGCTTGCCGCCGCAGGCATCATGAAGGGACTGCTTGCCCTCATCACCTACTTCGTCCCGGCCTTTGCAAACGACGGCCTCTACACGCTGCTCTACACCGTGGCTGACGGCTTCTTCTACTTCCTTCCCGTCGCCCTGGCGTTCAGTGCCGCGCGCAAGTTCCGCATGAACGAGTTCACCGGCGTGGCAATCGGCGTGGCGCTCCTCTACCCGACGATGGTCGCCCTGACCTCGGGCGAGGCGCTCGGCAGCATCGACCTCGGCGTGGCCGGCACGTTCTCGTGGTACGCCACCGCCCTCGGGCTCCCCATCATCATGCCCGTGTCCGGCTACGTGAGCTCGGTGATCCCCGTCCTTCTCATGGTGTGGTTCGGCTCTATCCTTGAGCGCTGGCTCAAGAGCTGGATGCCGGCTGCGCTCAAGATGTTCCTTGTCCCGCTCGCCACGATGACGGTCTCCATCGTCTTGGGCTACCTCATCATCGGCCCGGTGGCCACCCTCATCACCAACCTGCTGAGCGCGGCGTTCTCGTTCATCTTCCAGCTCCCCGTGGTTGGTTCCGTCCTGGGCAGCGCCCTAGTCGGCGGACTGTGGATGTGCCTCGTCATCTTCGGCTTCCACTGGAGCCTCATCCCCATCTCCATCATGAACCTGAACACCCTCGGCCACGATAGCGTGCTCGCCGCCACCATCGGCCACGGGTTCGCACTCGGAGCGGTCATCTTTGCCATGTACCTCAGAAACAAGGACGAGCGCTTCCGCGGCATCGCCCTTCCCGCGATGATCTCCGCCTTCTTCTTCGGCGTCACCGAGCCGGGCATCTACGGCATCGCCCTCCCCAACAAGCGCGCGTTCGTCGTGGCATGCCTGAGCTCCGCCGTGGGCGGCGCTATCGTGGGAATGACTGGCGCTCTCATGTACATCTCGGGCGGCCTCGGCGTCTTCAACCTGCTCAACTTCATCGACGGGACCCCTGGTGGCGCCGGGATCTCCCACATGATCTTCGCGATCATCGCCTCGCTCATCTCCGCCGTCCTGGCCTTTGTTATCGAGTTCATCACCTACCGACCCAACGACGAGGAGGAAGGCGCCCACTAGCTTGCGCCCTCCTCAATCAGCTCTATGTAATTGAGGAGCAGTTGAGGTGGGTGAGGGCCGAGGGCGATCAAGGTGGCCGCCCTCGGCCCGGGACAACCTGTCAGAAGGCGTTTAGCTTTCTCGGGCGGCGCTGAAATGAACTGCGCCCCGAAACTTAGACGGGTCAATTAGCGGCCTATGCCGCACATGGGGACTGATTCCGGAACTCCTCCGGGGTCAGTCCCTTTTGCTTAACCTGCCTCCTCTTGTTCCAGTGAACGG
This sequence comes from Collinsella sp. AF36-3AT, assembly GCF_003475205.1. Classification (NCBI taxonomy): domain Bacteria; kingdom Bacillati; phylum Actinomycetota; class Coriobacteriia; order Coriobacteriales; family Coriobacteriaceae; genus Collinsella; species Collinsella sp. AF36-3AT. The sequence continues at coordinate 4,779 of NZ_QROZ01000006.1, read as the reverse complement.
TGTAGGCGTGGAGGTCCCGCTTGAACTCCTCGAAGCTCCGCCACGTCCGGTTCCTGTAGAACTCGTCCTTCAGGCGCCCGGGCAGCAGCTCCGTCGCAAGAGCTCGCCCTCGCGCGCCGCCGGCCCCGGCCGGGTCCGGGCGCCCTTCGGCCTTCGGTGCGCCCGTATCCCCTGTCGCAAAACTCTGCTGCAAGAGTCCTCAGCGTGGCGTCGTGTCCGACTTTCCCGTCCATAAAGAAGCCCCCTCATTTCTAATGTCCAAGAAATGAGGGGGCGGTTCAATTTCGGGACGGGGATTAAATAATCATTCAGAACAAATTTTTTTATCCCCGTCCCAGAAAAATCATCGGGCGTGGTCTTGGGCAAACGGTCTAGTTACGCTTGAGGTGGACGACGGTTTCGCAGTGGAAGGTTTGCGGGAATAGGTCGACCGGCGTGATCTTGACGGGGGAGAAGGTGCCCTCCTCGACAAAGCGCTTGAGGTCGCGGGCTAGAGTCGCCGGGTCGCAGCTCACGTAGGCGACATCGCGGGCACTCGTGCTCGCGATGAGGTCGATGGCCTCGGGCGCCAAGCCCGCGCGCGGCGGATCGACTACCAGGACATCGGCGTCCTGATCGGGGAACTCGCGCACCGCGTCGCCGCCGATGACGTCGACGTTATCGATTTTGTTAATCTCCAGGTTACGGCGTAGATCGCGCACGGCCGGGCCATAGGCTTCGACGGCGGCGACAAAATCGCAGCGGCGGGCGAGCGGCAGGGTAAAGGTGCCGGCACCGCAGTACAGGTCCACGGCAAGCTCGTCTTCCTGCGGGTCGAGCGCTTCCATGACAAGCTCGATCAAAATCTCGGCACCCTTGGTGTTGACCTGGAAAAAAGACGGGGCAGACAAGCGCATCTGACCGTCGGCGATGTTCTCGGTCCAGGAGCCCTCGCCGGCGAGCATCTCAACCTTGGAGACGCGGCGGGCCTTCTTTTCACCCTTGCTCATAACGCGCACTATGCTCGTGGGGTGTGCGGCGTCTGCCAGCACGCGCGAGACTTGCGAGCGCGGAAACGACCCCGTGGGCGTCCAGAGCGCGACCTCGAGCGCTTTGGTGCGACGCGAGGCGCGAATGCCCACGCGCTCCAAGCCCAGGTCGTGGCTGCCGCTCAGATAGTTAAGCGCGCCGACGACCGATTTGAGCGCCTTGGGAAAACGCTTATCGAACAGCGGGCACGAATCGACGGTCACGATCTTGCTGGGATCGACGCCGTGCATGCCAAGACGAACGCGGCCGTTAACGACGGTCGGTTCGAGCTCAATTTTATTGCGGTAGCCCCAATCGTCCTTGGTGTGGCGGATGGGCTGCACCAGCTCGTCGACTTGCTCAGGGGTGAACTTGCCGATGCGCTCGAGCGTGGAGCGCAGGTTTTGCTCCTTGGCGGCAAGCTGAGCGGTGCGCGAGAGATTGCCCCACGAGCAGCCACCGCAGACGCCCACGAAGGGGCAGGGAGGCTGAATTCGATCGGGGCTTGGCTCCAGAATCTCGGTGGTGCGGGCGCGCATAAACGATTTGCCGTCCTGCACGATTTCGGCCTCGACGGTATCGCCCGCCACGGCGCCCTGCACAAATACGGCCTTGCCGTTGTCGGCGTGCGCCAGACTATCGGCGCCATACGTCATCGATTCTATGGTGAGCTTCATATTCCTGCCTGTCATTCGCGTTGTTATTCGCACCATGGTAGCAGGGAAAAGCGCCCCGCATCCGAGGCTTTCCTCAAATGCGGGGCGCTTCTACAAACGTCTATTTCGTCTTGCCGGTAATGAGCGTCTTAAGGCCTAAGCCGATCAGGCCCAGACCCATACGCACGCGGCCGGGGCGATGGCGCTCGATGGCCTTGGTCTTGCCGGCGGGTTTCTCGCGGCGGGCGCTTGCATGGGGCGCGGGCTTAGCGGTCTGCGGCTGAGGCTGGGGCTGGGGCGCAGGCTCGGGTTCGGATTCCAGGTCGGGTTCAATGACGGTTGCCTGGACCTTCTGGACCTTGGGTGCTACCGGCTGCGGCTCGGGCTCGGGGGCGGGTTTTGCCTCAATGACGGGCTCGGGCGCGGCCTCGGCGTTGCGATAGGCACGCTCCAGCAGGGCTTCCTGCGAGTTGAAGGGTTTCTCACCCTCTGCACGCTCCACGGGGACCCAGGTGCCGTCGCTCGTGAGGCTGCGGGCCTTCACGTTGTCGCGCAGCTGCATGCCCATGTACTCGTGCACCAGGGCGCGGCAGGTGGGGTCGAGCACGGGGAAGGCAATCTCCACGCGGTGCTCGGTGTTGCGCGTCATCATGTCGGCCGAGCTCAGATAGATCATGTCCGAGTCCACGCCAAAGGCGTAAACGCGTGCATGCTCCAAAAAGCGTCCGACGATGGAGCGGACATACACGTTCTCGGTCTTGCCCGGAACACCGGGCTTGAGGCACGAGATACCGCGGATGATCATGTCTACGCGCACGCCGGCACACGATGCCTCGGCGATCTTGTCGATAACCTCGCGGTCGGTCAGCGAGTTGAGCTTAAAGAACACGCGGGCGAGCTCGCCGGCAAGGGCGCGCTGGATCTCGCGGTCAAGCCCGCGCATGATGAGCGGTTTCAGTCCGACGGGTGCCACACCCAGGAAGCGGTAGTCGCCGCGCAGGTTGCCCAGCGACAGGTTGCGGAAGAACAGGTTGGCGTCCTCGCCGATGCCGGGGTGGGCGGTCATGAGCATAAAGTCGCTGTAGAGTTTGGCCGTCTTCTCGTTAAAGTTGCCGGTGCCCAGCAGCGTCAGGCGCGTTAGCGCCATGCCCTCGCGATAGGTGAGCTGGCAGATCTTGGAGTGGCACTTAAAGCCCTCGGAGCCGTAGATGACGGTGCAGCCGGCCTCTTCCAGGCGCTCGGCCCACTCGATGTTGTTCTGCTCGTCAAAGCGGGCACGGAGCTCCATGAGCACCGTGACCTCTTTGCCGTTCTCGGCGGCATCGATCAGCGACTCGCACAGACGGCTCTGCTTGGCCACGCGGTAGAGCGTGATGCGCAACGAGATGCACTCGGGGTCATAGGCGGCCTCGTGCACCAGGTCCAAGAACGGGTTCATGGCCTCATAGGGATAAAAGAGTAGCTTGTCGTGCTGCAACACCTGTTCGCGGATGGAGCGGGTCATGTCGATGTTGGGGTTGGACTGCGGCCTAAACGGCGTAAAGAGCAGCTCGTTACGCAGGTGCTCGGGAATCTTGCCCTCAATGCCGAAGACGTAGCCCAGGTCGAGTGGGATATCGCAGGTAAAGACAGAGCGGCGCGAAAGCTCGAGCGCCTTGCGGATGGTCTTGAGCGTCGCCTTCTCGAGCGACCCGGAGACGGCAAGCACTACCGGTTGCAGACGCAGGCGCTTCTTAAGGATACGCTTCATGTGCTGGCGGTAGTCCTCTTCCTCTTCGACGCCCTCGCCGTCCGGGTCGATATCGGCATTGCGAGTGACGCGGATCAGCGCGCGATCCAGCGGCTTATAGGAGCCAAAGCAGCTATCCAGGCAGGCGAGGATGACGTCCTCGAGCAAGATGTAGGAGTAGGTGCCGGTGGGCGAGGGGATCTCGACCACGCGGTTCATCGAGGCGGGAATCTCGATAAGGCCCAGCAGGCTCTCCTCGTCGGTGGCGCCGTCCAGACCACAGGCCAGATAGAGCGCGCCATTGCGCAGGTTGGGGAAGGGGTGGCGCGGGTCAATGACCAACGGCGAGATGACCGGCGACACGTAGGCCTGGAAGTAGCGGGTGACAAAGGTGCGTTCCTCGGGCGTAAGCGAGTCGATGCGAGCGCGGTGAACGCCCAGGGCGTCGAGCTTGCCTTCGATGCTCTTGAAGATGGTCTCCCAGCGGGTAAGGAGCCCGGGCATCTCGGCCATGACGGCATCGACCTGTTCAGAGGCGGTCATATTACTCTTGTTGTCCACGGGCTGTTTTTTGAGTTCTGCCAGGTCGGACAGGCCGCCCACGCGCACCATGAGAAACTCGTCGAGGTTGGACTCGAAGATTGACACGAACTTGAGGCGCTCAAACAGCGGAACGGTCTCGTCGAATGCCTCGTCAAGTACGCGGTTGTCAAAGCGCAGCCAGCTAAGCTCTCGGTTTTGCGTATACGAAAAATCACGCGGCGGCTTACGCAGCTTTGCAGCGGCTTGCTTTTTTTCGATTTTGCTCGGCATATGCATCTGTCCGTTCAGTCCCCGCAGGGGACGATAGCCCAACTCTACTTACTATTGTCTCAATTTAGTCGCCCGCTGGCACGGACGTATCGCGCGAACGGTATCTTTACCTACTTCTTACGATGCCCGGCCATAGAACTAACGCTCGCGACACTATTGCTAGCGTTCAATATTCTCACTCAACTGATAAGGATGCGTGAATAAGAATGATGGCAAGCTGAATATCATCGAATTCGGTCCAAAACGTGGGCTAGCTTCATTTATATACATAAAACCGTTTTACCTATGCAATTCTGAATCATGGATTTATAGATGCGATGGGGGATAATTTATAGGAAAAAGAGCGTTTACCTTTGAAAAGGTACTTTAGAGCGCCGAAGTGCGTCATGGGGGAATCACATGCGATATACCGTTCATCGCACTTTGTTGACCGTTCGGGGGCGAGGTGGAATTGCGGGTGGAATTTGGATATAACTAGAGCTGTCAGCAAGCAGTGCCCGTTACGGAAGGGCGCTGATAGATTCGGCCGAAAGGCCCGAAAGAAAGGTAGGAGGCCATGACGAAAGGTCTGCA
>NZ_QROZ01000005.1:75604-148238 GCF_003475205.1 Collinsella sp. AF36-3AT | reverse complement strand
TGGCCGCTGCGCGGCCAGCAGACTAAAGTCTTGAAAAATAAAAAAGGTGGCCGGAAAACCCGACCACCCTTGCACATCCTTTGGATGCCGCAGTTTACTTGCGGACGACCTTAACGATGGCGTCACCGGCGGCGACAGCGGAGTCGGCCTCGACGGCGAGTTCGACATCGGCAAACTCGGCGGTGTTGGACACAGCAACGACGACGCAGTCCTTGTAGCCGGCAGCGGCGATCTTGGCGCGGTCGATCTTGAGCATGGGCTGGCCAGCCTTTACGACGTCGTCGGCCTTGACGAAGCCCTCGAAGCCATCGCCGTTCATGTTGACGGTATCGACGCCAACATGCACCAGAACCTCGATGCCGCTATCGGACTGCAGACCCACGGCGTGGCCCATGGTGACGGTCACCTTGCCGTCGCAGGGAGCGTAGACCAGATCGCCCTCGGGCCACACGGCGCAGCCCTTGCCCAGGACCTCGCCGCCAAAGACGGGATCGGGCACGTCGGCCATCTTGATGACCTTGCCCTTGACGGGCGAGCACAGCACGTCGGCGCCGGCAGAAGCAGAGATGGAGGACGGAGCAGCGGCAGTCGCGGGCTCAGCCTTCTTCTTGAACATGTCAAACAGACCCATACGTTTTCTCCTCTTGATTAAGCGCAACGTTGTGCGCATGCCTATGGTGATTATAGTGCCAAATGGTTCAAATGCTAAGGTGGGGACTCGAATCGCGAGCCCATCCCAACGCTTTTCCCCGGTGGCACTCATATTGTCGATTAATCCAGGCCCTCGGCACCGTTGGACTTGATGATCTTCTGGTAGGCGTAGAAGCTGTCCTTGCGGCGGCGCTCGTAGGTACCGGTGCCGTCATCGTACTTATCGACGTGGATAAAGCCGTAGCGCTTGCGCATCTCGCCGGTGCCGGCGGAAACCAGGTCGATGGGGCCCCACCAGGTGTAGGCGATCAGGTCGACGCCGTCGGCAATGGCCTCGCCCATGGCCTTGACGTGGCTCTGCAAGTAGGCGATACGATACGGGTCGTGGATGGAGCCGTCCTCCTCGACCTCATCGTAGGCGCCCATGCCATTCTCGACCACCATCAGCGGAATCTCGTAGCGGGCGTAAATCTCGTTGAGGGCGATGCGCAGACCCAGCGGATCGATCTGCCAGCCCCAGTCGGTGGACTCCAGATAGGGATTCTTGCCGCCAAAGGTCATGTTGCCCTCGGTCATCTCGTGATCCTTGTGGGTGCCCACGGTGCCGGACATGTAGTAGCTAAAGGTGTAGAAATCGACCTTGCCGTCGGCGATATCCTGCAGGTCGCCGTCCTCCATCACAAGCTCGACATCGTTCTCGGCCCAGAAGCGCTTGGCATAGAACGGATACTTGCCGCGCACCTGCACGTCGGAGCAGTACCAGTTCATGGTATTCATCTCCTGCTGCGCGGCGAACACGTCGGCCGGATCGCACGTGGCGGCATAGGAAAGGATGAAGCAGTCCATGTTGCCCATCTTAAACTGCGGGTAATGCTCGTGGGCATAGCGCACGACGCGGCCGCTGGCGACAAACTGGTGATGCAGCGCCTGCATACGAGCCTGCGGCGTAGCATGGACCGCCGAAGCCGGGCCCTCAAAGCCCTGAATCATGCTGGTCTCAAAGAGGTTGCCCATGTCCTGAGTGCCGCAGTTGATCTCGTTGAAGGTGAGCCAGAACTTGACCTTGTCCTGATAGCGGTCGAAGACGGTCTGGCAGTACTTCTCAAAGAAGCCGATGAGCTCGCGGCTCGCCCAGCCGTTGTATTTCTCGACCAGGTGATAAGGCATCTCGTAGTGCGACAGGGTCACGAGCGGCTCGATATTGTGAGCGCGCAGGCAGTCGAAGACGCGGTCGTAAAAGGCGAGGCCGGCCTCGTTGGGCTCGGCGTCGTCGCCGTTGGGGAAGATGCGGCTCCAAGAGATGGACATGCGGAACATGTTGAAGCCCATCTCGGCGAACAGCGCGATGTCCTCCTCGTAGTGATGGTAGAAATCGATGCCGTCATGGTTGGGGTAGAAGCGGTTAGGGTCGATGTCGATCGTAATCTGGCGCGGCTCCTTGTAGCTGCCACCCAAGAAGTGGTCGTCGACCGACGGACCGCGGCCGTCAACGTTCCAAGCGCCCTCAAACTGATTGGCGGCCGTGGCGCCGCCCCAATAGAAACCCTCGGGGAACTTGATGTTTGCCATGAGCATCTCCTTTGCATTGCGGGTCGATAGGCCGAGTATCGCCCACGCACGCGACAGACAGGGGCAGGGGTGCCAAACCCGACACTTCTTTTCGCAGACGCGCGCTGCAACAGCGCTGCAGCTGAAACTTTTTGACACCGAAGGAGCGAAGACGATCCGCCCCGCGCTTACCGGCGGTATGCCGCGGGGGTGCAGCCATACTTGTCGTGAAACTTACGGTAGAAGAAGCTCATGTTTTCATAGCCCACCGCATGCGCAGCCGCCCCGGCCGTGGCGCCGCCGCGCAGAAGCTCGGCCGCACGTACCAGGCGTCGCTCCTGCACAAGCTGCCTAAAGGTCTTGCCCACATGCCGCTTGAGGAGCGCCGTCGCATAATTAGGGCTCAAGCCAAACTCCGCCGCCATCCCCTCGAGGGAGCATGCAGCGAATTCGCGATCGATATAGCCAAGCATTCCCGTCACCAGGGCAGTGGGCCCCGCCGCGCCGTCCGCCACGCCGCGCACCAGCTCGCGCTCGTAGCAATCCATGAGCTCGGCCAAAAACAGCTGAAACAGACGCAAGACGATCTCGGGACCGTTGGGGCTCGGGTCGTACAGCTCGCAGAGCATCTCCTGCATGTAGCGCCGAATCCGACGGCTCTCGCCGCAATGAAAACGGACATGGCCCCGATGGTCCGTCTCGCTGTTGAGCGCGTTGAACAAAAACCGCGAGACCACGCTCTCGCGCGAGAGGCTCGACTCGAGACTCCGGCGCAAAAAAGAGCGTGAAACGGTCATGCTTAGCATGATGTCGTCCTCACCAAGCGCCGCCACGGCATGCGGGCAGAGGGCGTCGAGCAAAAGCACCTCGTTGCGGCCCAGCTCGAGCCTCTCCCCCGCCACCGTCTGCGGGCAGCGTCCGCGATACACATAGCTCAGCTCCACGTAATCATGCACGTGCTCGGGAACTGCATTAAAGCGCGAGTTTTTCCTTATCGTCAGGCCACGCGGCATGCCGGGCTGGGCATAGGCAAACCCTGGCTGCCCAATCTTGCGCACTGGACATCCGTCGATTTCGACATGCTCGGTCATAATCGACCAATCAAATGCCATGCCGTCTTTATAAGTGATCTCACTGGCGCTCAGTTCGCTGAGCCTACGCTCGAGCTCGTCGATCTCCATGGCTTGCCAATCGTTGATTTGGTCATAGTTCGTCGTGATTCAGATATTAGCAGAACGCGCCGACGCGTCCATAATCTGTGCTATGCAGCAGATCGATCGAGCCAAGGAGGATCCATGACCGCGTACTATCAGCAGGTGCTCGAGGGCACATACGACAACCACGTGCTTCCGTTTTTGTGGATGAAGGGCGAGAGCCATAAGACCATTGCCGAGTATCTGGAAAAGATCGCCGGCGCCGACATCCACGAGGTCTGTCTCGAAAGCCGCCCACACCCCGATTTTTGCGGCGAGGGCTGGTGGCGCGACTTGCGCTTTGTCATTGACGAGTGCAAGCAGCTGGGCCTTAAGCTCTGGATCTTGGACGACGCGCACTTCCCCACGGGCTTTGCCAACGGCGCCGCCAAGGAAGCCGTGCCCGAGCTCCGCAAGATCGTGCTCACGCACCGCACGTTCGACATCGTGGGCCCCACGTCCGCCGCGAGCATCGCGCTCGCCAACATGCTCGACAAAACGGAGCGCTTCTACGGCGTGACATTTATGCAGGACGGCAGCCCCGTCGACGTCGCTTACCGAGTATTCGACGATGCAGACGGCAACCCCAGCCGCCTGGTCTTCGATGCACCCGCGGGCCTCACGCAGGCATGCGTGATATTCACGAGCGGCAAGACCTCCTACAACGAGGACTACATCAATATGGTCGACCGCGCCTCGGTGGCGCAGCTCATCGATGCTGTCTACGAGCCGCATTTTGAGCATCTGGGCGATGAGTTTGGCAAGACGATCCTGGGCTTTTTCTCCGATGAGCCCGGATTTGCCAACGAGAAGGGCACCACGGGCCCCGATGGCATCTCGGACACGCTCATCGGCAAGGCCACCGCGCCCCTACCCTGGTCGGCCGAGCTTGAGCGTCGCCTACGCGCGGCACTGGGCGAGCGCTACCTGGCCGAGCTCCCGCACCTGTGGGACCGCGAGCCGGCCGGCGCGCACGTACGCCACGTCTATATGGACATCGCAAGCACCCTCTATAAGGAGTGTTTCTGCGACCAGCTCGGCGACTGGTGCCGCGCGCGCGGCGTGCAGTACATCGGCCACGTTATCGAGGACAAGGACTGCCACGCGCGCCTGGGCGTGGGCGCCGGGCACTACTTCCGCGCCGTGGGCGGTCAGGACATGGCGGGCGTCGACATCGTGATCAACCAGCTGGTACCCGGCATGGACCGCGGCCTTCACAGCTACGGACGCGGCGTGTGGGACCTCGAGTTCTATAACTACGTGCTGCCCAAGCTGGGCTCCTCGGCAGCACACCTCGACCCCAAAAAGCAGGGGCGCTGCATGGCCGAGGTCTTTGGCGCATTTGGATGGCACGAAGGCCTACGCGAGATGAAGTGGATCGCCGATCATTTTTTGGTGCGCGGCGTCAATTGGTTTGTGCCGCATGCCTTTAGCATGGCCGCCTTCCCCGACTGGGACTGCCCGCCGCATTTCTATGCGCATGGCCAAAACCCCCAGTTTGCACACTTTGGGCAGCTCATGAGCTACATGAACCGTACGGCGAGCCTGCTGAGCGGCGGGCGCGCAACGACCCCGGTGGCGCTTCTCTACCATGCGGACGCCGAGTGGGCAGGCGAGGCGAACTTTATGCAGCATGCCGCCTCCGAGCTTATGCGCGCGCAGGTCGACTTTGACATCGTGCCGGCAGAGGCATTTGAGGACGCAGGGCGCTATGCCGTTGAAATTACCGCAGACGGTAGCGGCTTTAGCGTGAACGGCCAGGCATACCGCTGCCTGGTGATGCCCGGAGCCGAGTTTGTCGGCGGAGCCGTGCTCGACTTTGCCGCGCGCGCCGCAGCCGCAGGTGTTGCCGTGTACGCGCTGGATGAGTTGCCGAGCAAGCGCTACGACGGTGACACTGCAGGCCGCGAGGGCTTTGCCTCCCTGGATGCAGCCGCGGTCGCCGACATCAAGCTCCTGGCGACCTCCGAGCTCGCAGACGCACTTGCCGGCGCCGGCATGCAGACCGTGGTTTGTGCCGAGACCCAGCCCCGGCTGCGCGCACTGCGCTACGAGCGGACGGGCGAGAGCTATCTGATGCTCGTCAACGAACATCCCAAGCAGGGTATCTCCACTCAGATTGCGCTTGCCGACGGCACACCCGTTGCAGGCGCGCGCCTCGACCTGCTCAACGGCACCGAGCCCGCCGCCTTTGACGGCATGCTCGAGCTGGCTCCCTACGAGAGCTGCATCGTGGTCCTTGGGGCTACAGGTTCCGTTGCTGTGGCAACCGCCGAAGACGAAGCCACATGCGTCGACGGGCCCTGGGCGGTTGCCTTCTCTGCCCCTGGCACCGATGCCTTTGGCGAGTCTGTTGAGCTTGCAGACCTGCACGACCTTTCCTCGGCCGAGTTCCCCGGCAAGGCCGGCACATTCCGCTACCGGGCCTCCTTTGTCCTGGGCGAAGCGGCCACCCGCACCGTCATCGACCTTGGCGAGGTCTTTGAGACCGCAACCGTCACCCTCGACGGCAAATCCCTCGGCACCCGCATCTGTCCGCCTTACCGCTTTGAGGCCGCCGCACTTTTAGCCGGCGAGCACGCGCTTACGATCGATATCATCAACACCCTCGACCACGCCGTCCCCGACATGTTCGGCATGACCGAGCCCTCCGATCCCAGCGGCCTCTTGGGGCCGTACGCGTGCTCGGATAGCAGCCCGAGCGCAAACAACTCGGGCAGGGCACGCCCTATGTTGAGCCCGCGCAGCGTCGAGCGGTCCGTCGTTCATAGACCGGCGGACCAAAACTCCCAGCCAAGCCGAACGTTTTATTTATCGCTATGATTGGTTTATCGCGACGCAAACGCATAGGAGCCATATGGATATCAGGCGAAAGATCACGCAGGGCAAAAGCCTCACCCCCACCGAGCAACAACTTGGGCGAACGGCCCTCGCCATGGGCGAGGATGTGCGCGGGCTTTCCATTAAGGAATTTGCCGCGTGCGCCAACGTTTCGGTCGCGAGCGTGCACCGCTTTTGCAAAAAGCTCGGCCTCAAGGGATTCAAAGACCTCAAGGTCGAGCTCATCCGCCAGGCGACCGAGGCGGGCAACCGGCGCGACGTGGACATCAACTTTCCCTTCGATGCCACCTCCACCCCTGCGCAGGTGATGGAGCGCATGGAGGGGCTCTACCAGACCACCTTGGCCGAAACGCAGGAGCTGCTCGACCCTGCACAGCTCGACCACGCCGCCAAGCTCATCATGCGCGCCGGCACCGTGGACATCTACACGGGCTCGCATAACCTGTATCCAGCGGGAATGTTCCGCGATCGCCTGCTTTCCGCCGGCAAAAGCGCGACGTGCCACGACAGCGTCGAGGCGCAGGTGCGCACGGCGCTCGCCTCGGGTCCCGACCATGTGGCAATCGTCATCTCCTACAGCGGCCTTGCCCCCAACCTCAAGGAGATCTTGCCGATCCTTAGCAGTCGACATGTCCCGGTCATCGTCATCGGCACGCCGCACTGTGCCCGCATTCACCCCGGCTTTGCCGCCTATCTCACGGTAAGCGACCACGAGAGCATGACGCACCGCATCACGCAGTTCGCCAGCCATATCGCCGTGCAATACGTACTCGATTCGCTCTATAGCAGCTACTTTGCCAAAGATTACGCCCGCTGCTCCGAGTTCTTAGAGCGCTCGTTCCCCTACACCCGCCTGCCCGGACTCAAGTAGCGACGAGCGTGGATTTTTGGACACTCAGATAACGAGCGTGGATAATCTCCCACTTTGAGCCCGCACACAGGCCAAAACCGGGAGATTATCCACGCTCATTTTGGGTCCCTTGGGAACGCATGAGGAGGGCGGATAGACAGCCGTTATTTGCGAGGCGTCAGCGACGTAAAGAGTCCGTGTTGGTTGCAGTAAGGATATATCCTGCCGCGCCCGGTAATATGGAAGCGCGGCTGCACCGATTGCTCTGGATAGAGCTTCTTAAAGCAGATGCCGTCCATAGTCGCATATGCCACAAAGCTAATGTAGTGATCCTTGGTCATGGGATGATCGAGCGTGACGTACCAATCGTCCTCGATGCGCTCGATGGAAAAGGCGTGGTCCGCGTCCGGCTCTTCGGCCTCCTGGGGAAACATCGTGGAGCCACAGCAGCTAAAGCTGCCTTCTCCGAGCGCGTGCACAACGTTTCCGCAGATAGGGCAAACGTAAAAGACGCCTTTGAGCATATTGCCTGCACGGTTGGCGTTGGCCCGAATGTCACCAGCCAAAAGCTCGGCCACGCTTATGCCGAGTCTCTGGGCCAAAGGCTCAACGAGGGAAATGTCGGGAAGGCCGCGGCCGGATTCCCACTTGCTGACGGCTTTATCGGTCACGCCAAGGCTTTCCGCCAGGGCGCGCTGGGTGAGGCCGCGCTCTTCGCGCAGCTGCTTGATGGCATGCGCTGCCAAAAAAGTATGGGAGGCATTGGTTTGCCGTGTCTGGTTCATGGGCTGTCCAATCAAATTGAAGAAATGGAGTGAACCGGTTCGACAGTCAGTATCCATTTGAAGGCCAGGCTCGACAACCTACGCTGCGTAGACATGCGCCAATCGAACGAGCGCGGATTTTTGGACGCTCATCCTGAGTAGTCATTTAAGAACGCCCCAATGACTACTCATTTATGTCTGTCCCCAATGACTACCAAGGCAACGCCGATGTTTTGGCAACGACAGCGAAAACCCGCCAGAGCGAGCAAGGTGCCTTGAAACGAGGCGGCATTGATCTTTCGATCATGCCGCCGAAGTTGAAAGGCAGATTGCCGCTCTGGCGGGTTTGCAGCGTCGAGCAGTTACGGCGTTTGGTAAAACGCCGTAACTAACGAGCTCCGTACTGCTCGTAATAGGCGTCGATAGCGGCCTTGAGCTCGTCGTCGATGACGACTTTGCCGTCGATCTCGTGGTTGTAGAGGGTCTCGACGACCTCGGCCATGGAGACGATGCTCGCGACGGGGAAACCGTACTTGGCCTCGATCTCCTTCTGCGCGGTGGTCACGCCACCCTTGCCGACCTCCATGCGGTTGAGGGACACGATGAGGCCCTTGATCTCGACATCGGCAGCAGCCTTGACCTTGGGATAGGTCTCGTCGATGGACTTACCGCTGGTGGTGACGTCCTCGACCATGACCACGCGGTCGCCGTCCTGGGGCTCGTAGCCCAGCAGGTTGCCCTTGTCGGCGCCGTGGTCCTTGGCCTCCTTGCGATCGCAGCAGTACTTGACCTCCTTGCCGTACAGCTCGTGGTAGGCAATTGCGGTCACGACGGCCAGCGGAATACCCTTGTAGGCCGGTCCAAACAGCACGTCAAAGTCGTCGCCAAAGTTATCGTGGATGGCCTGGGCGTAATACTCGCCCAGCTTCTTGAGCTGATAGCCCGTCACATAGGCGCCGGCGTTCATAAAGAACGGGGACTGACGGCCGCTCTTGAGCGTAAAGCTGCCGAATTTAAGAACGTCGGACTCAACCATGAACTTGATGAACTCTTGCTTGTAAGCCTCCATGCGGGCTCCTCTCGTAATCGCGTACGTGCCTTCCAGTTTAGCGCAGGCAGGGCGCGTTGCGGGCGCGCTTTGGGGCCTCGGCATTCTGTAAAGGCTTTGTCAGGGGCAATGGTTTTCCAAACAAAGGGGTTGACACGACAAACCCCCTCATCAAGAATACGGGCGGATTGTAACGGGTACGTGATACCTGAAGCGCATCGCGCCCGGCCTTAAGGAGGTGTGCCATGGAAGGCAGTCATAGTCGAAAAACCTGCATGTCGCCCTCGGCACGCCGCGAGGATTCCGCACACGCATAAGCGCCAACAGCCGACCGTCAAAACCACCACAAAGGTGCCCGTCCCCTTTGTGGTAGCTCGCGAGCATGACGTGAGCGACATCTAGGTTTTTTGAAGCACATACGACACGTACGCTAACTCCCTTCAACAAGGAGGACCCTATGCTGATGCTCAAAACCGCCACGGTACTCGAAGCTATCTCCAAGCGCCGCCGCACGGCGCGCCCTGCCGCTCACGCCGGCCTGTCCAAGAACACCATATTCGCCGCCACCCATAGCGCCGAGGACGCCCTCGTGCTGCTCGACGCCACGGCTGGCGGACTCACCGCCGAGCACGCCGCCGAGCGCCTGAGCGCGGTCGGCCCCAACACCATCGAGGCGCCGACCAAGACGCTCGCCCGCCGCATCGCCGACGCATTCATCGATCCCTTCGCCGGCATCCTCGCCGCGCTCGCACTGGTCTCGCTCTATATCGACGTGCTCGCCGTGCCCGAGCCGCAGCGCGACCCCTCCACGGTCATCGTCATCGGCATCATGCTGCTGGTATCGGGCGGCATGAAGTTTATCCAGGAAGCCCGCAGCGGCAATGCGGCCGAGGCCCTCAAGGACCTGGTCTCCAACACCTGCTGCGCTCTGCGCGACGGCGAGCGCCTCGAGATCCCCTTCGACGAGCTCGTCCCCGGCGATGTGATCCGCCTCTCTGCCGGCGATATGGTGCCGGCCGACGCCCGTATCATCACCGCGCGCGATCTGTTTGCGATCGAGTCCGCACTCACCGGCGAGAGCAACGCCGTCGAGAAGACCGCTTCCGCCGCGGTCGTCGAGGGTGCCAACGGCTCCGCGCTGCCACTCCCCGCCTGCAAGAACATCGTCTTTACCGGCACCTCCGTGCAAAACGGCACTGCAATGGCGCTTGTCGTTGCCACCGGCTCGGACACCTACCTGGGCGGCATCGCCAAGATGCTCAACGGGCACGGCGAGAAGAGCGCGTTTGACCGCGGCGTCTCGAGCGTCTCCATGCTGCTCGTACGCCTCATGCTCGTTATGGCGCCGGCCGTCTTTGCCATCAACGCCGCCACCAAGGGCAACGTCATCGACGCGCTGCTATTCGCCACGAGCGTGGCCGTGGGCATCACGCCGCAGATGCTTCCCGTCATCGTGACCACGAGCCTGTCGCAGGGCGCCAAGGACCTCGCCCGTCGCCAGGTTATCGTCAAGGAACTGCCGGCGATCCAAAACCTCGGCGCGATGGACGTCCTGTGCTGCGACAAGACCGGCACCCTCACCGAAGACCGCATCGTGCTCGAGCGCTACCTCAACACCGACGGCAACGAGGACGTGCGCGTACTGCGCCATGCGTTTTTGAACAGCTTCTTCCAGACCGGCCTCAAGAACCTTATCGACCTGGCCGTCATCGACCGCGCCGACGTGACGCCCTCGGCCACAGCACCCGGCTCCATGCTGGGCCAGAGCCTGCGCGACCGCTATACCAAGGTCGACGAGGTGCCCTTCGATTTCTCGCGCCGTCGCCTGAGCGTAGTTGTCGCCGACGCCCAGGGTAAAACCCAGATGGTTACCAAAGGAGCTGCCGAGGAAATGCTCGAGATCTGCTCCTTTGTCGAAGTCGATGGTGCCGCCCAGCCGCTCACCGAAGATAAGCTCGCCCAGATTCGCCAGCAGGTCGCCGGGCTCAATGCCGAGGGCCTGCGCGTGATTGCCGTGGCGCAGAAAACCAATCCGCGCTGCGTGGGCGAGTTTGGCATCGCCGACGAATGCGACATGGTGTTGATGGGCTTTTTGGCCTTCCTCGATCCGCCCAAGGCGAGTGCCGCGGGCGCCGTCGCCACGCTCGAGGCCAAGGGTGTGGCGGTCAAGGTCCTGACCGGCGACAACGACCGCGTTGCCGCCACCGTCTGCGAACAGATCGGTATCGACGCGAGCAACGTCTTGCTCGGTTCCGAGATCGATGCGCTCGATGACGCCGAGCTTGCCGAGCGCGCCGAGAAAACCCATCTGTTCGCCAAGCTCTCGCCGCTGCAGA
This sequence comes from Collinsella sp. AF36-3AT, assembly GCF_003475205.1. NCBI lineage: Bacteria > Bacillati > Actinomycetota > Coriobacteriia > Coriobacteriales > Coriobacteriaceae > Collinsella > Collinsella sp. AF36-3AT. The sequence goes on along the minus strand of NZ_QROZ01000005.1, from coordinate 137,007 downwards.
AGGCGCGCCTGGTGCGCGTCATGCGCGAGCTGCTCGGCCACACCGTGGGCTTTATGGGCGACGGCATCAACGACGCCGCCGCCATGCGCGCGAGCGACTGCGGCATCTCGGTCGATTCGGCCGTCGACATCGCCAAGGAATCCGCCGATATCATCTTGCTTCAGAAGGATCTGGGCGTGCTCGAGCGCGGCATCATCGAAGGCCGCCGCACCTACGGCAACCTGCTCAAGTACCTCAAGACCACGGTGAGCTCCAACTTTGGCAACGTGCTGTCCGTGACCGTCGCGAGCCTGTTCTTGCCGTTTTTGCCCATGAGCGCCCTGCAGCTGGTGCTGCTGTCGCTGGTCTACGAGATCGTGTGCATCGCGCTGCCGTGGGACACCGTCGATGACGCCTGGACTGCCCGTCCGCGCGCCTGGGATGCCGCGTCCATTAAGGGCTTTATGCTCGAGTTGGGTCCCGTGAGCTCACTGTTTGATATCGTGACTTTCGCCGCACTCTTCTTTGTGGTGTGCCCCGCCGCCGTGGGCGCAAGCTGGGCAGAGCTTGCCGCTATAGGCGACGTCGCAGGCATGGCGGCCTTTACGGCGCTCTTCCAGAGCGGTTGGTTTGTCGAGTCCATGTGGTCGCAGACGCTCGTGGTCCACATGCTGCGCTCCCCGCGCCTGCCACGCCCGCGCGACCACGCCGCGCCCGCGCTGTGCGTCCTCACCGTGCTGGGCCTGGTGCTCGTCACCTGGCTGCCGACAAGCCCCATCACCGATGCGCTGGGCCTCATGCCGCTGCCGCCGAGCTTCTTCGCGCTGCTCATCGGCATTGTCGCCGCCTACATCGCGCTCACCCAACTGGCCAAGCGCCGCTACATCGCCCGCCACGGCGAGCTGCTGTAACGCACGAGTTGTGACGCTCGACCCATCAGGCGGTCAAAAAGTCCCGCCTCACTGTCCCCTTTGTGGTGGTTTTGGTGCGCTACGAGGCATTGGTCAGGCGGCTCCAGAGTTCGTCAATATCGATTTGGTCGCCGCCGCTCAGATAACCGGTGTGAATAAAAGACTCACTATAGATATAGATGTCATGCGCGCTGTCGCCATCATCTTCGGTGTCGTAGGCCGAAATCACGTAACGGCTGCCGTCGAGCGCCTTGACCAGCCAATACACGGAATCGTCGATTGTGCACTTCTCCTGCACTATCGCCGCATCGCCGATTGCGCCGGTGAGCGCACGATTGCCCGTCGTATAGCCGCCCACCGAGAGCAAAATCGCCACGCTATCGTCTCCGCCGCCCGGCTCAAGTTCCTCGTACTCGGACTCCGAAAGCGGTATCGCGCTGTTCGCAAGTTCGTCCACGTCATCCGAAATCTTAGAAAAGGTAAAAGCGAAAAGTCCCGCGTCATCGGCGGCACCGTAGCCCACGCTCTCGCCTTGCCACTCATAGTTTTGATGCTTGAGCAGGCGCACCAGGTCGGCGCCGTCCAAGTTGATCGCAGCATAGACCGTCACGTTAGCGTTGTCGTCTACACAGGCGGCGTCCGCCGTGGTCGCCTTCTTGGCACCGCCCGCGCCGCCCAATCCGCCCGAGCAGCCAGCCAGCGCACAAGCCAGCGCACCCGCGCCTGCCACAAAGGCCGCACGGTTCATCGTCACTTCATTCATCATGTTCGTTCCTCGCTATGGTATTGGCCACGTCGCACCTAGCCGAGCGCGCGTCCAGTCTTTTCCTGCCAAAATTCGTCTATCGTCGGAGCACCGCCGCCCTGGGTAAACCTACCGGTCTTGATAGCCTCCTCGGTAATGAGATCCAAGCGGTAGTCACCGTTTTCCATCGGGCTCGCCATGGCAACGTGCCGCGCCATGTTGGAACCGTATACGCACGCGATCCATGAGCCCGAAGCAATCTGCGCCCGGTCCTCGACCGGCACAGAAAAGCCCGCGATAACATCCTCGCAGCTCGAATAGCCCGAAAGTTGCAGCGTGAACATCACGGTGCTTCCGGTGCCGCCCTTGTCGAGCTTTCCGATTTCGTCCTCGCCGAGCCATTCGGTCGCGCCGTCCTTGCTGATATTGCAGACGCTGAGCACATGTCCCGCCTCGTCCTCGTACATCTCAAGCGCGTCTTGCCAGGTATAGCCCTGCTGCGAGGCAAACTCCTGCAACTGCCAGCCCTTAAGCTCGAGGAGCGCCGCGATGCTGATGTTGCGGTGCGCATCCCAGCAATCATCCGACCACGTATCGAGCGCATCCGCCGAGCCGCTGTCCGCGTCGCCGGAATCGCCCGACGTCGCACCCGCATCCATCTTGTCCTTTACCGGGCGGTCGTCGTTAAAACCCGTCGCATCCTGCGTCCGCTGTCCGCCGCACCCCACAAGCGTCAGCAGCGCCGTTCCCGCCGCCGCGACAAATGCCGTGCGCGAAAGTACCGTCTCCCTCATCATTGTTCCTTTCCCGTTCTTTATCACCATGCCGAGAAACACATCCGGCATCGATTCACACATAACCCGCCTCACGCTATTGACGAGGCAGCTCCGTCCAGCCAAAACCGGGTTCAAAACCATCGCGTGTACCGATCACATCGCCCGAACCGTTGACCCAGGCCTGGTCGGCCATCACCGAGACCTCGACATCGGTGCCGCCGGGTCTGGCGTAATGGTTGACCCCGCGAATGGCATCGGAATACGAGGCGGCGCCCGTCCCCACGCCCGCGCTGGAAAAATTGGCGGCGCTGGCAGCCATATTCGCGGCGTGCTGACGGTCGCTGCGATCGAACCACGCCTGCTGGTAGCTGTCGAACGCCGCCTGTTGCGAGGCATGCATCTGTTGCCAGGCTACAAACTGCTGTTGCTGCTGGGCAATGTTCATCTGCGTGCGTTGGCGCTGCTCAAGCACCATCTGTTGCTTTTGAGCTGACGCCTCGCGTGCAATCGCCGGATTGAGCCGCAGAGTCGACGCCATTGATGCAAGCGCCGTGGAGGCCGCCTCGTCCAGGCGACCTTCTGGCGCAACCAAACAGAAGCTGTCCCTGATACGCCACTGCAGCAGGTCGGCCGCACCCAGCTCGAACGACGCTCCGTCCGGGCAACCGCCTCGACCCGTGGGCTGTTCTTGCGCGACGCCCTGTCCCGCCGCTGCCGCCGCCTGGCGCTCGCGCAGGCGCTTGCCCAAAACACCGCCGATCAGCCCACTCGAAAGGCTCGCGCCCAGCAGCGCCTCGGCCCCAGCGGCAACACCTTTACCCATAGAACCCGCGACGCCGCCGATTGAAAACATATAGCCCTCGACTTTGGCCGCCACCGCGAGCTCGGTGGGCACTGGAGCGCCCGTGAGCCGATATCGACGCATGCGGCACTCATAGACCACATCACTCGGCTCCATCGAAAAGCCCTGGATCGCAAAGTCGTTTGCCGCCTCGCGCTTTACGCGGGCACGCTCGCGCTCGATATCGACCTCCGCGCTCGATGGGTACGGTTGCTCGGCAACAACCTCTGCCCGCGCACCCAGCCGTGCTGCACAGGCCTGAGCCAGCTCGTCGCAAGCTGCCTCCACGTGCACAAACACCTTGCGTTCGGTTTGCGTGGGGATACGCTTGGCAACGACGCCCGCATCCACGTAGCAGAGCTCGGAGCGGTACATAATCCGCTCACCCATCGGACCCGCCGCCGTCACGCCAACCGAAATCGGGCAGTCGAAACTGCCGCTGCGCTCAAGATGCGCTTCTTCGATATGCCAGCCCCGCGGCAGCGCCACCTGCGCGAGTGCCTGGCCGCCAGAGGTATCGCATGCGGCATGAAGCTCAAGGTCACCGATGTGAGGCGCATCCGTCGTGGCTGCGTCACGAGACGACGCGACGCCGGCAGTCTCCACCGGCGCATCGGCCGGCGCGTCCACACTCGGGTCGCCGCCTTCGTCCGCATCGTCATCGGCAGTCGCCCCATCTGTAGCCCCCACGGCGCCCGAGTAGCCCACAACGCCCTCAAGTCGGACGCCGCACCCCGGGCAAAATCGCACCGGCACGCCGGCGACCCGAGGCAGCTGCGCCCCGCACGCCGGGCAGAATCTCAAGTCACTCATCCCGTACATCCCTAATTTCGTTAGCTGTTTTTGATTGCGGCAAGCTGCCGCCATAACTCATCGGCACCGTTAAGTCGATACGCCGTCTTATCGAGCACGATGTTTTTGCCCTCAAGTTCTACCGATTGCTCCGAGCCATCCGTATAGACAAAGACGAGCGTTCGGCCGGCATCGCTCGTCCGCTCATCCACCGCATCCCCCACGGTGCAGCCATCGAGCGCGGCAAAAGTCGATGCGACCAGTTCGGCATCGTCGGTCTCATAGGCCGTCCGCGCCTCCCCGTCCTCGATAAGCTTGACCGCCACCGGAACGGCAGCGCAATCGTTGAGCGACACTTGCGCGGCAGTCTTTCCCTGAGCGCCATGGTCGCCGGCAACGTAAACTCGCATGAGTGTCACCGCCGCGGCAAAGACCACCACGGCGATAAGCGCGCCCGCAATTTTATTAGACGCGCAACCCCGAGACGCCATAGGTGCACCCCCTCCGTTCTGCTCTGCTCAGCATCACATTCATATGCCTTTGAGCACCAAAACGGCAGGTGACAAATGTCTCATATTCATATTTTTGCAGGTAAAAAACCACCACAAAGGTGCCTGTCCCCTTTGTGGTGGTTAGCTAGTCTTGGGGTGTCCAGGACCAGAAGAAGTTGATGAGGGCTACGCGCGAGGAGGCACCTGTCTTTTTGTTAATCGAAGCGATGTGGCGATAGAGCGTGGAACGCGAAAGGAAGAGTGCCGCCGCCACGTCCTGCACGCTGTCGTCCGAAACGACCAGTGCCTCCAAAACATCGCGCTCGCGCTTGGTGAGCCCAAAGGCGGCAACGAAGCCATCGAGCCGATCGTCAAACGAAAGCTCCGGCGCCTCCAGGGGCACCGTGTCGGCCTGGCCGGGCTCACAGCTCACGCCAAGATCGTCGGTGGCAAGCGCCAGCCTGCCGCGCGTCGCCTCGCCCTCACCGTCTTGTCTAAACTGCCCTAACAGCGAAATCGCGATGCCGACAAACAGCACGAGCACGACGCTCACTGCCGCCAGCACGTTTTGACTCGAGATAATCGCCACTGCCGGAGCCGTCACGAGCATCGAGCAAACGTTGTTGATAACACGGCCCATGCACGGCCACAGATACGCCCAGCGGGCATACATCGAAATCGCGGCGAACTTCGCGGTGAAGAACACCACGAAAAAGCCCGTGCCAAGGTAAAAGATAATCGTGGCGGCAAGCGTGTTGCCACCGTTGCCATCGGTGATAAGTACAAAGAACGAGAGCGTGGACAGCATGGCGGCGCACGTCATGATGATATTCATATACGAACGCCCACGCAGGTCATACAGGACGCCGGCGGCAAGGGCGCTCACAACCAGCAGCAAGCGCGGCCAGTCGCCCAGATCGATAGCGCCAGCGGCATGCGAGGTCGTAAGGCCGGCATTGAGGGCCGCGAACACGCCGGTGAGGCAAGCGGTCGCCACCGTCAGACGCACCACGGCACCCTGAAAGGCCGCCTTTGCCTCGGGGTCATCGTGCCACCTGGCGCCACGCTCCGACGCATCGACCGATAGCTCGGCAATCTCGACCTCGAACTCGGGCGCAGGCTCATCACGCAATTTAGCGCGGCGGACACCGTGAAGCAGCCCCACCAGCGCAATCGCACAGGCAATGAGAACAGACTGCTGGGGAATGCCCGCAGGCATCACCATATGGTTGAGCACCTGCACCAAAATGCCCACAGCATAGGAAACCGCCACGGTGCGCGCCAGGCAGGGCGTCTGCGCAAAACGCCGCGCAAGATTGGCATGGGCGGTCGATCCGCAATAGCCCAGGGCGCAGCACGCCACCAGGCCGCCGGCAATTACTACCTCAAACCGCATTGCCATAATCATCAGCAGCAACGCCGATACCAACAGCACGCCCGTAATATCGCTCGTCGCATCGATCGTCTGGGACGGCGATAGTACAGAAATGGGCGCACGAAAAAGCCAATCACGCTCGCGCCGACAACGATGCTCTCGTAGATGACGACCTCACTCGATGGCACGAACTCGGCCATGCGCGCATCAAAGAAATACTCGCACGCCAAAAACGTGAAGAAGAACAGCGCTAGGCACAGAATCTCCCGCATGCCCCGGCGCAAATATGCGGTTGTGTCTCCCAGGTCCCTCATGGTAACCCCCACCCGCTTTGTTGTCCGGAACACCATTTTAATAAAGAACCAATCTCAATATCGAAGCCAAGTTCGAAATGTTGCAAATTCGACCCCAGCCGTCCGCATGACGCCGCGATTTTGAGCCGCATGACCCAGAAGGGGCGCGCGCGGCTTGCAGCTCGACAAGGAGTGCCCTCCAACTGCCACTCATTTAAGCACTCATTTAAGTACGTCCCCAATGAGTAAACAAAGAGTGCGACGGAATGGCTCCCCTTGGCAGCTTAAAGCCGTCATGCAGGAACCATTCCGTCGCAGCCTAATGAAAGGGACTGGGTTGTAAATGTTGGAGAAGAGCCGTTAGCGCCCGGGGGCCAGGATCACCAGCGCGTCGTGCTCAAAGGGATGCTGCGCCACGCGCACGGTGCCGTCACCGTTGTCACGGACGGGCAGCTTTGCGATGCGCTTGTCCTCCATGTCGAGGACCGTCGCCGTCCAGCCACGCGCGCCGTCGAGCTTAAACTTGAGCGCCGTGGTACGCGGCAGGTACGCGACGATGCGATCGCCAACGCGCGCCACACGGATGGACTCGCGCGCGTCGTCGAGGAGCTCCTGCGCCGGAACCACGGCAAGTGCATCGTCGGCAGCCGTAGCGCCTAGGGCGGCAAGCACGTGCTCGATCGCGCCAAAGTCCCACACACCCGCAAACTGCAGGCACTCTTGCCAGCGGAAGGGCATGTCAAAGCCCTCGCCCAGGACCGAACCCTGGCTGCGCGATGTTTGCCAGTTCCACACGCCGTGTGCGCCATAGGTCACGCCGGCACTGGCGCCGGCAAGAATCGACGACCATACGCTCGCGCGGCAATCCTGCGCGGTAAAACGCCAGTAGACGTTGCGCGACGCACCCATCTGCTCGTAGCAAGGCTCGGAGTTGACCATCGGCTTTTTGGGATAGTTGGCGATAAAGTCCTGCGGCAGACGCCATGCCTCGGGCTGGCCCTCGTAGTTGTGGCCGGGCTGGAACATATAAAAGTCCAGACGGTCCAGATACTGCGCCGGAATGGTGCGGTTACCGCGGTTGATATGCATGGTGCGCAGTGCCTCGGGCGCGCGCTTGACGACCTCGTCGAGGGCGTCCTCGTAATAGGCGATCGCCTCGTCGCCGGCAAAGTCGGTATCGCCCGCCACCACGTAGACGGGGTCGAACTCGCCCAGGTTCTCGACGACGCGGGCAACGTGGGCGCGAACCTCCTCACGCGGCATAATCTCGGCACCGCAACGCTCGGCGATCTTGGCACCCCAGGTACCGGGCACGTAGTTGCACCACATGAGCACGAGCGCCGGACGAATGCCGTGCTCGACGGCCGCGCGGCACATGGCGGCGGCACGATCCCAATACGCCTGGTTGGGGCAGGACCAATCAAAGTGCACGCCGTCCTCGCTGGCATAGGGCCAAATGCCCAGGTCGGGACAGCAGCGATCCCACTGCGGCAACGTGTTGATCTGCAGCACGTTCATGCCCTGCTCGGCACGGCGGGTCAGGTAGTAATCCCAGTCGTTCTCGGCGATGCTCGTAAATGCGCTCCAGCACGTATCGGCAAACCAGAAGAACGGTTTGCCCTCGCACAAAAAGCCGTCCTGGCGACCGTTGGCGGTCAGCTTTCCCAAACTCATCTGCATGTCCTTTCGTTTGATAAAGGATTTGCCAAGCGCCGGGGGCTTTCGCGATAACCCCGCGCGAAAGCCCCCGGCGCTTGGCAAACCCTCGCGGGCGAATCTCACCCGCCTCCATCAGTCTACCTTGCAAGAAGGGCCCCGCCGGGCTTACGCCTGACGGGGCCCTGTCGTGTAGGTGAGGTCTTATGCGACCGAACGGTTTGGCCTTAGGCCTCCATCTCGGCGAGCTCCTCCTTGGAGAAGCCGGAGACAAAGACGACGGCAGCGGCGATGACAAAGGAGATTGCCATACCAACGATAGCCCAGACGGTGTTCATCTGGCCACCCTGCAGGTAGTTGGTGAAGACCAGGAAGTTGGAGGCACCGCCTGCGAGGTAGTAGGTAACCCCCATGAGGCCGGAGAACACAGCGCCGATGGCACCGCCGATGAACATGCCAAACATGGTGCGACGGAAGCGCATGAGGATGCCGAAGAGCGCGGGCTCGGTGACGCCGCCGGCGATGGCGGAGATGACGTAACCGATGGCGAGAGACTTCTCGTCGGGGTTCTTCATCTTGAGGAAGGCACCGAAGGCGCAGCCCCAGACAGCGGCCATAGCGCAGTTGGTGGAAACGAAGACGAAGGGATCGTAACCGGCAGCGATGATCTGAACCTGGGCGAGCAGGATGACGGGCATGTGCATGCCGCAGACCACGAAGAGCTGCCAGAAGGCGCCGAGGACGGCCATGACGATCAGGATGCCGATGCCGCCAAGGTCAGCAAGGCCGAAGAGGGCGTTGGCGATCAGCGTACCGATCTCGTTGCCGATCGGAGCGAGGACGATGAAGGCAATGGGGATCGTGACGATCATGGTGCAGAACGGCGTGAAGACCGTGGAGAGCACGTCGGGCATGACCTTCTTAAAGAACTTCTCGACGAAGTAGAGGACAGGCACCGAAAGGATGATCGGCAGGACGGACTGCTGATAGTTGGCAGCAGCGATCTGGATGCCGTAGACGGAGATGATGCCGCCGCCCTCCTGGGTGGCGACGCTCACCACGGAAGGAGCCATGAGGGCGCCACCGAGCAGCATGCCGAGCACCGGGCTGGCGCCGAGCTTCTTAGCCGCGGCATAACCCAGGTAGATGGGGATAAAGGTGAACGTGGCCTCGTACAGCGTGGTGTAGAGGAACGTATAGGTCGGGTCGTCGGCCGAGAGCACACCGAGCATGGTGGGGCCGAGGACGGCCGCGATGGTACGGAACAGACCGCCGGCCATGAGCAGCGGGATGAGCTGGGTCATGGAGCCCGACAGATAGTCGAGGATGATATTGGGCAGGTTCTTGAGCTCGAACTTCTCCTTGGGAGCATCGAGGTTCTCGTTGACGGCCTCACCCTGCTTGACACCGGAGATGGCGACGAACTCGGCGAGCACCTTGGGCACGTTCTGGCCGATGATGACCTGGAGCTGGCTGCCGGCAAACTGGCAACCCAGAACACCCTTGACCTTCTTGATCTTCTCCACGTCGGCCTTGCTGTTATCCTTGAGCGTCAGACGCAGGCGCGTCATGCAGTTGGTGGCAACGGAAACATTCTCCGCACCGCCCACGAGCTCGAGGACATCGGTGGCAATCTGCTTGTTATCTACTGCCATGGGACCCCTCCCCATATCTTCGTGTGCCAGCCCCTTTGGGCTTAGGCACGCCTTTGGCCCGGCGACTATAACCCCTTACGGTTGCCGGACCCTTGGATACGCTTTTGTAAACAAGGTGTTTACTGAACGTTTACGGGCTTTAGTTTACACGGAGCGCCGAATTTATGGCAATTTTGCCGTCTACAGTCCGGTGAACGGTAGGAAATCGGGGGTGAACGTATTTGAATGGCGGGAGATGGTCTCTTTGACCCTCTATTGATATATAGCCATTTACGTGGGATTTTATTTTGATGAACACCTCACTGATCTGTTAACTCATCAACAGAATCCCTGCTAGAAGCTAGTAAACATACGTTTAGTAGTTCACGACGTGTTCAATTTTGCCGTTTACCGAGTTCATCTGGTTATTCTTCAATTCTAGATTACACTAAACATGTTTAGTTTGTATTGCCGCAGATGCCAGGCATTCGCGGCGCAAGGGAGGCAGCTCATGGAACTCAAATTGTGTACCTACGCAACCGTCACCACCTTGGGCGACTTTGGCCCCTGGATCAGCAAGGTCGTACTCGACCTGCCCTGCACCGTGCGCGCCAACGACATCGACGCGAACACCTTCCATATATATGTAGAGCGTCACGAGCGCTCGGGCGATGTTCTGATGCGCAAGGAACGCGGCGCCGACCATGCCGCGCCCTCCGTGGGTTACATCGACATTCTCGCCGCATATCCGTGCGACGAGAACGGACGTAAGCTCGCCGTGGGCACCCATGTGGCGCTCGAGGTCGCCGAGCAGCGCCTGACCAAAAAGATCGAAGGCGGCGTCATGGGCTCGCGCATGCTCGATGACCAGTTGCACATCACGCAGCTCGCGGCTCTTCCCGGCAACGACGGCGACGATCCCACCTGCGGCCTGGTCTTCGACACCTGCCGTGGCGATATCTGCCCTGCGCTCAAAGGCTGGAGCAACGACACGCAAAAGACCGCCGTCGACGGTATCGCGCTCGAATACGGCTTCTTTGAGCCCAGCTTTAAGGCCGAGGACTCGGCATGCTTCAACCCCTTTGCGCCCGAGGCCACGGCCGTGCCCCAAAAGGCACCGCTCGTGGTGTATCTGCACGGCGCCGGCGAGGGCAAGGGCGCCACGCAGGGCGAAGGCGCTACGCGCGCCTATATCGGCAACCGCGTGACGGCCATTAGCCAGGCGCAGATCCAGCGCTACTTTGGCGGCTTTGCCTGGGTGCTCGTGCCGCAGTCGCCCACGTTTTGGATGGACAACGGCGTCGAACAACTCGGTCGCTCCAACCAGAGCATCTACTCCTCCGTGCTCAAGGCGCTTATCGACGAGTTTGTCGCCGAGCATGCCGACCGCATCGACACCGACCGCATCGTGGTCGCCGGTCTTTCCAACGGCGGCTTTATGACCCTGCGCCTGTGCGCCGACTACCCCGATTTCTTCGCCGCGGGCCTTCCCTGCTGCGCCCCGTGGTACAACGCCACGGACGAGGACGTGGCCGCGCTCGCCAAGACGCCGCTGTGGTTTACGCACTCCAAGGGCGACGAGCTTGTGTCACCGCAACAGACCGTGCTGCCGCTGTTCGCGCGCCTGCGCGGTGCCGGCGCCAACGTGCATCTCACCTACTTTAGCCATGTCGAGGACCTGACCGGCGTGTATCGCGAGGCCGACGGCTCGGCCAAGAAGACGTTCAACCACGGCGTGTGGATCCACCAATTCAACGACCTGTGTTATCAAGACTTCGACGGGGGCAACGTACTCATCGACGGCGAGCCGGTGGGCTGCTGGGAGTGGTCGGCCAGGGTCGACCGCTAAGCCCTCCCATCGCGGGGACCGGGGTTTAGTCTTGCAAACGTCCTCGGGCATGCATGGGCTGGCGCTTTGCGCTTCGCGCTGCGCCTGCCCATGCCCCCTGCGGAATGTTTGCAAGACTAAACCCCGGTCCCCGCTGCGTTGACGTTGCCGTGACCCTGGCCGGCCGCTTCTAGCGGGCCGCCGGGTCGGTGGCGATGGGGGCATGGGTCCCGTCTTGCCTTGCGCGTAACTGGCTGAATTGATTTTGATTGGAGCTGTTCCTATGTCCCAGAAGTTGACTCGGGTGATTGTTACTACCGATATGGAAGTCGACGATATGAACTCGCTTGTTCATTTGGCTCTGTATCTCAACTTGCTTGATGTTCAGGCTGTGGTGTATACGGCTTCGCAGTATCACTTTCTTGGGGATGGGGTTCATACGCTCGGCGAGGTGAATTCGCATTGGCGGACCAAAGGGCGGCGCTCTTATGAGTGGGCTGTTGTGCCTCATGAGCCCGATCCGCTAGCCGGCGAGCTTCGTGAGTATCGGCCGTTTCCCGAGCATTGGATTGAGAGTCTCTGGAGTAATGAATATGCCCAGGCTTGGCCGCAGTTGCAGGCAAATGCGGCCGCTGCCGGTGAGCCGCCGTTTCCCACGCCCGCCCAGATGATCGAGCGCACCTTTGTGGGAAATGTTGCCTTTGAGGGTGATGTGACTGAGGAAACTGAGGGGTCTCGCGTAATTGCGCAGGCGATTCTGGATGATGATCCGCGTACGTTATGGTTGCTCAGCTGGGGTGGTATGAATACGATCGTTCGCGCCCTCATGAGTATTGCCGAGCGCTATCGCGCCACGCCCGAGTGGCCCGCCGTGCAGCAGCAGGTCTATCAGAAGGTGCGCGTGATGGGCGTTGCCGATGGCGTGGGACAGGACAACTCGTGGCTCGACCATGGGCGCGAGCTCTTTCCCGAGCTCATCTTTTGGCGTACGCCCTATATGTATGGCAACTATTTCGACGCCAAAACAGCTCAGCCCGATACGCTGCCGCTGTTTAAGGCTCCCTGGCCCGAGCAGAATCTCACGCAGGGCAACGGCCCCCTCATGGCACGCTATATGCTCTATGGCGATGGTAAGGTCTACGAAAACGAGCCTGAGCGCTTTCAGTTTGGCAAGCATGCCCGCCTGGATTGGGGCCTGGAAGGCATGACCGCGATGCAGTTTGAGCGCGGCGACTTTATGGCCGAAGGCGACAGCATGACCTATATTCCACTGCTGCCGTTTGGCCTGCGCGGCATCGACGACCGCGACTTCGATACGCTGCTGGGCCGCATGTTTCTTGATGGACACCCCGATGCGAGCGCGCCCGCCGGTTTTGCCTCCATCGGCACGCCCGCAGACGACAATCTCAATCCCTATCTGCGTGCCTATCAGGAAAACTTTGCCGCCCGCGCGCAATGGTGCGCCCATGATCCGGCCATCTGCTCGCATCCGGCACATGTTGTCGAGGTCACGGCCGACCGCAGCGCCGCAGCCGGCGAGCGCGTCGCCCTTGCGGCAACCATCGTCGACCCCGACGACAAGGGCTTCGATGCACATTGGGATGTGGCCGTAGACCCATCGAGCTATGCAGGCGTCCAGGATCTGTCGATGTGGCAAGAATGCACGGTGGACACCGCTTTCATCGTGCCCGCCGACGCGCAGCCCGGTGACCGCTTCGTACTCACGCTTACCGTGCAGACGCGCGCCGAGCGCCCCTGCACCCGCTACGCCCAGATCGCCGTGACCGTGGCATAGCAAGAACGGCGCCCACATTCGGCAGCCGCCGCATTCGACAAAGAGTGTCCCCAATGAGTAGGAAAAATGGGCCATGTGTCCCAGTTGTGGAGACTCGTTGAGCCGTCTGGGTATCGTGAAAGGCTGCGCACTCCCCCATCATCAAAAGTGACACACGCTACCAGTTGATGGGAGGCAGCCATGGGCTTCTTTGACAAGATGTTCGAGAAGAAAGAGTGCGCGATTTGCGGTACCGAGCTGGGACTTCTAGGTAAGACAAAAATCAATGAAGGCTACCTGTGCAAAGAGTGCGCCGGCAAGCTCTCCCCCTACTTTCACGGCTATCGCTCCAGCACCGCGGACGATATCCGCGAGCAGATCGCCTACCGCGAGGCCAATGCCGAGCGCTTGGCGTCGTTCAACCCCACGCGCACGCTTTCTGCCGGGCGCACCAACATCATGCTCGATGAGGACGCGGGCCTGCTGATCATCACCTCGCAGAGCCGCTGGCGCGACGCCAATCCCGACATCATCGAGTTCTCGCAGGTACTCGGCTGCGATATGGATATCGACGAGCATCGCACCGAAATCTATCGCGAGACCAAGGACGGCGAGCGCGAGAGCTACAATCCGCCGCGCTACGACCTGGATTACGACTTTAATCTGACCATTCACGTCAACACGCCGTACTTTACCGAGATCAACCTGCGCGTGAACGACTCCACCATCGATCAGCGCGGCTCCATCGAATACCGCGAGGCCAAGCGCCAGGCAACCGAGGTCCGCGACGCGCTGGTGCAGCTGCGCCAGGAGACGCGCGACAGCGTCGTGGCCGCCAAGGCCCCCAAGACCGCGGTGACCTGCCCCTTCTGCGGAGCCACCACCATTCCCGATGCCAGTGGGCGCTGCGAATACTGCGGCGGCGCCATCGGCGCATAGCCTCCGGCACGGAAAGGACCGATCATGGCCTTCGAGAGCGTCAACTATCAGTGCCCTGCCTGCGGTGGTCCCCTGCATTTTGCCAGCGCCGAGCAAAAGCTTGTCTGCGACTACTGTGACTCACGCTTTGAAGTCGAAGAAGTCGAGGCCCTCTATCGCGAGCGCCAGGACAAGGCAGATGCCAAAGCCGATGCCGCAGCCGCAGCTCCCAAACCTGCTGCCGACGATGCCGTGCAGGAGCTCGCCCAAAACGCCGGCTACATCTGCTCGTCGTGCGGCGCCGAGCTCGTGTCCGACGGCACCGTCGCCGTCACCACCTGCCCGTACTGCGGCAACTCCGCCGTGGCGCCCGGCCAGCTCTCTGGCGACTTCTCGCCCGACCTGGTGATTCCGTTTAAGCTCGGGCGCGACGACGTCACGGCCGCACTCAAGGAACACTACAAGGGCAAGATCTTGCTGCCCAAGAGCTTTGTCACCGGCAACCACATCGACGAGGTCCAAGGTGTCTACGTGCCGTTTTGGCTCTACGGCGCCCGCGTGGACGGCGAAGTGTACTTTGACGCGACCAACGAGACCGTGACCGAGGAATCCGACCGCACCGTCACGACCACCGACCACTACGATGCCTATCGCAAGGGCAATATCTCGTTTAAGCGCGTGCCCGTCGACGGATCGTCCAAGATGCCCGACGGCCACATGGACGCCATCGAGCCGTTTGACTACGACGCGCTGCGTCCGTTCTCGGTCGCATATATGCCCGGCTACATCGCCAACCGTTACGACGAGGACTGCGAGACCTGCAAGGCGCGCGCCGAGCGCCGTATGGAAGAAAGCACGATCTCGGCCCTGCGCGAGACTGTCGTCGACGAATACGACGATGCCACGGTCGAAAGCAAGCAGCTCGACTACACCTGGGAAGACAGCGACTACGCCCTGTTCCCCGTCTGGATGCTCTCCACCTCGTGGAACGGCAAGAGCTACCTGTTTGCCATGAACGGCCAGACCGGCCTCTTGGTCGGCGAGCTCCCCTGCTCCAAGCCCAAGCTCGCTATTGCCTCGGTGCTGTTCTTTGTGATCGGATTTATCCTCTCCCAGATTCTCTTTATGGGTGAGAACGCCTTCGATCCGGATTACCTCGCCTTTGATATCGAGGGCATCCTCATCAACATCGTCGCGCCGCTGATCATCGTGATTATCGGAGACGTGCTACTGGTAGGCCAGCTCAAGACGGCCAACGAGGCCACCCACGCCGACGAGTACTGCGGCGAGCTCGACCTGACCGAGAAGCACGACACCTTCAACCACACCGAGACCACCGTTGTCATGAAAGACGACAAGGACGACTAAGCAATCCGACCAATACCACCCGGCCTTTGACGAGAAAGGAAGATCACCATGGGACTCTTGAAAGCTGGATTGGGAGCTGCCGGCGGCGTCATGGCCGACCAGTGGAAGGAATTTATCTACTGCGAATCGATGCCTGCTGACGTCTTGGCCTGCAAGGGCAGCAAACGCACCGGTGGCCGCAGCTCCAACACGCGCGGCGAGGACAACGTCATCTCCAACGGCTCGGTCATCGCCGTCAACGACGGCCAGGGCATGCTCGTGGTGCAAAACGGCAAGATCATCGAAGTCGCACTGGAGCCCGGTGAGTTCGTCTTCGATACCGGCAGCGAGCCGAGCGTCTTTAGCGGCAACCTGGGCGATTCCATCAAGGAGACCTTCGCCAATATCGGCAGCCGCTTTACCTTTGGCGGCGACGCGGGCAAGGACCAGCGCGTCTACTTCATCAACACCAAGGAGATCATCGGCAACAAGTACGGCACCGCCTCGCCCGTGCCCTTCCGCGTGGTCGATAACAACATTGGCCTGGACGTTGACATCTCCGTGCGCTGCAACGGCGAGTACTCGTACCGCATCACCAACCCGCTGCTGTTCTACACCAACGTGTGCGGCAACGTGACCGATAGCTACACGCGCGACAAGATCGACAGCCAGCTTAAGTCCGAGCTGCTCACCGCCCTGCAGCCCGCCTTTGCCAAGATCTCGGAGATGGGCATTCGCTACAGCGCCATCCCCGGTCACACCACCGAGCTCGCCCGCGCGCTCAACGAGGTCCTCTCTGCCGACTGGCGCGACCTGCGTGGTGTCGAGATCGTGAGCTTTGGCGTCAACTCCATCGCAGCCTCGCAAGAAGACGAGCAGATGATCAAGGACCTGCAGAAAGCCGCCGTCATGCGCGATCCCACTATGGCGGCAGCCAACATTGCCAGCGCCCAGAGCGACGCAATGCGCGCGGCAGCCGCCAATCCCAACGGCGCGATGGCAGGCTTTATGGGCATGGGCATGGCAGGTGGCATGGGCGGCATGAACGCCAGCCAGCTGTTCGCCGCCGGCCAGGCACAGCAGCAGGCCGTCCCGCAGCCGGCTCCGGCACCCGCTCCCGCACCGGCTCCTGCCGCTGCTCCCGCGGCCGGCACATGGACCTGCAGCTGCGGCGCCACCAACACCGGCAAGTTCTGCTCCGAGTGTGGCAGTCCCGCACCCGCCCCGGCACCGGCCAAGTGGTTCCGCCCCAACTGCGGCAGCGAAAACGGCGGCAAGTTCTGCAGCAACTGCGGAACGCCCAGGCCCTAGCCCCTCTATCTGGTAATTGGCGGGGGATCCGCCACCCCCGCATTTGCTTCTATGGGTTTCGTTCGATAAAGGAGGACACCATGAAGACAACGTTCAAAAAGTCCGTACTCGCATTTCTGACATGCGTCCTTGCGCTCGCCTTTGCCCTGACGGGCTGCAGCGGCGGCGGCAAAGACCCCAAGGCCAACTTCGTCGGCAGCTGGGAACTCTCGGGTGGAACCATGGAGGGCGAAGAGCTGACCGATGAGTACATGAAGATGCTCGAGGATTGGGGTGTGCACTGCGTCCTGATTCTCGATGAGGACGGTACAGGTGCCCTCGACCTGTTCCTTGAAGTCGTCGACCTTAAATGGGAGGCAAAGGACGCCACCACCGTAACCATCACCGCCGAAGACGAGTCGCATGACATGAAGCTCAAGGACGGCAAGCTCATCCTCGAAGAGGATGACGGCAATCTTGTCTTTACCAAGTCCGACAAGGACCTGTCCGGCACGGTGAAGAAGGATCGCGAGGCGGCCGAGAAGGAAGAAGAGATCGACGAGGCCGTCGAAGACGACGACGTCCAGAAGATTGAAATCTCCCCCGCCGTCACCGTTGCCGATGACGACCTGTGCACCATTACCATCACCGAGAAGTTCAAGGACGAGTGGGGCGACATCGGTTTTGTCGTCAACATCACCAACAAGAGCGACAAGGACCTGACCTTCTACGCCCCCAGCGGCAAGACCAACGTCAACGGCACCATGAAGGAACCCTGGTTCTCGGCTCACCTGATGCCCGGCACCAACGCCACTGAGGAATTCACGTTCTCGAACGGCACGCTCGATAGCCTTGACGACCTGGTCAACACGACCATCGGCATCGACGCCTACCTGACCGATTCCTACGAGGACGTCGCCTCCTACAGCGCAACCATCGCGTAGCGATAGACCACGACAGCCGCGGATTGGCGGACACATCCGCGCACACCAGACGGGGCCGCAGGAGATGATCCTGCGGCCCCGTCGCTTTTATGCCGATGCGCAACGAGCGCTAGCGCTCTATGTTGGGAACGATGCTGCCCTCGGTCACCGCATGTACGGCCAGACGCATGATGTTGTCGTAGCCGGTCTTGCTCAGGATCTCCGAGATGCGGCGCTTGATGGTGCCCTCGCTCATAAACAGCTCGGCCGCAATCTCGCGGCGGCTTTTACCCTCGCAGGCAAGGCGCAAGATCGACAGCTCGACATCGTCGAGGGCCGCCGTGCCCGAGAAGATGCTCTCGGGCGGCTTGGGAAACGTGCAGTAACCCGCCAGCGTGGAGCGCATCACGGCGAACAGCTCGTCGATACCGACGTTCTTGTACACAAAGCTATCGACGCCCGCCTCGCGGGCCTGATCGACAAAGGTGATCTCGGGCATGCCTGTCATGATAATGATGCGACACTCGGGCAGCTGCTCCTTGATGCGTGCCGCCGCCACGATGCCGTTTGAATCGTGTTCGGTGCACACGTCCATCAGTATCATGTCCGGGCGCTCCTTGAGCGCGACACCCAAGGCCTCGGAGGCATCGGCGATCGCGGCAACGACGGTCATATCGGGCTGGTCGCCAACGGAGCGCGCCAGGCTCTCGCGCAGGATGGCCTGATCTTCGACAATTAACACGCGGATCATGAGTTTCTCCTTTGGGACGTGTCGTTGGCGTTAAGCGGAATGGATACCGTAAGCGTAAAGGGCGGGGTGGCGTGGACCTCTAGGCTGCCACCCAGATCTTGCGCGACATGCCTCATACCTGGGATACCCGTTCCCTCGCGATACGATACGGGGGCCGGGGACCCGTCGTTAGAAATCGTCATGTGCGCGACGGCGTCAGCATCCGTCCCCTCCTGCCACAAGCGCACATGGACCCGATGCGCCTGCGCATGCTTGGTGGCATTGGTCGAGGCTTCGCGGATAATCTGCAAAAAGGCTGCCGCGACACGCACGTCGCTTGGCAGCTCGCCCTCCACATCGATCTGCACGCTCACCAGGCCAAAGGCATGGACGATATCGCCCAGTTGCTCTGCCGGTTCGGTGTCGCCCCCGCTGCGCAGATCGGCAGCGATTGAGCGCAGCAGCGGGTCGATCTGCTCGAGTGACTCGTCATCCAGGCGCCCCTCCTCCAGATAGCGATGGAGGATGGACAGGCGCTGCCCGATCACGTCGTGCACGCGAGCGCGCATACGCAGATAGGCCGCATTGTCGGCAACTTTTTTGACTTCCTCGATCTGGGCCTGGAGCTCTTGACCCGCGAGCTCAAGCAGGTGGTTGGCTTGCGCCAAACGATCGTGAGCATGCGCGTACTCTGTCACGTCCAGACCGATTATGCGCTCGAACGAACGGCCCGAGACCATAACGTCATCGCACACAAACAGGCGAATCTCGGCGGGAGAAACCTCGACCACAACGCGCGCCTCACCAAAGCGGTCCAAATTGATGCGCACGCAGCTCTGGCTGCTTTCGGGCATTTGCATGCTGAGCTTGCGCAGGTCGTTCCATGTACCGCTCATATCGCCTAGGTCGGTGGGCATATGAAGCTCCACCAGGTTTTTGCGCATGCAGCGGTTCATGAGCAGTGGACGGCCCCTCGAGTCCAGATACAGGATGCCCACGGGAATCACGTTGATGGTTTCGATCGTCGAGAACGCGGTGATATCCTCCTGGCGGTTACGGACGTCCATCAAGAGCGCCGCGACGGAACGGAACAGGAAGAACGCTCCCTCTGCGATAAGGACAACGGCCCACACCGAGCCCATGGCAAAAACCACCGGCGGTGTCACGGCGCCAACAAGCAGCAGCTCGGCCAGCATGACAGGGCGACGATAGTGCACCATGAGGACCACGCCATAGGCAAAGATCGCGGCATTGAGCCACAGCACTCCGCCCATTGCCCTGGCGCAAACGTCAAGCGGCGCCACCAGATACGAGCCAGACGACGCGAATAAGATGAGCGCCGAAATCATCAGGTGAAGCACAAGGCTCGTCTCGTAGGCGCAAATCACCTTACAGTTATAGGACGAGCGGCGCGATGCGATGAGCGGGACGTGGATCATCTGCAGACACGCAGCCAGGGCAAAGACAACATCGAGCGCAACGATTTGGGGAAGGATGAACGAAATCTGCATCGTCACTCACCCGCCCTCGGCATCAAGACGATCATGCGCAGCTGGCCGGGCTCGCCCTCAAGGCGGTATGCCACGTTGCGCCCTTGCAGAGCGCTTTCGAGCTCTTGCGCAGCGGGCGTCTGCGAAAGATCTTCATCATCGTTGGAAAAAAGCGTGGCGCGCAGCTCAACACTGCACCGGTCATGGTCGCCCAAGTGATACATAAGCGCCGGATGGTCGGTGGTGTAGGCAAAAAACGCAAAGTCATACACGCAGTCGTACAGGGCGCTTACCGTACTGGCGTGCATCGGGCGCCGTATGGCGATAATCGAGGCGCAATCGATATCGATGGTGCGCAGGTCGCTTGCGAGCTCATTGGCAATGAGTTGAATGCGGTCGCGATCAAAACCGCTCTCCCCGTGCTGCGCCAACGTGAGCGACCCTTTGCGCTTGCAATAGGCGACGAGCATCTTGGCGCGCTGCAGCATGCGGTAACGCTCGTGTGAAGACGCCTCGTCGGTCAACGGTGGCAGCGAGCTCAGCAGGTCGTACATCTCTTCGAACGCGCGGGCAAGCGCCTGGTCCACGTCTTGGACTAGCAAGGTCTCGGCCTCTTGGTCTGCCAAATGTGTCTTAAGGTCGTAGTCGGCGGCAAGCAGCTCATTTTGGCGTTGCAGCTCCATGCGACGATGCGCCAGTTCGCGATTGAGTTCGTTGAGCTCCGAGACGTCCTGAGCAAGGAGAGCCGATCCGCCCAGCAGCGGAAAGGCGCGATACATTACATCGGGATCGGACGCCACGGCAAAGGCGTGAGCGTGCCCGTGCTCTTGGACCCGCAACTCCTCACGCACGCCTACCGGCATTGGCTTTGACACCGGCGTGACATAGACTTCCTGCAGGTCACGCGTTAGAACTTTGAGGTCAAGCGGCAAGGTGCCGAAAATACCGGCGATATCGTGGTACGACGGGATGACACCGCAATCGAGACAGATTTCCATCGCCACCACGCACAGGACGCAGTAGACAAGTGAAAAATTAAGCCTCCATGCCCAGGGCACACGCAGCGCATATGAAATGGCAAAGAACGCGCCGCCCAATAGGACAAGCGCGGCCGTGCCCGAGAAACGCTGAATACGAAAAGACGAGGACCGTCCTACCAAGATAAAAAAGGCAACGAAGTTAAAGGCTGTCCATACCAGAACGGTACCGTAGCCCCAACCATATGTGTAATCGTTGCTCCAGGTTCCACTCGATCGATCGAAATGGAAGACCTGCTGATGAACATCGTTAGTAAGCACAAAGCCGATAAGCAGGACAGCCATGACCCACAAAACGGTGCGGTACCGACGCCCCACACGATGCTGTTCCAAACCCGCGAGGCGCAGACCGCACAGCTGGTAGATCAGCGGAATGAGCGTCATGGGCACGTAGTACAGGTACCACAGCACGGTGGCATAGAACGGCGTGAACGACTTATATTTGAGGATGACCTCGATCATCCACAGGGCACAAATGGCGGCGATGGCAACAAGGCGGCGGCGCAAGACGTAGTCCAAGCAGCGTAGGTACGCCAACACACCCCAGATTGAAAATGCAATTGCGGCGACAAGCAGCGGGAGAGAGCTCGAGTGGACGAGCGCATCCACGACCTCTTCGGACACCTCGCTATAGGCGGGCACGGTGTTGGAAAGCTTGGGGTCGGAGGCAAACAGTGCCGGCAAGACTGCCAAAAGCATAAGGAACAGCGCGGTAATGGCGCTGGCGACAGCGAAGACGCGGCGGCGGTATACACGATGCGATATGCCGACAAGGAATCGCGGCATGGCAACGAGCCTGCCGCCCCTAAGATCCGCCACGGGCGCGGATCGGGCGGCCGCGTGGCCGATATGTCGCTCGCGGGTACCCATAGTGCTTTTAGTGTACCGACAGATGGGCCCAAAAATCGGGCCACATGTCCCAAAATTCGCCGACGGCGAGGGACGTCGCCAGCGACTAGTCGTTTAAGAACGCCCCCAATGACTAAGACAAAACGAGCGAGGATTTTTGGACGCCCAAATGGCGAGAGTGGATAATCTCCCACTTTGAGCCCACAAACAGGCTAAAAACGGGAGATTATCCACTCTCATTCTGCGGGCACTCATTTAAGTACGTCCCCAATGAGTGCTTTCACTTCTTTTAACAAAACGCCTGGCGGGCATTAACTGCTCGCCGGGCGTTTTGGTTAGGAGGCTATGGTTGTTGGGAAGCCTTAGGCCAGGTCCTCGCCGTTCGTCTCGATGACGTGTTTGTACCAGTCGAAGCTCTTCTTCTTGGAACGCTTGAGGGTGCCGTTGCCTGCATCGTCGCGGTCCACGTAGATAAAGCCGTAGCGCTTGGACATCTCGCCCGTGCCGGCCGAGACCAGGTCGATCGGACCCCAGGTGGTGTAGCCCAGCAGGTCAACGCCGTCCTCGGTCACCGCATCGCGCATCGCGGCGATATGCTGGCGCAGGAAGTCGATACGGTAGTCGTCGTTGATGGAGCCATCCTCCTCGACAACATCCTTGGCGCCCAGACCGTTCTCGACCACAAACAGCGGCTTCTGATAACGGTCGTACAGGTCGTTAAGGGTGATGCGGAAGCCCAGCGGATCGATGGCCCAGCCCCACTGGCTCTCCTGCAGGTAGGGATTCTTGGCGCCGGCGAAGGCGTTGCCCTGGGTGCACTCGACATCGGGGTTATCGGCACCGGCGGAGCAACGGGTGCTGTAATAGCTAAAGCTGATGAAGTCGACGGTGTTGGCGGCCAGGATCTCGCGGTCCTCGTCCGTCATACCCACATCGATGCCCAGACGCTCGAGTTTCTTGACGGCATAGGCCGGATAGTAGCCGCGGCTCTGGACGTCGACGAAGAAATAGTTGCTCTGGTTGTCAATCTGCGCCTGGCGCACATCGCCCGGACGGCAGCTGTAGGGGTAGTAGCTACCTGCGGCGAGCATGCAGCCAATCTTGACCTCAGGATCGATCTCGTGAGCGATCTTGGTTGCCCACGCGCTGGCGACGAGCTCGTTGTGGGCGGCCAGGTACTCGACGGCCTCCTTGTTCTCGCCCTCCTCAAAGACCAGACCGGCACCCATAAACGGCAGATGCAAGATCATATTGATCTCGTTAAAGGTGAGCCAGTACTTCACCAGACCCTTGTAGCGAGTGAAGATCGTGGTCGCGAGGTTCTTGTAGAAGTCGATGAGCTTGCGGTTGCGCCAGCCGCCGTACTCCTTGATGAGGTGAATCGGGCAGTCAAAGTGCGTGATGGTCACGAGCGGCTCGATGCCGTGCGCCTGGCACTCGCGGAATACGTCCTCGTAGAAGGCCAGGCCAGCCTCGTTGGGCTCGGCCTCGTCACCGTTGGGGAAAATGCGGGTCCACGCCAGGCTCATGCGGAAGGTCTTAAAGCCCATTTCGGCAAAGAGAGCGATGTCCTCTTTGTAGTGGTGGTAGAAATCGATGCCGGTCTGTGCGGGATAGTAATAGCCGTCCTCGAAGTCGAGCATCTTGCGCTGGCCGGAGACCACCGCATAGCGCTCGGGGCCGTGCGGAGCCACATCCACGTTGGCCAGGCCGCGGCCGTCCACGTCGTAGGCGCCCTCGCACTGGTTGGCAGCCGTCGCGCCGCCCCACAGGAAGTCATTACGGAAAGCCATGCATCAATCCTTTCATACGCCGCTTGTCGTGGTTTCAGTATCCCCGCAAATGGGGCCTCGCTCAACGACAGCGACGCAGGCCGACACTTCTTTTCGCACACGGCGGCCCGGCAGCCGCCCCCGTCTGACACTTTCTGATACCGCCGCCCCAAACCACCACAAAGGGGACAGGCACCTTTGTGGCGGCTTGGGCCCGGTTTGTCTCGATCTGTAACAGGTAGACCGCCAAAACCGGGCTTGGCGTTACAGATTGAGATTGTTCGGTCTGTCCCTGCAGTTTGTCTCGATCTGTAACAGGTAGAGACGATTTAGCCCGCTAGATGTTACAGATCGAGACAAACAGGAAGCCCCTAGTCGCAGGTGATGTCGAGGTTCTTGCCGACGAGGCCCACGTAGCCGCCTTCGGCTGCCTTGGGGCTGTCGGCGTGGCAGAGGACCCACTTGTCGGCCTTCCAGTAGCAGTAGCTGTCACCGGCGGCAGGCATGTCGGCTGCAGCCTCGGGGCGCGGGCCATTGGTGCCCGCCGGCAGCGCCACCATCACCTGGAAGCCGCCGTCGTCGACCATGCAGGGCGTGTAGTGGAGCGTGGTGTTGAAGACCTCAACGACCTTGCCCGCCGGTACGCGGAACGCCTTGACGCACGCGGTGTCGAGCTTGCCGTCCTCGATCTCCCAGCGATGCGCCACGAGCAGGATAAAGTCGCGGGCGCCCAGGTTAAACTCGCTGGCGCGGTGATACTCCAGGCAGTTGAGGCGTGTGTTGTGCCCGTTGCACCAGCCGAGCTGGAAGGAGCGGCCGCCGTACATGAGAAAGCCCAGCTTATCGGCATCCTTGACGCCCTCGAGCTCCGGCGCGCTTGCTACGTACTTGCTGCCCTCGGGGATGGGCGTAGCCGCGAGCGCCTCGATGAGCGGAGCGGTCAGGTTGGACGGAACGTCGTTCCACACGCAGCCATAAGATTTGAACTCGTGATCTGATACAGAGTAGATATGCATGTTCGCTCCTGTTCGTTTATGTGACAGTACGAACATTCTAGAACATCATTCATCCACGACCACGATCAATACCGAAAACATTGCATGACGAAATCACCCGCTCAAAAAGCGACATGCAGTTTCCTAGTCGAGATAATCTTTAAGAAACTCAATAACGCTCATACACCAGTAGTCGGTCTCCGGCGCATGGGGCTTCATCAATGCGTGCCCCCCTTCTGAATACATGACTCCCTCATGGTGTACTCCAGCTGCATCCAGAGCATCGACCATCTTTTCATAATTGTCGGGCGATACAATATCATCGTCAGCGCATTGCCAAAGATATGTCGGAGGATACTGCTCCCACACATGCTGATTAATACAGAAATCATCGAGCGAGTCGCGACCAGCCCCGCCGCACACCGAATCAAGAAATCTATTGTCTGATGCGTTCTCAAAGCCATGAAGATCAATCGGTGCATAACACAGGGCCAAGGCTTTTGGCGCCTCGCATCCGTAGGACGCAAATCCCTTGTTGTCCGTCCCCCACTCGGCAGTTAAATGCGCACCAGCAGAAAAGCCGATAACTGCATAACTTTTTGCGACATTAAATTTCGCTGAATTCTCCAGGACAAAACGGACGGCTCGATTTAAATCGTCGATTGGGCGCGGCATCAAAGGCTCGACCCTCACCCTGTATGACAGCACGAACACGTTATAGCCCGCATCGTTGAGCTCGGGGGCAACGGGAAAGCCTTCCACTTGATGACAAACGCTCTGATAACCTCCGCCCGAAACCGCAATGATAAAGGGAGCCCTAGGTCTCCCGGGAAAGAAGAACAGTTTCGTATTGCGCCGAGTCGGATCACGGATGCAGTCGGCTTCATCCCAAATATCGTAGGCAACCTGCCTCCCGTCATCCACGAGCTCGACAATTCGATTCAATCCACGCAAAACGCGAGCAGTTTCATATGGATTAGCATCAGAATTCATATGAGACACAATGGGTTTATTCCACATGCGCTCCCAAGTTGAAGGCCGGCAAAGCATAAGGTGCTCGCCAAAGCCAGCGAACTCAGGAAGGAGCGCGATTTCGCCAAACGTCATATCGGCAGTAATTGTCATAGCTAGTCACTCCAAAAATGAGGGTGGGCTCGCGTGAATCAACGGCAAGCCCACCACATGCAATCTGCCGCGGGGTTTTCGGCAGCTTACATCCCGAATAATTGTCTACTCCACTACCGCCTCTTCATCAGGGCGATACAGGATGTAAACGAGAACGAAGTTAAGAATTAAACCGACGACATTGCAAAGAATTGCGCCGATGAGGCTGCTCATATCACCAGAAGGATCCATATAACCGGGGAAGCTAAAAATGCCGCTCGACGTCATAACGAACGTACAGGTGTTGAAAATCGCCGGGATAACAGCACTGATTGCTCCGGCGACCATGGAAGCGATAATGATCTTCTTGTGCTCCAAGATGATGCCGTACAGCGCCGGTTCCGTAATCCCGAAAAAGCCCGTAATGGCACAGCTGAACCCAAGACTCTTTTCACTCGGGTCCTTCGAGCGGAGGGCAAACGCCAAACAAGCGCCGACAACACCCATGCTGCAGCAGAGAAGTCCAAGGATAGGATCGGAGCCGACGGTCATAATATTGTTGATGGAAAGCACGATCAGGGCCCAATGGAGTCCAAGGGGGATCATAACGAGACCGAATATCGGCCCGAGAATAACGCCGCAAAGGACGGGGCTGAACTGATAGACCGCCAGCACTGCAGTCGCAAGCAAAGAGCTCGCCTGCTGAATAACGGGGCCGATCACAAGGAGCGAGACGGGGGCGGCAACAGCAACCGTCAGGAACGGGACGAGCGCAAATGCCACAACATCGGGAAGAACCGCCCGCAGCCACTTATTAAGAACGGATGCGAACCAAGCCGCCACGATAGCAGGAAACACCGTGGAGGAATAGCTCACCATTGTGAACTTCATGCCGAGCAAATCCAGCGCATCGCCCGCTCCGGCCGCAGCAACGAAAGTCGGATAAATCAGGATTGCACCGAGTACCGCACCGATATATCGATCGGTTCCAAAGAACTGAGCAGCAGATGATCCGACAAGAACGGGCAGAAAATACATGCAGGCATTTCCCATGCCGTACAGCAGAGTGTATATTCCGCTCTCGGCGGAAACAGCACCCGCCGTCGTCAGAATACTAAGGACGGCGTTTATCATTCCGCATGCGATCAAGGCAGGAAGAACGGGCATCATGATGCCGCTGATGAGCTTCATTAGCTTTCCCAGAAAGCCCTTAGTCTCTCCTTCGCTTGCCTCGGAATCTCCGGCATCAATCCCGGTTTCCTTGGCAACGATTTCATAGACCTTATCGACCTTAGGTCCCACAATCGCCTGATATTGCCCCGCGGAATGGCGAATGTCGATCACGCCATCAATCGCCTTGACTTTTGCATCGTCTACGATGCTTTCGTCCTTAAGGTTGAACCTTAAACGAGTCATGCAGTGAGCTACAAATGTAACGTTGTCTGCGCCGCCCACCATCTCGAGAATCTCGGCAGCGAGCTTGGTTGTATCTGCCATAAATACCATTTCTCCCATGTTGAGTTTTATATGTAACCATCAGCAAAGCGCGCGCCTTTGCCAACTAATTACCTTGTTTTCGATGCAATTCGATTGATGTGCATCATGAGGTAGAGTCTTTCTTCGTCTATAAGTTCCCGCCCCGTCAGTCGGCTGAGAACAGAAGCAATATCATCGGCGCACATTGATGCCACCGGATATTCTTTTTTGAGCGAGAGGTACATCTTGCGGTTGTCGCTCACGATGCTTTCGCCAGAGTTCAACCTATTGAATAAGTACTGAAGATGGGTTGCGAACCTTGCGTAATCGAAACCTTCCCGATCAACTTGAATGCCAAGCCGATTTTCAACAGCAACGGTTGACTCCTCCAGAACACGATCGTAGATATCCGCGCTAAACTCTTTAACTACTTCGCATGAGTCCGAATCGGCCATGTTATTGATAAACGCCATGGCAATTCCAACTGCCTCATGAGCTGGAAGCCTAACGTTAAGACGTTTCCTGATTATCTTAAGTGCATACTCGCCGATTCTAAATTCGACGGGATATTGTTGGCGGACATCAAACGATAAAGGCATGCGGACAACGATATTTTGCTCTTTACGCTTAACCGCATACGCGATATGGTCCGCAAGGATAAACGGCAAATTAGGGCTCACCTCATAAGACAGCAAACCTGTCGACATATCAATAACATCCGAGGTAAGCTCGAGAAGCTCGTCGGGGACCTCGTCAACGAGAGCGATGTAGCGAGAGCTAACGTTATAAAACGTTCGTTGAATCTCCGAAAGAGGGACCTCGTCTCCGACATTCTTAAACCCCAGACCACGGCCGAATGCAACCAACTGTCTGCCATTTCCATCGACGCAGAGGACAGCGCTGGTATTAATTCGTTTAACAATTTCCATGTGTCCCCCCCTAAACAGAACAAGGCTCCCGAAGCAGAATCCGACAATCAATGTCGACAGATGCTGCTTCAGGAGCCTTGCCTGAATATCACTCTGAGGACTAGTTTAAGCGAGCTAGTGCTAATGACCTCGAATAAACACTTCTAAACAGTTAAACGGTCGATATCTCCGTGTGAACGGTTTGGAGGCAGAGGGCGGCCCTATGCCTGCTGATAGTGCAGGTGCTTCTCGTCGATATCGGCCAGGTCGCGGTCGAGATAACGACGCGCAAGCCAGTTGGCCATGGGGAGGTTCTGGTCCAGGTAGTTGCCGCACTCCTCGGGAGCAGCGCCGGGGATATCGCCCTCAAAGCCAGCAACAAACTCGAACAGCTCACGCACAAGCGGCAAGATTTCCTCGCTCGTCAGCTCACCAAAGACAACCAGGTAAAAGCCCGTGCGGCAGCCCATGGGACCAAAGTAGACAATGCGGCTCGACCACTCGGCATGATTGCGAAGGAACGTCGCGCCCAAATGCTCAATCGTGTGGCACTCGGCCGTGTTCATGACCGGCTCCTTGTTGGGCGTGGTCAGGCGCAGATCAAAGGTGGTGACGGCGGCGCCGGTCGCCGGATCGCGGTCGATGCGGCTCACATACACGCCGGGCTCGAGCAGCAGATGGTCAACGGAAAAACTTGCGATACGCTCCATGGCAGTTCCTCTCGGTAGTCAATTTGGGACGGGGCTCTTTTAGCTGGTTCGAATGGTCGCACCAATCATACCAGTCAAAAAAGCCCCGTCCCAAATGAGCTGCCCGGGAATAGCCTGCGGGCGCCGCGCAGCCGCCTAGGCAGTGTAAGCGATGGTCGCGTCGACGGCGTGACGCCAGCCGGCGATCTTTTTGGCTCGCTCGTCGGCAGGCATGGCAGGCTCCACGATGCCGCGGGCGCCATAGACGTCGACGACATCGCGCGCGTACATGCCCAGCGCAATGCCGCAGGCCCAAGCCGCGCCCAGACCGCTCATCTCGTCGTTGCTCGCAATGCGGATGGGCGAGCCGACCAGGTCGCTCTCAAACTGCATCAGGTACGCGTCGCGCGTGGGACCGCCGTCAACACGAAGCTCGGCCAGCGCCGCGCCCGAATCCTCGACCATCGCATCGATGACGTCGAAGATCTGATAGGCGATCGACTCATCGGCGGCCTTCACGAACTCCGCGCGGCCCGTGGTGCGCGTCATGCCAAAGACGCAACCCTCGGCATCGCTCGCCCAGTGCGGCGCACCCAGACCGGTAAACGCCGGCACAAAGTAGACGCGGCTCGCCGGATTGGCGGCGTAGCACAGGTCGGTGACCTCCTCGGGGTTGTTGATGAGCTCCAGATCGTCGCGCAGCCAGGTCTTGACGGCGCCGGCGTAGCTCACGTTGCCCTCGAGCACATACTCGGTCACGCCATGCATACGCCACGCAAGCGAGCTCGAAAGCCCGTGCGAGCTGGCGACAAACTCGTTGCCGACATTCATCATGACCGAGCTGCCGGTGCCATAGGTCGCTTTGGCCATGCCGCGGCTGTGGCAACCCTGCGCAAACAGGGCCGCATGGCTGTCGCCCAGCACGCCGTGAATGGGCACGGGCGCCGGCAAAAAGCCGCCCAGGTCCGTTGTGCCAAAGAGACCGTCGGAGTCGGTCACCTGCGGCAGGCAGGCCGGATCGATGCCAAAAGCCTCGCACACCGGCTCGCTCCAACAGCCACGGCGCAGGTCGAAGAGCTGCGTGCGGCTGGCATTGGACCAGTCGCAGCGGAACTCCGCACCGCCCGTGAGCGTCCAGACCACCCAGGCGTCGATGGTGCCCAGACACAGCTCGCCTGCCGCCGCAGCCTCGGCAGCCGCCGGAACGTTCGCGAGGATCCAAGCCATCTTGCCCGCCGGATAGTAGGGCGAGAGCACCAGACCCGTCGTGTCACGCACCAGCTCGGCCACGCCTTCGCGCGCAGCAAGCTCGTCGCACAGCTCGCGGGCGCGGGCGCACTGCCACACCACGGCGTCGCACAGCGGCTCGCCCGTCGTGCGACTCCAGGCAACGGTGGTCTCGCGCTGGTTGGAGATGCCAATGCCGGCGATATCTGCTGGATCGACCCCGGTCTCCTCCACCACGGCACGCGCCACGGCCAGCACGTTGGCGGCAATCTCGGTCGGATCATGGCTCACCCAGCCGGCCTCGTTGACAATCTGGCGATGCGGGCGATCGGCACGATGAATCAAATGGCCGCCCTCGTCCACCAGCAGCGCCTTGGTGCCCTGCGTGGATTGATCGATTCCGATGATGTAGCGGCCCATGGCCACCCCTTTCAAAACGAATGTGACAAAGGGGCGGTCCCTTTGTCACATTCCAGTTACTCTGCGGGCAAGAACTCGGCGACGGTCTGCGCGATTCCGGCACCCGTCAGGCCGTAGTGCGCAAAGACCTCGGGACTCGTGCCGGTGATGACCGGCGCATCGGGCAGGCTCAGGCACTTGACCGGACGCGGGCAATGCTCGCCCACGACCTGCGCGACCATGGAACCCAGGCCACCGAAGGGGCTGTGCTCCTCGACGGTCACGACGGCGCGCGTGGCACCGGCGGCCTCGATCACGGCCTCGGCATCGAGCGGCTTGACGCAGTACATATCGAGCACCGTTGCCGAGATGCCCTGCTCGGCCAGCAGATCGGCGGCGTCCACGGCATGGCGGACCATCTCACCGGTGGCGACAATCGTCACATCGGTGCCGCGGCGCACCCAGGTGGCGCGATCCATCTGGAACGGGCACTCGTCCTCAGTGTACACGTCCTCCACCGGGTTGCGGCCCACGCGGATGTAGGCCGGCTTGTTGTCGGCGACCAGGGCACGCACGAGCTCGGCGGTCTGGAAGCGATCGCTCGGCAGATACACGCGCATGTTGGGAATCGCGCTCATGGCGGCGATATCCTGCGCGGAGTGATGGCTCATGCCTAAGGCGCCGTAGGACACGCCGCCCGAGATGCCGATGAGCTTGACGTTGGTGTTGGAGTACGAAACGTCGACCTTGCACTGCTCATACGAGCGCGTGGTCACAAAGGACGCCGGCGAGGCGGCCCAGGCCTTCTTGCCGCACGAGGCCATGCCGGCGGCGATGCTCACCAGGTCCTGCTCGGCAATGCCGACCTCAACGGACTGCTGGGGATACTGGTCAAAGAACGGCGTGAGCGATGCAGAGCCGCGGGAGTCGGAGCACAGGACGACGATGTCTTTATCGGTTGCGGCGGCCTCGAGCAGCGTGTCGCAGATAGCCTTTCGGTTGGCGATCTTGTTAGCCATTGATGGCCTCCTTATGGGCAGCGAAATCGGCGATGATCTGGGCATATTCCTCATCGTTGGGCAGGTGATGATGCCAGGCGGCCTTGTCCTCC
Organism: Collinsella sp. AF36-3AT; assembly: GCF_003475205.1. Lineage (NCBI taxonomy): Bacteria > Bacillati > Actinomycetota > Coriobacteriia > Coriobacteriales > Coriobacteriaceae > Collinsella > Collinsella sp. AF36-3AT. Next base: position 105,647 of record NZ_QROZ01000005.1, on the reverse strand, counting down.
ATAACCGGCGAGCCGTAGCCCTTCACTGTGTTGAGGATGATGACCGTGGGCTTACCCTTGGTCTCGGCGGCCAGCGTCAGCGCGGCATCGATGGCCTGGACGTCGTTGCCCGGAATGGACAGCACGTTCCAACCGAAGGCGGCCCAGCGCTCCTCCTGCGAATCCTGCTTCATGACGTCCTCGGTGCTGCCGCTGATCTGCAGGCGGTTGCGGTCCACGAGCGCGCACAGGTTATCGAGCTGGTAATTGCCGCCGCTCATGGCGCCCTCCCAGACCGAGCCCTCGGCAAGCTCGCCGTCGCCCATGATGGTGTAGACGCGGTAGCCGCGGCCATCCATCTTGCCGGCAAGTGCCATGCCCACAGCCACGGGCAGACCGTGACCCAACGAGCCCGAGTTCATCTCGATGCCCTTGAGCTTGTTGTTGGGGTGGCCGATGTAGGGGCTGCCGAACTTGGAGAAGCGGGCCTTGACGTCATCAAGGTCAAGATAGCCCTCGTGGCAGAGCACCGCGTAGTAGGCCTCCATGGCGTGGCCCTTGGAGAGCACGAAGCGATCGCGGTTGGGATTGTCGACGGTCTCGGGCGAAATGTTGAGGTGGTTGGCGTAGAGGGTCATCAGCGCATCGATGACCGACATGTCGCCGCCGATGTGCCCGCCGGCGCCAGCCATGATGATATCGACGCAATCGCGTCGAAGGTCCCAACGCAGGGACTCAAGCTCTTCGATAGTTGCCATTTCTACTCTCCTCGCAGGTAAGCTTTGACGTCTTCTTCGATGGGGTCGTACAGGTCGGGGACAATGCCGATGTACTTGCACGCCTCGTAGAGCACCGGCACCACGTTGGCGTGAATGGCGACGCAATGGTGGATGTAGGGACCCTCGACGATCTTGGCCTCGAGGCGCTTGAGGTTGTCGACCTCGACCCACAGGTAGGTGCCCATGCCGGCCGGGCCGTCGATGCCGCGGGCGTTGCCCAGCAGCAGCGAGTACTCGCCGTTGTCGCCGTCAAAGCGGGCAAGGGTGAGGTCGCCGTGCTTGGCCTCGGCCGTCAGCGCGCCGGGGTGATCGAAGGCCAGCGGATAGGTGAGCTTGGGCTTGACGGCCGCGCAGCTGCAGGGCCAGGGGCCGCAGTGCTGCAGCAGCTCGCCGTTCTCGTTATCGGGATGACGCACGGTCCAGTCGGCGAACATGCCGCGGTGACGGCCCAGGTCGGCGGCCTCGACCATCAGCGCGGTGATAGCGCCATGGATGTCGGTCTCGCAGACGATGGGGATGCCCATCTCGTTGAGGATTGCGTTGGCGGCGCAGGGCATAATGCCCAACTCGTCCTGCAGGGCGTTCCAGCACTGGATGGCGCCGGCGTTGCAGCCGTACTTCTCGACCAGGCGCTTCATGGCAATGGCGAGTCCTGCGACCGCAGGAACCTTGTCCTCGGGGATGCAGATCTCAAAGCTGTCACCAATGTGGGCGAGCATGGTTGCCATGGCCTGCTCGTCAGCCTGGGCGTCGCGCACGGCCTGGACAAGCTCGGTCATGGGGATGGGCGAAAGCTGGATGTTGAACTTCTCGAGCAGCTCGCCCTCGTTGCACATGGTCGACCAGAAATCGAACGGACGGGTGGCCATCTGCAGGATGCGGGTGTGCTTGAAAGTCTTGACCACGTTGCACACGGCCAAAAAGTCCCAGACACCGCGCTCGAACTCGGGATCGGTCAGACGGCAGTTGGTCATGTAGGTGAAGGGAACCTGGAAGCGACGCAGGACCTTGCCGGTGGCGAACAGGCCGCACTGGCTATCGCGCAGACGGGTGCCGTCGGGCTCGGGGCGCTCGTCGCGCGGACCCCACAGCAGCACGGGCAAGCCGAGCTCGCGGGCAAGGCGGGCGCAGACATACTCGGTACCAAAGTTGGCGTGGCAGAGCATGATGCCGTCGACGCCCTCGGCGCGGAACTCCTCGACGATAGGCGCGATATGGCTGTCGTCGAACAGCAGGCCCTCGTCGTTGATGTCGTCGATATCCACAATCTCGACGCCGATCTCGCGCAGGCGATCAGCCGTCAGACCGCGATACTTGATCGCGTCCGGCGCGCTAAAGATACTGCGGCGCGTGGGCACAAAGCCGAGCTTGATCTTGTCCATGTACGTCCTCCCCTAGTCACATGTTCAGTAAACAGACGCATGTTTCGTTTTGTTCTGTTTACTAAATGTTTTACTCTTTTGTTTAAAAGTTTAGCGCGAAGGTCTCGTAAACGGTAGAGAAATCAGCCTAAACGGTATGTAAACAATCTGAACATACAAGGGCAACAAAAAGAGGGCCCCGAAGGACCCTCTTTTGAATAGCGCTATGTTTACTGCCCTAGCGAGCTTTGGCACGCTGCAGGCGATGCCGTCTCCGCCTAGATTTCGCGCACGCTCTGGCGCTCGACAAAATAGGTCGACACAGCCGTTTTGCAGGTGTAGCTCTTGGGATTGCGGATGTTGCCCACCAGGCGGCGCACCGCGATCTCACCCACCTCGTGCTTGGGAACATGCACCGTGGTGAGCGGCGGGTTGGAAAAAGCGCCCAGAGATAGGTCGTCAAAGCCGATGATCGAGACATCCTCGGGCACGCGAATGCCGTGCTCGTTGAACGCGCGCATGGCACCCACGGCGAGCACGTCGTTCTCGGCAAAGAAAGCCGTCGGCAGGTCGTCGTGCGAGGCATTGTCGAGCCACGCGCCCATGTCGCGATAAGCGCCCTCGAGCGTGGTGCCCAGCGTGACGCGCCATGCCGGATTGGCCTCGAGGTCCGCATCCTCAAGCGCTTGGCGATAGCCGCGCTCGCGGTCCTTAAAGTTGCGGATACGAAGGTCGCCCGCCAGATAGCCGATTTGCTTGTGACCTTTCTCGATAAGGTAGTCCACGGCACGCAGCACCGAATCGGTATTGGCAATGACCACGGCATCGAAGTACTGGCGGTCGCTCCAGCCATCGAGCACGATCAGGTGGGCGGCGGCGTTAGCGAACAGGGCGTAGTCCTCCTCGCCCAACTCGGTGCCCATCAGCACGATGGCGGCAGACGGGTCGGCGATCAGGCCCTCGACCTGCGGACGCACGGCGTCTAGGTCGCTAAAGTCGAGCGAGACAAAGCTCGTGCTCATGCCGTGGCGACGCGCCTGGCGCTCCACGCCCTCGATGACCGCGGGGTGGAAGGTGCTCTCGTCCAGGATGGCGCCCGTCTTGCGCGCGAGCACAAACTGGATGCTCTCGAGCTGCGTCGACTGCTGATAGCCGAGCGACTGCGCGCACTCCAGGATGACTTTGGCGGTCTCCTCGCTCACGCTGCGCTTGCGGTTGAGCGCGTTGGACACGGTCGCAGGCGAAAAACCGGTGATGCGGCTGATCTCGCGAACACTTGCTTTGGCCATTGTTCCCCCTAGTAACGGTCGCGGTCGAGCATCGTGGCCTGACCGCCCCGTGACTCGACAACTAAACGACCGCAAATTCAATCTAAACAGAATAGTAAATGTTTAATAGCTAGTTTAGCCTGTTGTCAAGCGAAGCGACGCGACTATTCCCCCAACGGGCGTATTTACTCGGTAGCTAATCTGGAACGGGGCACAGAAACCGTTTAGCCAAGGATGCGAGCCATGCGTGCCTTAAACTCCGCGAGGAAACGTGGGGCGTCCACGGTGAGCGCCACGAGCGCGCTCTTATCTGGATCGGACAGACGGTGCTCGTCGCAGATGGTGCGGCCGCGATACTCACCCAGCAAGTCAACACGCAGGTTACAGCCGAGCGCACCCACGAGCGTTGGATCAATCGCCACGGCAACCGCCAGCGGATCGTGCAGCGCGCAGCCGCCCAGGTAGGGCGCGTTCATCTCGTACGAACCAATGTAGTGCTCGACCATGCTCGCAAATGCGCAGCCGGCCATAGTGCCCGAGCCCGTCCAGCCGGCAATGTCGCGGCGTGTGAGCACCGCGCGATGTGTCACGTCCAGACCCACCATGGTGAGCTTACGGCCCGAGCGCAGCACGGCATCGGCCGCCTCGGGGTCGCTCGCCATATTGGCCTCGGCGCCCGCGCTCACGTTGCCGGGCACGGTAAGGGCGCCGCCCATCACGACCACGCGGCCGATGGACATCATCGCCGCCGCATCGCGCTCCAGGGCGAGCGCCAGATTGGAGAGCGGGCCAGTCGCTACGTAGACCAGATCGGGACCATAAGTGCGCGCGGCATCGATCAAATAATCGACCGCAGCGTTGCCGCCGGCCGAGGTCGCTCCCACCGGCTCGTAGGGCGACGCGGGCACGCTCGCGCCGCCGATGCCGTTCTTGCCGTGAATGAGCGCGGTGGACGCCGGCGGCGTATAGGGCTCAGTCGCCTGCAGAGGACGGTCGGCACCCAGGTACACCGGAACCTCGGGGCGACCCAGCAGATCGAGCACCGCCAGGCAGTTGTGCGCCGACTGCTCGACGCGCACGTTGCCAAAGCACGTGGTGATGCCCACGAGCTCCACCTCGGGGCTCGCGATGGCATAGGCCAGCGCCATCGCATCGTCCACACCCATATCCAGATCAAGGATCAGCTTCTTGATTGCCATTGTTCTACTCCGCTTCTCCGTCTTTATCGTTTAACCAAACCAATGTTCAACTTCGGCGCGCGTGGGAATCGATTGCTGAGCGCCCAGGCGCGACACCGTCACCGCCGAGGCGCGAGCACCCGCGGCCATGCACTCAAAGAGCGGCAGACCCTCCAGACGAGCTGCAGCAAGCGCACCAATAAACGTATCGCCCGCGGCCGTCGTATCGACCACCGCGCTCGAAAGCGCCGGCATGCGCAGCGGCTCACCGCCATCGCCGAGCGTAACCGAGCCGGCGCCGCCCAGCGTGATGACCGCGGCGCCGGCGCCCTTGTCGAGCAGCGCATTGAGCGCGGCGACGCAACTCGCATCATCTGTGGGCAGAATGCCCGTCAGCATCTGGCACTCGGTCTCGTTGGGGCAGACCAAGTCGACCGCAGGCCACGCTCCTGCCGGCAAATCGCAGGCGGGCGCAGGGTTAAAGACCGTATAGAACCCCAGCTCGTGAGCGCAAGCAAGCGCCTCGGCCGTCGCTGCAAGGTCACATTCGCCCTGGGCGATAAAGACGCTTCCGGCAGCCGGGGCAAACTCGCTGGCATCGCCGTCGAGCTCGTCGGCCACCAAGCGCCTCAGTGCGCGGGCAACGTCCTCGCCCGCAAGCGCATGGTTGGCGCCCGGCGACAGCACGATGCGGTTGTCGCTCTCGCAGCGAATGATAGTCGCGGTACCGGTCTCCACGTCATCGCGACGCGCCACAAACTCAACGCCCACGCCGGCATCCTGGAGCCCTGCCACAAGCGCATCGCCAAAGGTATCGCGCCCAACAGCGCCAATCATGCACGTGCGCGCACCCATGCGCGCAGCAGCGACGGCCTGGTTAGCGCCCTTGCCACCGGCGTTGGTGATAAAACCGCTGCCACCGACTGTCTCGCCCGCACGCGGCATGCGCTCGCACGCCACCGAAAGGTCCATGTTCATGCTGCCGAACACCGCAACGATGCTGTGATCCGCCATGGAAACCTCCTCGTCTTCAGGCTTTGCGCCCACCGTCGACCAACGATTGTGCACTCTCGCACCCCCTATAACTTTAGTCCACTTTGATGTGGACGCGCGCTTGAGCTTACGCCAGCAGCAAGCATTCACAGGGGCAGGCAGCTACAATGAATACGTGCTGATTATTCTCGTCATTGGATGATGTTTTATGGAACAATTCTCGCAATCGGGCTCGCGCGGTCGACGCCGCACGGGCAACGAGCCGGCGCCGCACGAACGCGTGAAGGGCGAGCGCCGTGCCAACGAGCCGCGACGCACCGCGAGCCCCCATCGCGCTTCTGCCAACAACGCGGGCCGCGCCAACACTCCCGCCGCGGAGCAGACGCCTGCTCGCCCCAAGTCCCGCTACATCCCTGCCCTTGACGGCCTGCGCACGCTTGCCGTCGTCGCGGTGGTGCTCTATCACCTCAACCTCACGTGGGCTCAGGGCGGCCTGCTTGGCGTCACGATCTTCTTTGTGCTTTCGGGCTATCTGATCACGCGCTTGCTGCTCAACGAAGTCGCTAAGACCGGCCGTATCGACCTTAAGAGCTTCTGGATTCGCCGCATCCGTCGCCTGGTCCCCGCCGTGGTAACGGTAGTGTTCGTGACCTGCGCGCTGTGCACCATCTTTAACCACGTGATGCTCACCAAGATGCGTCCCGACATTCTGCCGTCGCTGCTGTTCTTTAACAACTGGTGGCAGATTATGCAGGACGTCTCGTACTTCAACGCCCTGGGCGACCCCTCGCCGCTTACGCACTTTTGGTCGCTCGCCATCGAGGAACAGTTCTACCTGGTTTGGCCCCCGCTGCTGCTCGCTATGGTATCCATGCACATGAGCAAGCCCAACACGCGCCGCATGGTTCTGGGCCTGGCTGCTGTCTCCGCCATCGCCATGATGGTGCTCTATAACCCCGCCGCCGACCCCAGCCGCGTGTACTACGGCACCGACACCCGCGTCTTCTCGCTGCTGCTGGGCGCCTGGATGGCCTTTATCCCCGATCGCGACCTGGCGCCGGTGCGTCTCGCTCATCGTTTGGGGCTCAATCGCCTGGCTGGCGCCGCCAAGCACGGCAAGAACGCCGAGGGCAAGCCTGGCGAGAAGGCCGACAACGCAGCCGAGACCGTCCCGGCACAGCCGAGCGCCCTCGTGCGCTTTTGGTCCTCGCCCGCATCCATCGATGTGTTGGGCGTCGTGGGTCTGGTTGGCCTTGCCGCCATGGTCGCGCTCACCAACGGCTACACCGCGTTCCAGTATCGCGGCGGCACGCTGCTATGCTCCATCCTCACGCTCATGGTCATCGCGGCCTGCGTGCAGCCCCAGGGAATGGTTGCCCGCGCACTGTCCGCCGAGCCGCTCGTATGGGTTGGCAAGCGCTCGTACAGCATCTACCTGTGGCACTATCCGCTACTGTTGCTCATGAACCCGGTCGCCAACATCAACGATACGCCGTGGTGGCAGTACATTTTGCAGGTGTTGTTGGTGGTCGCCGCAGCCGAATGTTCATATCGCTTTATCGAGACGCCGTTTAGAAAGGGCGCCTTTGGGCGCACCGTATCCGAGTTTCGCGACGGCGCCACCACGCCCGCCAACTGGGTACGCGCGCACGTCCCTGTCTGCGCAGCCTGCGCTGTCGTGTTGGTCGTTGCACTGGGCGGCCTGATCTTTGTGCCGGAGACCTCCGCACTGAGCGGTGAGGGCGCCGAAGTCCTCAACAAGGAAGCCAAAAACACCGCGCCCACCGACCAGCAGGCGGCCGACGACACCGACAAGGACAACGACGGCTTCCCCGACGGATCCTACGACCTGCTGATGATCGGTGACTCCGTGTCGCTGCGCGCCGTCGATTCCTTCGACGGCGTGTTCCCCCACAGTCACATCGATGCCGAAAAGGGCCGCCAGTTCGATGCGGGCCGCGCGACATTTGAGGGCTATCTCCAACAGAACCTTGCCGGCAAGATCGTGGTCTTTGCACTGGGCACCAACGGCTTGGTAACCGACGACCAGATCGACGCCATCATGGCCGATGCGGGAGATAAGCGTATTGTGGTGTTTGTGAACACGCGCAGCCCGCAGCCGTGGGTTGGCTCTACCAACCAGGCCATCGCCAACGCTGCTACGCGCTACAAGAACGTGCGCGTTATCGACTGGTACGGATACAGTGCCAATCGCAACGACCTGTTCGATGGCGATGGCACGCACCTGTCGACCACTGGCGTGACTGAGTACCTCAACTTGATCCACGATGCAGTCAAGAAGGACCTGCCCGTGCATCCCGAGGATCACGTCAACGATCCGCAGCCGGCGGCCGTCAAGTCTGCCACCGACGCGCTCGTCAATGCGCTCGCTCTCAAGCCGCACAAGCTGGGCACCGACAAGTAACCTGCAGCGCAAACTTCCCACATCCGGAGGGGTGCCCGCCACGGCAGGCACCCCCTCCGACAGTTAGGGACGTTCCTTATATGCCGGCACCCAGGGACACTCCTGACACAGCCGAGGAACGCCCTCCTTGCGACCAAATTCTAGGCGCCTCGCCACCCCGAACGTTGTTTCCAAGCCCACACCCGCAGCAAACAACCCAAAATCACTCTTTTCGAGCCGACTCCAAGAGGTCATGGACAAAAAGGGGCAAATATGAGTACTGTTACCATTTTAGTAGCAGGCAAAACCACCCAAAATGACGTCCGAGCGACCCCTACAACCCCCTAAAGCAGCCAACCTGACTGGTTTAAGACATATTGGAGCCAATTTTAATGAACATACTATCGGCTATGTCCATTATCTTCTTGGATGTAAATGCTATTCACTTAGCAACAGTACTCATATTTGGCATTTTTTGTCCACTGCCATATAACTAACCCCCTATAGCGGGCAAAAAAGAGGCCGCGGCCCATGGCAGCGGCCGCTCGAAACCCAAAAGAGGCGCTAAGCGCTGTAACCCATCGCCTGCAGAACAAACATGACGACCGTCAGCACCGTAATCACACCGATAGTCGCCCAAGTGAGCACATTCCACACGCGGCCGTTGCGGTTAGTGCCCATAATGTGACGGTCAGCGGCAATAACCACCTGGAACACCAGAACCACGGGCAGCAGCACGCCATTGATGACCTGCGAGGTCATCATAATCTGGAACAGATCGACGCCGGGCATAAGCACCAGCACGGCAGAGATGCCGATGATGGCCGTAATGATGCCGCGATAGACCGGGGCCTCGTCCCAGCTGCGATCGGCACCGCGCTCCCAGCCAAATGCCTCGCAGATAGCGCTCGACGTAACGCCCGGCAGCACGCAGGCAGCCAAGAAACTCGCCGCGACCAGGCCCGAGGCAAACAGTACCGTAGACCACTGACCCGCAATAGGCTCCAGCGCGCGGGCAGCATCGGCAGCATCGCTAATCTGAATACCCGCCGGGAACAGCACCGTACCGGTCGTAATGATAATAAAGCCGGCAATGACATCAGCGGCAAGCGAGCCGCTCACGGTATCGATGCGCTGCAGCACGATATCGTCCTCACCCGCATTCTTATCGACCACGTTATTCTGCGCCAAGAAAATCATCCACGGCGCGATGGTGGTACCGATCGTTGCGACCACGAGCGACACGTAGCTGGGGTCATTTTGAATGTTAGGCACGACCAGGTCGACCGCGACCTCACCCCAGTTGGGGCCAGCCATAAACGCAGCGACAATATAGGTCACGAAGACGCAGCTTACCAGCAGCAGGATCTTCTCGATGCGCTGGAAACTACCCGACATGGTAAGCATCCACACCAGCAGCGCCACCAACGGCACCGAGATGCTCGCCGGCACGCCAAAGAGAGCAAGGCCGCTGGCGATGCCCGCAAACTCCGAAATGGTCACAGCCGTGTTGGCGATCAACAGCGCCGCCATAGCAAGTACACTCTTGCGCACGCCAAAGCGCTCGCGAATGAGCGATGCCAGGCCCTTGCCCGTGACGCAGCCGCAGCGCGCCGCGGTCTCCTGCGTCACGATGAGCAGCACAGTCATGACGGGAAGCATCCAGAGCATCTTATAGCCATAGCTGGCGCCCGCGCTGGAATACGTTGCAATGCCGCCGGCGTCATTGCCCGAAAGCGCCGCCAGCAGACCGGGACCCATAGCGCCAAAGATGGCCGCGATGGTCAACTTTTGCTTGGTGCCCGACTTTTGCTTGGTATTTTGCACGCGACCACCTAACCCATGACCGACATGGTGAGCAGCACCGCAGCGACGCAGTACGCTACGCACGAGATCATGACGGCAATAACGTTCATGGCGGTGCCCGACGTGTTGAGGTCATGCTCGTCACGCCAGAACAGCACCATCAGGTAAATCACGGCGCTCATGTTGCCAATCAGACAGACGATGGCCGCGATGTTAAAGCACCCGGTAAAGAGTTGCTCCTCAAACATGGACGCATCGGGGAACGCAGCGGTGCGCACCAGCTGGGCGCACAGGTAGGTCACGAGTGACAGAATCAGGCCCATGCCCGTGCTCTGGAAGAAGAACCCCAGATACGGCTTGGGCTCATCGTCGTGACCGTCATACTCCAGGAAGTAGTTCTTGACGAACGACACCATGCGCGAGGCCGCCAGCAGCACGAGCGGCATGGCGCACATGGGGAACACCACCAGATGCGCGGAGCCGAGCGCCGTTCCCAGCACGGTCGCCATGATGCACGACGCGATGCCCCATACAACAACCCAGTACTGGCGATGCACGAACCAGCTGAGCACGTTCGTCGAGTCGTCCGACGCGCTATCGCCCGAGCCGACACCGGCGATCTGCAGGTCCTCCTGATGCTCCTCGGCAATAACGTCCATGGCGTCGTCGAAGGTTACGATACCCAGGATATGACGGTTCTCGTCGCAGACAGGGATGGCAACCAGGTCGTACTTGGTCATCTCGTCCGTTACGTCTTCCTGGTCCTCGTCGGGCGACACATAGACCAGGTCGCGATAGGCCAGCTGACCCAGCGTGGCGTCGCGGTCGGCTACGATCAGCGTGCGCAGCGAAAGCACGCCGGTCAGCATGCCGCTCGGATCCTCGGTATAGACGTAGTAGACGCTCTCGAAGTCCTCGTCGAGCTCGCGAATCGCCTCGATGGCGTCACCGACCGTTGCCGTGGCGGGCAGGGAGACAAACTCCGAGGTCATGATGCGGCCGGCGGTGTTGTCTTCATACCCTAGCAGGTTACGAATCGCCTTCTCCTCCTTGACGCCCATCAGGCGCAGGAGCTTCTCGGCCTTCTCGTAATCGAGCTCGTCGATCAGGTCGGCTGCATCGTCCGGGTCCATCATGGCCAGCATCGACGATGCGTCCGTGTCGGACAGGCCCTCGAGCATCTCGGTCATGAGCTCGTCGTCATCGAACTCCGAGATGGCCTCGGCAGCCTGTGCGGTATCGAGCTGCGCAAACACCTGCGCGCGTAGGCGCGGGTCGAGCTGCTCGATAATGTCGGCGATGTCGGCAGGATGCAGCTCGCCGAGCGTCTTGTGCGACACCGAGAGTTGAATGTTCTTGGTCGAGCGGTCGAGCAGGTCCATGTAGGACCAAGCGATGATGTCCTCACTGAGCGGCTTGCCCAGGTGCTTCATAAAGCCTTCGACGATATGCTCGAGCGCGGGGCTGATGGCGCGTAGCAGACCGCGAGCACCGACCTCGGCGCCCAGCAGGCGCAGCTGGTTTTCGCCCGACATGGAAAACTTGATGTCGTTGACGCGCACGACCTTCATGCCCTGCGTGTCGACAATCTGCTTGTTGAGCACGTCGCGGGCAAGCAGGAGTTCGGTCGGCTGCAGGTACGAAAAACGGATTTCGGTGGCCGACGTCTTAAGGTGTACACCCGTCTCGTCGATACGGTCGACCCATTTGCGCCAGCTGATCATAAACGGCGTCTTGCCGGGACCGCGGAACGCGAGCGACGTCACGTGCGGAAAAACTTCGCCGGTAGCAATACCAAAATCGTTGACCACGCCGAGCTTTTCGCCGTCGACGTCCAAGACCGGCAATTTGAGCATCTCACTCAGATAATTCAATGGTGCTCCCCATCATTATTCCCCCGGACGCGGCCGCGCGCGCGGCGTCCGGGGGCTTCTGGATATGTATACGCATGCGCGGGCGGCACGCCGCTCGACGCTTACACCCCGTGCATGCGCAAAAAGCACCTGCATGGGGTCATCGACTGTATGGTCGAGGTTTGGATTTCACCTGTAACCTTTCTCTTGACCCTCATTAACCGCAGTAACTATAGCATCAGCATCGCCCTGCGGCATCGAATTTATGCGCTGCACATTGCAGGCATACCAAACGCTGACGCATCCGTGACATAGCCATTGGGGACGTTCTTAAACGACTACCCAATGACTACTCTGTGGTGTCATCGTCCTCGGCAAGTTGGGGGAACACGGCGTCCTTGGGCATGGTGACCTTCGTCAGCGAGGTGAGCTTTTTGCTCAGCGACGTGTCCGTCTTAACCAGGTCGCTGAGCGTCACGATCTTGTAGCCGTCGGCAATGAGGCCGTCGATAATCTGCGGCAGCGCCTCGAGCGTCTGCTCGGCGCATTCGTCTCTATCGGTGAACAGCACGATATTGCCCGGCGTCACCGAATCGAGCACCGTTGAGACCTGCTCGTCGGCACCGTTGAGCAGCCAGTCGCCCGAGTCGATATTCCACGAGACCACGGCGGAGACCAGGTCCATCGCATCAATCCAGTTTTGCTCGTCAAAGGCAGCGTAGGGAGCACGCAGCAGCATCGTCTTCACGCCGGTCGCCGACTTAATCGCATCGGTGCCTTTCGTGATCTGTTCGCGTACCGTCTCACGGTCCTGACCCTTGAGCGAATCGTCGCTGTAGCTGTTGGATCCGATCTCGCACCCGGCATCGACAATCGCCTTGGCCGTGGCAGGCGAGGCCTCGGCCGCATCGCCCGAAAGGAAGAACGTCGCGGTAGCGCCCTTTTCCTTGAGCACCTGCAAGATCTGTTTGGTGGCGCCGCTCGGACCCTCGTCAAACGTCAGCGCCACGTACTTTTTGTTGCCCTTGGGCGCCACGCTGGCGCACGCAACGACGCAATCGGTGGCGGGCACAACCTCGCCGCGGTCCTGCGTCTTGCCCGACTGCTCACCAACCCACACCTCGGAGCGGCCCTGGACACCCCACGTCTGCACATACTCGATAGCGCCCGTGCCCTCGACCTTGAGCCTGGGCTCGATAACCGTAGCCTGAACCTCATGCTTCTCGTAGGTGTTACGGCCATCCTTGACCGTCACCTTCTCGCCGCCCTCAAGTTCGCGGCTTTTCCACTTACCCTGTTTTATGCGCTTGCCGTCCACCTTAACCGACAGCTTTTCGCCGCCATGGCGGGTCAGCACGCTGTCATCGACGGCCAGCAGGTCGCCTGCGTCGTAGGTGTCAGTCAACTCCTGGTCGTCGATGAGATTCTGCAGCGTAGAGCCCACACGCACCGCGGTCTTCTGGCCGTTGAGTTCCACGTCAACGCTGCGGTTGACGTAGCCCACGACGGCAGCGATAAACAGCACGAGTGCGCAACCCACGGCGATGAGCGCATAGGGCAGGCGAGACGAACGACGGGGCGTACGGCTGTTGCCGATGCGCGCGCTGCGATCGCTAAAGCCGCGGCTATGGTTGAGGTACATCGCGCCGGGCTTACGGTGACGCTTGCGCTGACCGCTGGGCAGCTGCCCCAGATCGCGGCGCGCCGTCGGACGCGTACCCGAACGCCCGTTTAAGTTGGATCCGTTTTGGCGCATATGCCCTCCCCCATAAACACAGCAAGCCGGAGCAACAGGTCTCCGGCTTGCCTCCCATCATTTGGTACGTCGCTATTTTGTAGCTTTTGACGAGCCTCCGCTCGCCTTTTGGTATTCGTCCTTAAAGGCCTTGAACATGCCGCGCGTCTTGCCGAGCTGCTTGCCCAGTGCGCGACTGCCCTTGTCCACGGCAACCGACCCCTTGTCGTCGAGCACCTTGGCGCCCTTTTTGACCTTATCGCCCACCACGACGCTGGCCTCGGCGGCCTTGGCAGCCGCACCGCCCGAATACCCGAGCGACTTGACCTCGTCCGAGACGACCATCGCGCCGTTCTCGTAGCCGCGCAGCATCGTCGGCGGCACCTGCGTGTCGCCCACCAGCACGCTCGAAGCGGCACCGGCGGTCACATAGAATGCCTGTACGATGCCCGAGCGTGGCTTGAACTCAACGTCCGAGCAGTAGCCCACGACATCGCCCGATTCCGTGCGCACGTCCATACCAACCCAGATGATGCAATCGTCCAGGTTGATGTCGAGGCGCTTGGCGGCGGCAGCATCGTACGTGTCCTTGACGTCATCGACCGCAATGGCGCCCTCGTAGACACCAATGGCGTCGAGCGCTACGAATCGGTCGGGGCGCTCGATCATGCCCGCGATATCGGACTGGCGGACCATAAAGCCGACCACGCGCGTACCGCCCGGGGTAAAGACCGGAAAGTGAATCTTTCCGAGCTTTTTAGGGCTGCGCGGCGTGCCGTCCTTTTTGGTGCGCTTGTCCTCGGTAGGCTTGCGATAAATCTTGGCGCCGACAAAATCCCCGGCGCGCATTATGCCTCGGTCGAGGGCTCCGCAGCCTCGGTATCAGCCTCGACGGCGTTCTCGACCACGACGTCGGCGGCAGGCGTCACGTTGCCACCCGAAATGGCGTCGTTGAGCTGCTCACGCAGCTGGTCCATGCGCTCGCGGGCCAGGTCGACCTTGGCGCGCAGGTCGTCGGTCTTGGCGTCGACCATCGGGCCAAAGTCATTCACCGCAGCACGGGCCTCCTCGGCGCTGTGCTCGTAGGTGTCGCGCATATTGTCCCAGGCGTCGTTGGCGATATCGGCAGCCATGGCGCGGGTCTCGGCGCCCGAGCGCGGAGCCAGAGCAACACCGATAATAGCGCCGGCAGCAGCACCAAAAAGTGCGCCGGAGACAAAGCTGAAAGTCTTACCCATGATCATTCCTCTCCTGCGGGCACGTCGGTGCCCACCGTTTGAATGCTGTCCATTATACCCGCAGCGCATCACTTGCCGCTCCGCTCATCTGCGTACGGCAAAGGTGCAGGTACGTGATGGTGATAAACGCGTAGGCCTACTCCTGAGGCATAGCCGGCATGGCCACCGTGGCACCCGGGTCCTCGCCGGCGCCGTCCACGAGCGGCAGGCCGCCCTCATGCGCAGGTCCTGCCGGAACCGTCGCCGCACCGCCAAAGACGGCAGCGGAGGCCTCGTGGCTCTCGGCAACCGCGCCCTCGGTATCAATCGCCACCTGGGGCTCGTCGTCAAAGTTGGGGACGCCCTGGGGCTCGGTGGGAACGGGCTCGGCGGTCGCATCGGCAACGGGCTCGGCGTCGACCGGCACATCGCCCTCGTCAGCGCCCTCGTCCTCGGCAGCATCTTCGCCGTTCGCAGCGGCGACGGCCTCGTGAGGATCCTTGCCCTCGGCCTCGGCGCGCATGCCCAGCACCAGGTTGCGCAGGCCCGCGACCGTGCCTTCCACGTCGGGGGCAGGCTGGTCGGCGTGCAGGTACGCCCAGTCCATCATAAAGGTGGCCGACGACAGCGCACCGATGGCCAGTGCGTCGTCGGGGCACGAAAGCTCGACCTCAAAGACACGCTCGTCATGCTCGCTTACGCGCGTGCGGCCGCACGAGATGCTACCGGCAAGACCGGTCTCGTTCATGAGCTCGACCGTCACGTGCTCCAGCAGGTGGCAGAGCTCGGTCTGACCCATGCAGTCCTGGAACTCGCGGCCGGAATCACCCAGGCACAGGTGCTTGGCAATCGCCGGTACCAGGTAGTACACGCGCGCCGTGGCCTCGATGTCCTCCGAGGTCATGAGCGGCATGCCGGGGTTCACCAGCACATGCGCGCAGATCTTGTCCTCGCTGACGGTGACCTTAAGGATGTTGAACAGGCCTGCCATAACTCTCCCCTACTCTTCCTTGCCCTACTCGTCGCCGTCGTGCGGATTCGCGGAACCCGCACCCGACGTCGTCGGCTCGTTTACCGAAGACTCGGAATCCTTCTTATCGGTTTCGGCCGGAGCGATCACGCGAATGAGCGAGATGCGCTGGCCACGCATCGACTGCACTTTAAACTTGTACCCCGCGACCTCAAACACCTCTCCGATGTCGGGCACCGAGTCACAAAGCTCCAAAATCCAGCCGGCGATGGTCTCATAATCATCGCTTTCCTCGAGCGGCCAACCAAGCTCAATCGCGTCATCGCACGAAAAACGCCCATCGACGAGCCACTCGCGGCGCGAAAGGCGCGTGAGGTACTTGTTGTCGGGGTCGAACTCGTCCTCGATCTCGCCGACGATCTCCTCGACGATATCCTCGATGGTGATGATGCCGGCCGTGCCGCCGTACTCGTCCACGACCACCACGATCTGGTCGTGCGAGGTCTGCATCTCGGACAGCAGCGGCAGGATGTCCTTGGTGTCGGGCACAAAGGTGGCGTCGCGCAGGTAATCGGCGATGGGCTGGTCGCCCTTGCCGTCGAGCGCGGGCTGGATCAGGTCCTTGATGTGCGCGATGCCCGCGACGTTGTCGGGGTCCTCGTGATAGACGGGGATGCGGCTGAAGCCGGTCTGGCGCATGGTGGACAACACGTCGGCGACCGTCTCGTCGTCCTCGCACATGGTGGTGTCCACGCGCGGCACCATGACCTCGCGGGCAACGGTGTCGCCCAGGTCGAAGATCTCGTGGATCATACGCTTTTCCTCGTCGAGCAGGTCGTCCTGCTCCGAGACCATGTACTTGATCTCTTCTTCCGAGACGTTCTGACGGTCGTCGGCACTCTTGATGCGCAGAATGCGGGCCAGGCCATCGGAGCAAGCGCCAGTCAGCCACACGAGCGGACGGGCGATCTTTTGGAACACGGAAAGCGGTCCCACGACCTGCTTGGATACGCCCTCGGCATTGGCCAGGCCGATGCGCTTGGGGACGAGCTCGCCGATCACGATGGACACGAAGGCGACCGCGACGGTGATGATGACCGGCGCCAGGCCGCGCGCGATGGCGGAGAGCGGCGCGATGCCAAAGCTCATGAGCCACGTGGCGAGCGGGTCGGACAGGCTCGTCGAGGCAACGGCGGACGAGGCGAAGCCCACGAGCGTGATGGCGACCTGGATGGTAGCCAACAGCTGATCGGAGTCGGCGGCGAGCTGGACGGCGCGCTCGGCGCGCTTGTCGCCCTCCTCGGCATCGTGCTCCAACACGGCGCGCTTGGCCGTGGTGAGAGCCATCTCGGACATGGAGAAGTAGCCGTTGATAAGCGTCAGGACAAGCGTGGTAATAAGGGAGATGGTTATGTCCATCGGGAGTTTCTCGAACCTCCAAGATTCGGGACGTTGGGTAGTAAGCGTAGGTGACGGATAGGGCAATTGCGCCGGTCGCCCGTGGGAGCGAGGGCATGGGCGCGGTCGCTAGATTACGAAGAGAATCACCGCCATGAACTGGAAGATGCTGCCGGCGAGCACCCACAAGTGGAAAATACTGTGCAGATAGCGCACGTTTTTGGCGATATAGAACGGCACGCCTGCGGTGTAGCACACGCCGCCGACGGCGAGCAGGGCAAGTGCCACGGGGTTGAGCAGTGCCACAAGTACGGGCAGCTTAAAGACAACGAGCCAGCCCATCAGCAAGTAGACCAGGCCACTTACCCAGTGCGGTTGACGTTCGCGCATAAAGCACTCGAGGGCGATGCCGATAATGGCGATGGCCCATACGGCAAAGAACAGCGCAGGGCCGCCGTCGTTTGCGAGCGTGATGAGGCAAAACGGGGTATAGCTGCCGGCAATGAGCAGGTAGATGCAGCTGTGGTCGATGATGCGAAACACGCGCTTGGCGCGCGCGGGCTGAATCGCGTGGTAGAGCGTGGAGGCTAGGTATTCGAGAATAATGCTGACGCCATAGACAATTGCCGCGGCCATGTGGGCCGAGCCTCCGCCGCGCAGGGCGGCGAATACGATCAGGAGCACCAGGCCCGCGATACCCAGCAGGCAGCCGACACCATGGGTGACGGAGTTCATGATCTCCTCACCCACCGTGTAGTGTGGAACGGCCGCGGTCTTGGGTCGCGGCTTAGAACTGTCGCTCGAATCGGACATGCCGGTTACATCCTCCAATGTAAAGAGTTCTCAACACTATATCAAAGCGTCTGGGTACGTGCGAAATTTGCACCTTACGTGACCCTTTGTTTACCCATTCTTTGCTTGTTGACGCATCAACGGCGAACATCCATAATGCGCTTGCATTAAATGTTGATGTATTAACATCTTATAGGAGAATACCGCATGGCTCAAAACGCACACCCCCATCGAAAGCTCAAGATAGCAGGCATCGTTGCACTGGTGGTTGTCATTGTGCTGCTCGGATTTGCCGGCAACTTTCTGTTTGACTTCGCGCTGAATCCCCGCGCGCCATACACCATGAAGATGATGCAGGACGGCAAGGACGACAAAGAAAGTGAGCAGCCGGATGCCGAGGACACCGAGGCACGGGCATGGTTTAAAAAGAATCGCGAGAGCAGCAGCCTCACCGCAGATGACGGAACCGAGCTCTCCGCTTGGTATTTTGCCGCCTCGGAGAACACCCACGATTACGCCGTCTGCCTGCATGGATATACCAACGAGCCCATCGGTATGGCCCGATACGTCAAGCGATTCCACGACCGCGGCATGAACGTGCTCGCACCTGCCGCCCGCGCCCACGAGCGCTCCGGCGGTGACTACATTGGCATGGGCTGGCCCGAGCGACTCGATGTCGTCGCGTGGATCGGGCGGATCGTT
The DNA here is from genome assembly GCF_003475205.1 of Collinsella sp. AF36-3AT. NCBI lineage: Bacteria > Bacillati > Actinomycetota > Coriobacteriia > Coriobacteriales > Coriobacteriaceae > Collinsella > Collinsella sp. AF36-3AT. Next base: position 87,212 of record NZ_QROZ01000005.1, on the reverse strand, counting down.
GCGGCCGATCCCAAGGCGCGCATCCTGGTCTTTGGCGAGTCGATGGGCGCGGCGACTGCCATGAACGTAGCGGGGGAATCTCTGCCCGCAAATGTGAAATGCATTATCGAGGACTGCGGCTATACAAGCGTTTGGGACGAGTTTTCCCTGCAGCTCAAGGACGTGTTCGGCCTGCCCAGCTTTCCCTTGCTCGATGTAGCAAACTTAGTGTGCAACGTGCGCGCAGGCTACGACTTTCATAAGGCGAGCAGTGTGGACCAACTCGAACACGCGACGGTTCCCATGCTGTTTATCCACGGCGACCAGGACACCTTTGTGCCGTACGACATGCTCGACCAAAACTACGACGCGTGTGCCAGCAAGGTTAAACAGAAGCTCACTATCCACGGCGCCACCCACGCCAAGAGCGCGCAAGTTGACCCCGAGCTCTACTGGAACACGGTCGACGACTTCCTCGACAAGAATTTTTAAGCAAATAGTACGGTTTACTGGTCTATCTGGCCCCTAGCACTTCCAAAAAGCCGCCCGTGGGCGCTGTGCTCACGGGCGGTTTTTACTAACGTTGCGCTACAAAAGCGCTTGATATGTCCAATAGCTAGGCGCTATTTGACCTCGATGAGCTCGTACTTGCTCGTGCCCAGGCCGATCTTCTCGGCATGCGCGATGCACGCGCGCCAGTCGGTGTCGGGATGCGTGATGCAGAAGGGATCCTTGGCCTGCTCGCCCTCCAGATGCTCGTGATTATGCTCCATCTTGGCCGCGCTGTCGGTAAGCTCGGTGTTAGGCAGCGGCTCGGACGCCAGGACGGCGTCGGCGCAGGCCTGGTCGATGGCGACCGGGTCGAAGCTCGCAAACATGCCGATGTCGTTGACGATGGGCGTGTCGTTCTCGGCATGGCAATCGCAATTGGGGCTGATATCCATGGCAAGCGAGATATGGAAGCTCGGGCGGCCGTCGACAACGGCCTTGGTGTACTCGGCGATCTTACAGTTGAGCACGTCGGCCGCGGCGTCATAGCCGGGCTTGATGGCGTCCTGGTTGCACACGCCGATACAGCGGCCGCAGCCCACGCAGCGATCGTGGTCGATGGCAGCCACGTGAACCGTGCGGGTGCTGCCGTTGGCAAGCTCGCGCTCATGCGTACCGTCAAACGTGATGGCGCCGTGCGCGCAAATCTTCTCGCAGGCACGGCAACCTACGCAGTTGGTGGTATCGACGCTCGGCTTGCCGGCGGCATGCTGCTCCATCTTGCCGGCACGGCTGCCGCCACCCATACCCAGGTTCTTCATGGCGCCGCCAAAGCCCGCCTGCTCATGACCCTTAAAGTGCGTAAGGCTGATCACGATGTCGGCATCCATGAGTGCCTGGCCGATCTTTGCCTCGCGCACATACTCACCACCCTCGACCGGGACGAGTGCCTCGTCGGTACCCTTGAGGCCGTCGGCGATGATGATCTGGCAACCCGTGGCATACGGGGTAAAGCCGTTCTGGTAGGCGGTGTCGATGTGCTCGAGCGCGTTTTTGCGGCTGCCGACATAAAGCGTGTTGCAGTCGGTGAGGAAGGGCTTGCCGCCCAGCTCCTTGACGACATCCGCGACGGCGCGGGCGTAGTTGGGGCGCAAAAAGCTCAGATTGCCCAGCTCGCCAAAGTGAATCTTGATAGCGACGAACTTGTTCTCGAAGTCAATCTGCTCAATACCGGCGCGACGGATGAGACGCTTGAGCTTGTCGAGCTGGCTCTCGCGAGCATGCGTGCGCAGGTTGATGAAGTACACCTTAGCGGGTGCTGCGGGTGCAGTTGCGGTCATAGATCTATCCCCTCGGTCTATATGGCGTTACAGACATAGAGGATGGTACCCGTTAAAGTAGGGTCGAAGTCAAGCGCAACGCCGAGTCGTTAGGCACTCATTGGGGACAGACTTAAATGAGTACCGCCAGGGACAGTCCTTGCCAGCCCGGCCAGCGAGCCGGCGAATCGTCAAAGACTGTCCCCGATGACCAGTCATTTAAGAACGTCCCCGATGACTACTCTTGCACCTTGAGGGCCTCGGCTAGGCTGACGCGCTTGATAGAGCGCGTGTGCAGCAGCGCCACGACCAGGTAGGTCGCAAAGCCAATGCCGACGCATGCAGCCATGGACCAAGCGGGCACGTAGATCTCGATATTGCCGTTGTAGGCGAGCAGCATCGAGCGGAAGATGGCCGTGAGCGAGCCAATAATGACCGGCAGGCTCAGCACGAGCGACGCCGCCACGCACAGCGTGATCGAGCGGATGTACAGATGCGAGATCTCACTATCGCGATAGCCAAAGACTTTCATGTAGCTGATCGAACGGGCGCTGTGGTCGATCACCGCTTTGGTCAGCAGGTACATAAACAGCAGGAAGATAAACACCGCGAGCCCGACCATCATGCCGATCATTTTGCTCATCATGCCGATGAACTGGTCACCCACGGCGCGCATGTCGTCGGGCGTGGTGTCGCCGGCAAAGTAGCGCGCGTCGAGGTCGAGCTTCTCGTCGCTCACATAGCCGTTAAAGTAGGCGGCGTCGTTGTCGAACAGCTCGTTAAAGTCGTCGATACTCATATAGATGTTCATGTCCGACTTGGAGCCCCAGGCACAGTCCTTGCCCGCGTACTCAAAGGAATAATGCTCACCCTCGTACTTGTCGCTGAGCGTGACCTTCTGGCCCTCGCTCCAGCCAAACTTATCGAGCAGACCGCCGCCAAAGACGACGCGGCCATCGCCGATGTTGAGGCCCTTCCAGTAGCGCGAATCGGACGAGATGCCGTAGACAGAAATCGTCTCCTCGCCATTACCGTCGCCACGGTCGTACTGCAGCTGGTAAACGGCATATTTCTCGGCCTGCGCGATTGCGCCCGCGCCGTTGTCGGTCGTATTGACCGGGTGGATATCGTCGTTGTCAGTGTCGATCTTAGAGGCCTTGTCGATCAGATCGATGGCCTCATCGCGGTTGCAGCCGAGGGCATCGGCAAGATCGTCAAGGCGCGCGTAGAGCGCATCCTTCTTGTCCTGGACCTTGGCAAGCGCATCCTGCGCTGCGGTCAGGCTCTCGGCAGACGGAGATGCGGTCGCGGCATCGGCTGCCGTCTGCGCCGCATCGGCCGCGCCGTCAAGCTCGTCATCGGCATCCTGGGCGGCAGAAAGCAGCGCGCCGTCAACCGACTGCAAGCGCTCGAGTGCCGACCACTGCTCGCGCTCCTCGGTAGTGCCCTCGAGCTCCAGCGGCGCCTTGAGTGTGTACTGATGCTCGGCGACCAGGCTCGTCTCGAGGTTGTCGGCGTAGTGCGTCATCGTGGGCAAAATCGCCAGGCCAAAGAGCAGCAGCAGCGAGGCGAATGCAATGCCCACGAAGAGCGTGGCGAAGTTGCCCAGGTTGCGCAGGAAGACGCGCAGGCGGAAGCGCGAGACAAAGCCCATGCACTCCGGCAGCTGCAGGCCGCGCTTGGTGCCCGATTTGCCGCTCGCCTCGTGACGAAGGAACTGCAACGGCGTCTTGCCCATCTTGCGAAGCAGGCCCACCAGCGTGATGAGGATGAGCGCAGCGGCGGGGACCACGGCACACTTCACGAAGATCTCCCAGCTCCAATACACCTGGAAGGGAGGCAGGCTGTACGAACCGTAATAGAGGCCGCGCATGGGCTCGGTAAAGAACGCAACGCCGAGAGCGGTGCCCAGTAGCGCCGCGGCCACGCCTACGATGGCGGGAAGCGCTAGGTAGTGCAGCACGATTTCGCGACGGCGATAGCCGCTGGCGAGCAGCGTGCCGATAATGGCGCTCTCCTCCTCGATGGTGGCGTCGGTGAGCACCACAAAGACAAACGCCATGATCACGATGATGATGTCGAGCAACGTCATCCACATCATGGAGTCGCCGTCCACGTCGTCGCGCGCATAGCCAATGCCCTGATTGGAATCGGCATCGATCAGGTCGTCCACGCGCGCATCGGCATCGGTCAGTGCCTCGACCATATCCTGCTCCGCATCAATGCGATCCGCGGTGGGGAGGTCACGGTCGTTAAAGGTAAAGGAGTACGTATAGGCGGGCGCGCCGCCGGCATCCTCGAGCGCGGCAAAACCGGCGTCGGTGACCTCGGCGACACCATACGTGATGGTGTTCACCGTAAAGTCCGAATTGTCGAGGAACAACGCCTGGCTATCGGGCTGCGTCATGATGCCGCAGATGGTGTAGGTGCGCCCCTCGAGCTCGACCCTATCGCCGATGGCGAGGTCGTTATTGGTGGCGAAGACGCGGTCGATAGCCACCTCGTTGTCCGCCTTTGGCTGCTTGCCTTCGCAGTAGGACGCAATGTCGACCTTGGTGCGATGCGCGTAGGTGCGCAGGGTGCGCTTGGTGCCGTCGTCGCCAGCCGCCTTTTTGATGATGGCGTCGATAGAGAAGTTCTTGTAAAACGTAACGCCGCCGACGTCCTCAGCCGCGTCTTCGGCAGCCTTGAGCTGATCTTTGGTGGCCTCGAAGGAGGTAGTCACGCGGCCGTCCTCGATCGTGTATGCATCGCGCATGTCGTCAATGAGGCAGCCGATGGAATGCGCCGCGAGCAAAAAGCCCGACGTGAGGGCGATGCTTCCGCACATAAGCAAAAAGATGCCCAGGTACTTGCCGATATTGCGGCGCAGCTCGCGCGGGAGACGTTTTGCGAGAGGTGTCATGGCGCCGCCTACCAATCGAGCTCGGCGGCCGCGACGGGTGACTCGTTGAGCTCATCCTCGACGATGCGCCCGTCGCGCAGGCGCAGCACGCGATTGGCCATGCGCGCGATGGCCGCATTGTGGGTGACAATGATGATGGTGCAGCCGTAGGTGCGGTTGACATTCTCCATGAGCCGCAAGATTTCCTTGGATGTCTTGTAGTCGAGCGCGCCCGTGGGCTCATCGCACAGCAGCAGGCCCGGATTTTTGACGAGCGCACGGCCGATGGCGCAGCGCTGCTGCTGGCCGCCTGAGACCTGGCGCGGAAACTTGTTGCGGTGCTCGTAGAGGCCCAGCGAACGCAGCAGATCGTCGACGTCGAGCGGTTTTTTGGACAGGTGCGCCGTGACCTCAATGTTTTCCTTGATGGTAAGGTCGGGCACCAGGTTGTAGAACTGGAAGACAAAGCCCAGCTCACGGCGGCGATACTCGCCCAGATCGGCGGGCTTGAGCGCCGTGAGATCGCAGCCGTCCACCATGATGGAGCCGCCGTCGGCATCCTCCAGGCCGCCGATCAGGTTGAGAAAGGTCGACTTGCCCGAGCCCGAGGGCCCCAGCATGACGCAGATCTCTCCGCGGTTGATGGACGTGTCGATACCGTCGAGCACCGTCAGGCGTGCATCTCCATCGCCGTAGTGTTTCTTGAGCCCGTTGACCTGGACGTAGGCATGCTTTGTCGCCATGCTATCCCCCGTTGTTAGCCTTCTGCTACTTTTCTAGGGTAATAGTAAACCTGGGCGAACTATTTTTAAGCGACGTGCGCGAACTATTTTCCAACCTACTCATTGGGGACAGACTTAAATGAGTGAAATCGCTCATTTAAGTCTGTCCCCAATGAGTGCCCAATGAATGCCGGGACTGTCCCCAAGTGCCGGCAGGAAAGGAACGTCCCCAAGTGCCGACATATTGGGACAGTCCTTGCCGGCACGACCGGCGGGCCGGCGAATCGACAAAGACTGTCTCCGATGACTAGCCGTTTAAGAACGTCCCCGATGACCAGGTAGCTAGGCGTGGGATTTGGCGCGGGTGAGGGCCAGGCCTACGGCGGCGATGGCGGCGGCGAAGAGCACCGTGACGCCCAGATCGCAGGCGATGTCGCCCAGCACGGTGGACGTCAGGTCCGCGGCGAGCGCCTTGCCGATCGCGTCGTTCACCCAATACGTCGGCACAAAGTGCGCCACCGTCTGCACGGCCGAGCCCATGAGCGACAGCGGCATCCAGGCGCCGCCCAAAAACGTCATGAGCATGCCGAGCAGGTTGCCCACACCGTTGAGCAGCTCCTCGCGCGCGCCCAGGCTCGACAGGGCAAAGCCAACGGCCAGTGGCGTGCACGCTAGGGCAAACGTTGCCGCCAGCGCCAGGCACACGCGACCCACGCCGACCTCGGCAACCGCGCTGGCAAAGCCCACGACGCCCATCATGCTCGACACGAGCCAGATGCAGACGGTGAGCACGGCGGCGGCCGCGAACACAGCGAGCGAACGCTGGCGCCCAGAGACCGGGCTGGCATCCATGCGGCGCACGCGCTCGGGCTCGTTCATGCCCGAGAACACCAGTCCCACCGACACGATGACCGACGAGATGATCGCGTACGCGCCAAAGTTGAAGTACGACTCGAGCGTGGTAGCAGCAGTCGAGTCGACCTTGACCTGCTCGATCTGGACCTCCGCGCGCTTTGCGGCCGCGTGCTCGGCGGCCCTTGCGACGTCACCGTTGGAGGCAGCGGGTTCAAGCGCCGCCGCAGCGCCCGCGAGCGAGATCCAGCGCGAGGCCTCGGCGGACGAAAGCGCCGCCGCCATGGTGCCGGAACCATAGGTCACGTCGAGCTTGGGCAGGGCCTCCCCCGCACGGGCGGCTGCAACAAGATCGTCCTCAAACCCCTCCGGGATAAAGAACACGCAATCGGCACTGCCCTTGGCGCTGTTGCTCTTGGAGAGCGCGTCGGCAAGGTCGTATGTGTCGTCGCCGACGCCCGTGACCAGGTCAAAGCGTGAGCCCAGGTGCTTGGTAAGCGCCCGCGAAAGGTCGCTATTGTCGCGGTCGACCACGATCACGTTGGTGTCGTAGGGCTTGTACTCGGTAAGCTGCGACGAGTTCCAGCTCACCGAAGCCGCGATGAATACGCCCATGAGCGAGATGAACACCGTATAGATGAGCAGGTAGAACGGGTGCGCCAGCGCCATGCGAAGCGCGGTCTTAAAGGTGCTCATAGCGGCTCCTTCCAAAGATCAGCGTAGCGGCGGCGACAAACACCAGGGCCATCAGGACGAGCGCGCCGGCGCGAACAGCGAAGGGCCCCAGGTCCTCAAAGAAATACAGGCGATTGAACATGTCGCAGATGAGCTTGACGGGGTTGAGCCAGCACTCGACCGGACAAGCGCGGGCGACGTCGTCGGCAAGCGCCATCGCCGGCTCGCCGTAGAGGCCGGCGAACAGGGCGCACGTGGTGGCAAAGCCCGTGAGGATGCCCGACTTGGATGCCTTGCCGCCCTTAACGGGAAGCGTGCCCACAAAAAGCCCCAGGCCCGTGGCGGCAAGCGCGGATGCAGCCCCGCCCAGCAGGCACAACCCCTCGCGCCCGCCAAAGTCGACGCCCACGACCAGGCGCACGTAGCCGATCGCAACCGCCATCGATGCAAAGGAAACCAGCCACGAGCCGACAAAAATGCCGGCCAGCGACGCCGTCTTGGAAAGACCGCCCACGCAGCGGCGCGCGCCAAGGCCCGACAGATTAGGCTGCAAATCGACGACGCTCAAGGCGGCAAACTCGGCAGACATCATCGCGACCAGGCCAAAAAGCGCGTAATAGTAGATGACCGTGCCATCGGGCGTGGCACGAGTCAGGCTCACGCGGCGGGTTCCGCCCTCGAGCGACAGAGCGCGCGCAACCGCCTCCGGGTCGGCGAGCGCCGCCGGGTCATCTTGAGCAATCTGAGCCATGAGCTCGGTATTTTGCGTATACGAGCTTGCCACCGTTTCAAGGATGCTGCGGTCGGTGAGCACCGACGAGGCGCGCGAGCTGTCGTAACTCGATAGCAGCGTGAGCCTGGGCGTGCCCGCGGCATCGACCATATAGATGCCCGCGACCTCGCCGGCCTTGAGCGCTTTGCGCGCGGCAGCCAAGTCTTCGTACTCGCTCACATCGAGCAGCTGGTCGTCGCCTGCCTTGGCAAGCGAAGCTGCCACGTCCTTAAAGGTCGAGGCATCCCAGGCCTCGTCCGCCACGACGGCAACCGGCACCGGGTCGACCGTGCCGTCGGAGCTGAGGTTCGCAAACATAAACATGAACATCGTGGAAAGCGCAATAGGAAAGAGAGCGCCCCAGACCCACGTGCTCGGCCGGCGCAGCAGCGTCTTGACCGTGGTGATGATGGTGTTGAACATGGCCGCCCCCTAGTCGCGCAGCTCGCGGCCGGTGATCTCGAGGAACACGTCGTTGAGGGTCGGCGGTTCGGAATAGATGCGGCCGAGTGGCACGTCATGCGAGCGCAGCGCATCGAGAATGTCCGTCAGGTTGTGCGGGCTCGCTTCGCACGAAAACGTGAGCTGTCCCGCCGTTGCCGAAAGGTCCAGAACGTGCGGCAGGCTTGCGACGGCACCGAGCGCCGCACTCGGAACCTCGCCGACCTCGATTACAATCTTCTCGCCCATCTGAATCATGCGCTTGAGCTCGTCGTTAGTGCCCTGCGCCAGCACGCGGCCGCCGTCCATGATCATAATGCGGCTGCAGATCTGCTCGACTTCCTCCATGTAATGGCTGGTATACACCACCGTGGCGCCCTCGTCGCGCAGGCGGCAGATGCCCTCCAGGATGGCGTTGCGGCTTTGCGGGTCGACCGCCACCGTGGGTTCGTCAAAAAAGATGAGCTCGGGCTTGTGCGCGATGCCGCAGGCAATGTTGAGACGACGCGCCAGGCCGCCCGAGAGCTTGCCGGGGCGGAACTTGGTAAAGTCGCCCAGGCCGACAAAGTCGATCGCCTCGTCCACCAGCGCGCGGCGGCGCTTGCGGTCGTTGACGTAGAGACTGCAGAAATAGTCGATGTTCTCGCGCACGGTGAGCTCGTCGAACACCGCCACCTGCTGCGGCACCACACCGATGCGGCGCTTGAGGTCGTAGCGGGCGGGCGTCATGCGCTCGCCGAATAGCTCGATGGTGCCCTTGTCGTAGGCGAGCAGCTGCAGGATGCAGTTGATGGACGTGGTCTTGCCCGAGCCGTTGGGGCCCAGCAGGCCAAAGATCTCGCCGGGAGCGATACTCAGGTTAAAGTGGTCGAGCGCAATAAGGTCGTCGTAGCGCTTGACGAGATTTTCGACGTGGACTATGTCTGTCATGAGGCGGCCCTTCTGTTGATTGCGGCCCGGTACGATTGCATCATCGCAGGAGTGGGCGGCGCGCACCAGTGAGCTTTGTCACGAGTACGAGGGGGCGGAGGCGAAACCCCCGCTCGCGCGAGCGATCGACGCCGCTTTGCCGCGCGGGAGGAATGTCACGGTTGCCCCGGGCGGCGCCTCCCCCGTGCGCGGCATCGCGTACAATACCCGTATGAACAGGCTATTCGACAAATCGATCGTGCTGGCGTGCTGCATCGCAGCCGCCACGGGCCTTGCTGTGGATGCTCGCCTGGTCGCGGCGTTTTGCCTTGGCGTTGTCATCGCCGCACTGGCCGAGGTCGCGCAGGGAGAACGCGCCCGTCGCGCCAGCGAGGCCGGCAGCTACGCCTACGTCATCGCGGCTGTCTTCGTGCCGCCGTTTGTGCCGTTCGCACCTCTCGCCCTCTATGACATCGCGCGACGCGTGCGCCGTGAACGCATCTGGCCCGCGCTGGCAATTGGCTCCGTGTTTGCCTGCGCACTTGCCACGGACCTTCGCTGCGGCGCGCTCACCACCCGAACGCTGTTGCTAACCGCCATCCTTTCGGTCGCCGCCACGTTGCTGTCGCTGCGCACCGCGCAGCTGGAGCGCGAACAGGAACGCATGCGTCGCACCCGCGACAAGCTGCAAGAACGCGCCCTGGCACTCGAGGCACGCAACCGCGACCTCGCCGACCGCCAGGACTACGAAGTCGAGCTCGCGACGCTCGCCGAGCGCGCCCGCATCGCGCGCGAGATCCACGATAACGTGGGCCACCAGCTCACGCGCGCTTCGCTTCAAACCGAAGCCCTGCGCGTGGTCCATGCCAACGAGCCCGGCGTTGCCGCCGATTTCGCCGACGTCAAATACACCGTTGACGAGGCGCTCCAGCTCGTGCGCGCCAGCGTCCACGCGCTCAACGACAACGCCGTCGACCTTTCCGTGCAGCTCGAACGCATTGTTGAAGGCGCGCGCTCGGACGGCGGTCCGCGGATTGAGCTTGAAGTTATGACCGAACATGCGCCCGCAAACGTCGCGAACTGCTTTGCGGCGGTCCTGCGCGAGGCGCTCTCCAACACCATGCGCCACGCCCATGCCAAAACCATTACCGTGCGGTGCATGGAGCATCCGTCGTTTTACCAGCTCATCGTTACCGATGATGGCGCAGACGCGACCCCGGCGAGCAGCAGCAACGTCGCAGAAGGCATGGGGCTCGTCTCCATGCGCGAGCGCGTCGAGGCGCTTGGCGGAACCTTCACCGCCGGCCTGCGCGCCGGCGCCCCCGGCTGGCGCGTGTTTGCCACCGTCCCCAAACAGCAAGGAGATGACGCCCGATGAGGCTCATAGTTGTCGACGACGACCGCTTGGTAGTCGATTCGCTCAAGATTATCCTGGGCGCCCAGCCGCAGATCGAAGTGGTGGGCACCGGAGCCGACGGCAACGACGCGGTGGCACTCTACGCCGAGCACGCGCCCGATATCGCGCTGCTCGACATTCAGATGCCGGGGCGCGACGGCCTTTCGGCGGCGGGCGAAATCCTTGAGCGCGACCCTTCGGCGCGCGTGGTGTTTCTGACGACATTCTCGGATGACGAGTACATTGTGTCGGCGCTCAAACTGGGCGCCCGCGGCTACTTGATTAAAACCGATGTCGCCGTCATTCCTCCGGCGTTGGCGCAAGTCATGGACGGCAAACGCGTGCTCGAGGGTAAGGCGATCGAAGATATCAACTTTGATGGGACGGGCGTCGATGCCGGCACGACCCGCCGGCCCGCGGCCTTCGCCAGCCTAACCGACCGCGAGTTCGAAGTCGCCGAGCTCATCGCCCGCGGTCTCGATAACAAGGAAATCGCCGCCACCGCCTATATGGGCGAAGGCACGGTGCGCAACCACATCAGCTCGATCCTTGCCAAAATGGGTCTGCGCAACCGCACCCAAATCGCCATCGCCTACCTGCGAGGGTAATTACCCAACGGCCAACCGCCCCGGCATAGCAAAATGGCTGCTACCGATTTAATACCATTTCAAAACTATGCCGGTTTACTACGATGAATCGCCCGCCTTCGACCACGGCAAATTGCGCGCTTGCAAAACCGCAGGTAGAACGCCTGCAATATTTAGAAAAATGCAGTCATGGTCGGGAATGTCGAATTCATCGTAGTAAACCGACATAGTTTTGTTCGGATAGTCCCGCACGGATACCATCCCAGGCCTCGCGGAACAAAAATGATCCGTTTTCTTCCGCCCGCGGAGATCGGCTGACAGCGCCCGCCACGAAATCGGCCCATCTACTACGTTTGACTCAATATCCCCGACCATACCCGCTTTTCATGAAAAATCGCAGGCGTTCTACCTGCGGTTTTTATTTCGCATTACTTGCCATGGTTGAGGGTAGCGGCTTAAACGTAGTAGATGGGCCCATTTCGTGGCAGACGGGTCATTTTCGGGCTGGACGGGTCGCGTGGCGGCCCGCACACGCGTTCACGCGCGGGGCCGGCGGGGCATTTTTGCCCCGCCGGCCCCTATT
>NZ_QROZ01000005.1:0-75594 GCF_003475205.1 Collinsella sp. AF36-3AT | reverse complement strand
CATTTTTGCCCCGCCGGCCCCTATTCCAGCGCTATACCAGCCCCATTCCAGCGCTACTCCGGCTTGGTTTCTACCGTGGGGGTCTTGTCCGCTGCGACTGGAGTGCGGGCGGTGTCCATAGTCAGGCAGTGCTTGGGGCAGCTCTCGATGCACTCACCGCACACCACGCAGGCATACGGGTCAATCGACCACGTTCCGCCCTTGCGATCGACCGCAAGTGCACCCGCCGGGCAACGGCGCGCGCACATGCCGCAGCAGATGCACACGTCCATATCGTTGACGATATGCCCGCGCAGGCGCTCGGGTGCCGCGAGCTTCTCCTGCGGATAGCGCACCGTTACCGGCTGCTTGACCATAGAACCCAAGGCCGTCTTGGCAAATGTCAGCAAACTCATGCCGTGCCTACCTTTCCGTGCAGCTAATGCAGGGGTCGATGGTCAGGATAATCATGGGCACGTTGGCAATGAGCACGCCCTGCAGCGCATGCGTCAGACCCGCCAGATTTTGCGACGTCGGCGTGCGCACGCGAAAACGGTCCAAGTTCTTGGTGCCGTTGCCGCGCACATAGTAATACGCCTCGCCGCGCGGCTGCTCAATCACAACCTCGCCGCGCGCGCCGTCGGCCGGCGTAAGCTTGGTGCGCCCACCGATACCGTCGTGCGGAATCTTGCCCACAAGCTCCTTGATGATGTCCATAGCCTGCGTGACCTCGGCGCAACGCACCTGGCAGCGGGCATAGCAGTCGCCATCGGTAGCGACAATTGGCTCAAACGCAGCCAGATCCGCATAGGCGCCGTCGCCAAACATGCGCACGTCGTAGTCCACGCCCGAGGCGCGCCCAAACGGACCGACCATCGAAAGCTCCAGCGCGTCTTTCTTGCTAATCACGCCCACGCCATGCAGGCGCTCGCCGCAGCTGTCATCGTCCAAAAACGTATGCACCAGAGCCTCGTAGTCAGGACGCATGGCATCGAGCGTCTGGACAATGCCTGCCAGCTCGGAGTCCTCGATATCATGCTTAAGGCCGCCGATCTCGTTAATCGACAGAATCACGCGCCCGCCGCAAGTGCTCTCAAAGATCTTGAGAATCTGCTCGCGCAGGGTCCACGAACGATAGAACAGCGCCTCAAAGCCAAAGGCGTCGGCAAGCAGGCCCAGCCACAGCAAATGCGAGTGAACGCGCGAAAGCTCGTGCAGAATGGTGCGAATATACTGCACGCGGCCGGGCACCTCGATGTCAAGCATGCGTTCGCAGGCGCTGGCATAGCCGCAGCTGTGGCCCACGGCGCAAATGCCGCAGATGCGCTCGGCGATGTAGCCAAACTGATGCATGTCGCGCTTTTCGGTGAGCTTCTCGAGCCCGCGGTGCACAAAGCCGATCTGTGGAATTGCCTCGATAACGCGGTCGTCCTCGATCACCAAGTCCAGATGAAGCGGCTCGGGCAGCACCGGGTGCTGCGGTCCAAACGGAATAACGGAGCGATGTGCCATGGGCCTTACGCCTCCTTTTTCTGCTTGTCGCGGGCGGCCTTGGCGGCAAGCGCCGCGCGGACCTTGGCCGCTTTCTCAGGATCCATGGCGGCGAGCTTTGCCTCCATCTCGGCGGCCTTGAGCGCCGCCTTCGCAGCAGCCCCATCGTGCTGAGCATCGGAGCCGGCAGCCGCAGCGGGCTGAGCAGCGGCGCCCGCGGCATCGCCGGCGCCCGCAACGCCCTCCCCTGCAGCAGCCGCAGCCGCGGCGGCCTTCTCGGCAGCGGCCTTGCGCGCCTTGGCCTCGGCAGCCGCGCGGACCTTCATGGCCTTCTCGCGCGCGGCCTTCACCTCGGGCGTGATAACGCTCATGGGTTCAGCGGTCGAGACCTGGTAGAAAAAGCCCTTAAAGTCGATCTGCATATCGGTGATGGCAAGACCAAACAGATCGTGCGCTTCGTTTTCAAACGGGAATACCGCCGGATAATACGAGCTGATGGACGGAATCTCCTGGTACTGGTCGATGCCTTCGACCACCAGGTTCTCGATCGCATAGCTGCCGCCCTGCGCAATATGCTCCTGAGCAGCACGAACGTTGATAAACGTATAGACCAAGCGATACGAGCCGTCGTCGACGTTACGCTCGGCGTGCATTTGCACAAAGCGCGCACCGACGCCCTTAAGCGCCTGGACATGCGACAGGAGCTCGTCGATCCCAACGATGGTATAGATTGCCTCTTGCATTACTCGGCCTCCTTTGCAGCGACGGACGCGGCGGGCGTCCCAGCAGGTGCGTCGCCAGCGGCGGGCGCGTCGCCGGCCTCAGCCGCGGCCACAAACCCGTCCTCGCCCAGCTCAACGCCACCGTCCCAGGTGGCGGCGCCGCCCACGGTGAGCGGATCGCCGCCGGCGCGCATCACGGCCTCCTTCTGGTCCAAGATGCCGCACGCCTCCACGATGGCATCGATCACCGTCTCGGGGCGAATGGCGCACCCGGGCGCGTACACGTCCACGGGAATCGCGCGGTCCACGCCGCCGATCACGTTGTAGGCATCGCGGAACACGCCGCCCGAGCACGCGCAGATGCCGCACGCCACCACGCACTTGGGCTCGAGCATCTGGTTGTAAATCTGACGCACGACGGGCAGGTTCTGGGCATTGACCGAGCCCGTCACCAAAAAGATGTCCGCATGTTTGGGGTTGCCGGTGTTGACCACGCCAAAGCGCTCCGCATCGAACAGTGGGGTAAGCGAGGCCAGCACCTCGATATCGCATCCGTTGCAGCTCGAGCCGTCGTAATGAATAACCCACGGTGAGCGCGACATTTTATGATCCATGGATGCCGCCTCCTAAATAAACACGTCGACGAGGATGGGCATAAGGTTGAGCAGGCCAAACACCAGCGCCACGCCCCAGCCGAGCTTAAAGCAGCTGCGCCAGGTGCTACGGGCGAAGGTGTTATCGATCAGTACCTCGACAAAATACGTCGCGGCCATCACGACCAGGGCTACGGCCCAGCTCACCGGGTTGTCCCAGACAAAGAACATGCCCACCCACATCAAAAACAGCACGGTCTCGCACCAGTGCATAAGGGTCATCTTGGCCAGCGTGCTGCCGCTCATCTCGGTGGCGACGCCCTGGACAATCTCCTGATGCGCGTGATGCGAGTACGAAAGGTCGAACGGCGACTTGCGTAGCTTGATGGTAAGCACCGCGAGCAGCGCAAGGAAAATGGGCGCGCTGTACACGATGATGGGGGCTGACTGCCCCGTCACGGCAATGGAATCGAAGCTGTCGGTGGCAAGGTACAGGCCCACGCTCATCAGCAGAACGGCGGGCTCGTAACTCATGACTTGCAGCAGCTCGCGGTCGGCGCCAACCTGGGCAAATGGGCTTTGCGTCGAGGCGGACGCCAGCACCACAAAGATCGCAGCGAGCGTCACCATAAAAGCGCACAGCAGCGTGTTGGAGCCCGACACAAAGATGCCGCCGCCCACGACGGTGAAGATGAGCGCGCACGCCATGTAGGTATCGTCCATGGTGTTTACGCTGGCAGGGGCTTTGCGCAGGAGCTTGGCCACATCGTAGAACGGCTGCAGCAGACGCGGTCCCACGCGGCCCTGCATGCGAGCCGAAAGTTTGCGGTCAACGCCGTCGATCAGGCCGCCCACAAGCGGCGCAATCAAGGCAAACGCCACGGTGCCAATAAAAATGCCCACGACACCCGAGCCTTCGAAATACTTGCCGCGCAGCACCGAGGGCGCACTCATGGCGAGTCTCTCGGGCCCAATCCACGCGCAGCACAGCAGCGCAAACAGGATGATGGCGCAGCAAACAACACTACCCGCGGGGCCAATACGCTTCTCGCCAAGGGCGTCCTCCGAGTACCAATTGCGCTTTTCGGCCTTCACCTCGTGTCCCATCGAGCCGCGGAAATGGCGGTAATTGTCGGTTCCCACACCCGAAAGATATACGTTGACGTGCGGCTTATTGCTCACGCGGAATGAAGTCAGCAGCACCACGGCGATAAACGCCACGATAACCACCATCAGATACATGGAGTCCTTGCCAATAACGTACGGCACGCGGCCAAACACCATGGCCAAGTAAGGCGACACCAGACCGCTCGAGATGAGCGGGAACGCCACGCAGCAAAGAATCAGCAGCGCGGCGATGGTGTTGAGGGCCATCCATTCGGTCTTATGGACATTGACCTCAACGTTTTGAGCCGTGGGATCGACGCCCGAAAGCTTAGCAAGCCACTTGCCCCAGAAGAAGAAGGTCGCGGCCGAGCCAAAGGCAAGCACCATGATCATGAGCACGTTGCCGGTCTGCGCAAACGCCACCAGGGCGCCCCACTTGGACACGAGCATGCCAAACGGGGCCACGAACATGCCCATAATACCCAGCATCATCAGGCGCGTCAGGTGCGGCATGCGGCTGAACATGCCGTCCATGTCCTCGATATTGCGGCTGCCGATATGATGCTCGGCGGTGCCTACGCACAGGAACAGCAGCGACTTGGCCACCGTGTGGAACAGGATTAGGAAGATGGCCGCCCACACGGCCTCGGGCGCGCCGACACCCAAGCAGGCGCTGATGAGGCCCAAGTTGGAGATGGTGGAGTACGCGAGCACGCGTTTGGCATTACTCTGCGAGATGGCCATGAGGGCAGCGAGCAAAAACGTGATGGCGCCCACACTCGTGACCATAAAGCCGGTCACGGGATAGATGGCATAGAGTGGGCTCAGCTTGACCATCAAAAACACGCCGGCTTTGACCATGGTTGACGAGTGCAGCAGGGCGCTCGTGGGCGTGGGGGCAACCATGGCACCCAACAGCCACGTGTGGAACGGCATCTGTGCGGCCTTGGTGAGTGCGGCGAGCGACAACAGGATGACCGGCATGACCAGCAGCGCGGATTGCGCGGTTCCGGCGCCGGAAAGCTCGATCATGCCCGAGATGGTCAGCGGCATGCCGTTGACGTGCAGGAACATGAGTCCGGCCAAAAACGCGATACCGCCCAGCATGTTGAGGATGATCTGGGTGAAGGCGTTCTTGATGGCCTCGGGCGTACGCGTGTAGCCAATCATGAGGAACGAGCACACGGTGGTGATTTCCCAGCCGCAGAACAGCCACTCAAGGTTGTCGCTCGTCACGATGACGAACATGGCCGAGAGGAACAGGAACATGAGCGCCAGGAACTGCGGGCGACGGTCGGGCGCGGTCTGCCCGCGCAGCGCGGCCTCGTGCTCGTCATGGGCCTGGAAGTCCTTCATGTAGCCCAGGGCATACACGCAGATTAGGCTGCCGACGATACCGACGGCGAGGACCATGATCACACTCATGTAGTCTAGGTAGAGTGGCGTTGCCGTGACGGCTTCGGCCGCGGGCAGCGTCATGGCTGCAAAGGCGAGCGAACCCACCAGCTGCACCACGCCGAGCACCGTGGTGAGCGTGCTCTTATATTTACGCGCGTTGTACAGGATGACGGCGCACAGAATTACGTCGATGACGGAGCTGATGATCGAGAGCACATGCGAGGTGCCCGGTGCCACCCCGAAGCTCTGAGGACCCGTGCCAAAAAACATGACGGCGACTACAACTGTCACCGCCATAATAATGCCGGAGCCTACAAGCCCTACCGCATCGCGGGCGCGGTCACCGCGCGCGAGCAGCATGCCCAGCGCCGGTACCAGCGGAAACAGGGTAAGGAAATACAGTAGCGTCATACCATCACTCCCCCATGCAAAAACGCTGCAATTGTTTAACGTTATAGCTCAGTTGAGGAGTAGCGACGGCGGGTTTTCGGTCAACTGGGGAGTTTTAGGCGTACGGGGTAAGGAGTCTGTCCGCTTTGGAGCAGAGAGGCGACGCTCCCCCTATCGCGGCGGCGGGCGCACGGGCCACTGCGCGCGGTTTATTAACCACTTTGGAGGATGTTCCAGTAGGCTCACGACGGTCCAAAAAGTTGGCGCGGCAAGAAAAATGCGCCCCTGTGGGCGCACCATCCCGTTCGCTATTCCGCCTTTTTAACGCGCGGCTTGCGACCGCGCGGCTTATCAACCAGCGCGGACTCACCGCTCTCGCGATACTGGCGGCACCAAGCCTTGACCGAAGACTCGCTGGGAATCTTGTGCTTGATCATGGCCTCGCGAACCGTTAAGCCGTTTTCCAAGCGGTCCTTGACCACGGCGAGCTTAACTTCGTACAAATAGGTGTGATGATGCGAACCGGCGTTGAGAACGGCGTCGGCACCGCCTACGGCATACGCGCGGGCCCACTGACGAGCCGTGGCCTGGGGAATGCCAAGCTCCGCGGCGAGGGCGCGATGACCGACCCCCTCTTGGAGGATCTCGACGGCGCGCTGCCTAACCTCGGGCGCATGCGTGCGAGTCCTAGTTGCTTCCGACATACCTGCCACTTCTTAGCCTTAACCGTTAATCTGCTTTCTTACGTGCAAGTTAGATAGTAGCATTTTACTGTTTGCTCAAAGCAGTTAATTAAAATA
This sequence comes from Collinsella sp. AF36-3AT, assembly GCF_003475205.1. Taxonomy (NCBI): domain Bacteria; kingdom Bacillati; phylum Actinomycetota; class Coriobacteriia; order Coriobacteriales; family Coriobacteriaceae; genus Collinsella; species Collinsella sp. AF36-3AT. The sequence continues at coordinate 69,114 of NZ_QROZ01000005.1, read as the reverse complement.
GACGCGGCGTTATCTGGGCATTTGGCACCAATTTACGACATTTCTTTATCGATTATTTACGCTGGTAGCTGACTCGCAGCCAATCGTCATTCGCCTGTCAACAAAATTGACACCTCTTTATGTCCTTTGGCATAGAGGATATAGTTATTAACCCCTCCCCCAATAATTTTGAGTAATCGGCAAGGCAGTAGACGTCCTTACTCCTCATGATTACCGCGCATTGCCATCCACCGAAGCAAAACAAAAAGGGCGGGGCCTGCTGCGCTTGCAGGCCCCGCACCGGTTGACACCCGACGGGACACAGCCGGGCGAGGCGGATCCGTGCTACCGCCCCGCCTGGCCGCGATGTTCAACTACAGCTCGTTGGCCGCGTGATACGCCGTGCGAATGGCGCTCGCAATGTCGGCGGTGCGCTCGCCCGAGCAGTCGCCCACGCAGGTCACGGGCACCGTCACGCCATCCAGGTCAAACGCGTTGGCCTTGGAGCCCACGGCCATCACCACGTAATCGCAGGCGATCTTCACCGGCTCCTCGGGGCCGTCCTCGGTGGTGTGCACGGCCTCCACGCCCTCGTCGGTAACGGCGGTCAGGCGGGTCTTAACGTGCTGTTCCACGTTGTGGGCGGCGAAGTCGCTCATGATCAGCGGCAGAATGGTCTCGGACTCGCCCGCGGCAATCTTGTCGAGCATCTCGACGATCGCCACCTCGCAGCCGTGCTGCAGCAGGTACTCGGCAGTCTCGGTGCCCACCAGGCCACCGCCAATGACGGCGACGCGCCCGCTGAGCTCCACCTTGCCGGCCAGCACGTCCCAGCTCGAGACGACCTTGTCCGAGTCGGCACCCGGAACGGGGATGACCACGTCGTGTGCGCCCACGGCCACAATCGCGGCGTCGGCGGCGTTGAGATCCTCGGCCGTAGCGGCATGGTTAAGCTCGACCTTCACGCCCAGGCCGGGCAGAATCTTCTCGTAGTACTCGACCGAGCGCATGATCTCGTCCTTGCGCGGAGGCGCGGCTGCCAGCACAATCTGGCCGCCCAAGTGATCGCTCGCCTCATAGACGGTCACGTCGTAGCCGCGCTTGGCCGCCACGCGCGCGGCCTCCAAGCCGGCAATACCGCCGCCCACCACGGCGACCTTCTTGTCGCCCTCGCCCGGCTTGATGGCGATGGTCGCCTCGTCGCCGTTCTCGGCATTGAGCACGCACGAGATGTACTTGCGGTTTTGAATCGCGTCGACGCAGCCCTTGTTGCAATTGAGGCACTCGCGAATGGGCTCACCCGTGGCGGCCTTCAGCGCAATGTCGGGGTCGCACATGAGCGAGCGGCCGTACGCGATGATATCGGCCGAACCGTCTTCCAGAATCTTCTCGCCGGCCTCGACCGAAACAACACGGCCGACAGTGGCCACCGGCACGGAGACCAGGGCCTTGACGCGCTCGGCCACGGGCAGCGTCCAGTTGTAGGGCATGGCGCCCATGGGCGGAATGGTGTCGCCCATGTTGCCGGTATGGTTGGCCTGTGCAACCTGGATCATGTCGATGCCGGCGCCCTCGAGCAGCTTGGCAAACTCGCAGGCCTCATCGGGCTGCAGGCCGCCCTTGCCGCGCGGCGTGCCGTCGGGGTTCTCCATGATCACGGGGAGCTTGTACTCCACCATCAGCTGCGGCGCGGCTTCCTTAATGGCGGCGACAACCTCGAGCGCATAGCGAACGCGGTTCTCGAACGAGCCACCGTACTCGTCGGTGCGCTGGTTGAGGATGGCCGAGCACAGCGAACCCACCAGACGGTCGCCGTGAACCTCGATGGCGTCGATGCCGGCCTGCTGCGCGCGGGCGGCCGAGGCAGCGATGGCCTCCTTGATCTGGGTGAGCTGCTCTACGCTCGCCTCGTTCACAAAGTGCTGCATGTCGTGGTGCAGCTTGGCGTAGGCCTGCTTGCGGATCTCGTTGGACTCGGCCATCTTGGCGGCAAAGGTCTCCTCGTCGCCGGCGGCCTTGGCCTCCTGCGCAGCCTTGGCGGCGGCCATGGAACCCATGACCATGCGGCCGACGCCGGGCACGTCGTACTCGGGGTGGAACAGCTGCAGCGCGACCTTGGCGCCGTGCTTGTGAACGGCGTCGGCCAGCGCCTTAAACGTGGGGATCTGGGCGTCGGTCGCTAACTTGGGCGTGGGGCTTGCGGTCATAACAGGAGCAACGTCGCCGATGACGATGTAGCTCACGCCGCCACGGGCCAGGCGCTCGTAAAAAGCCAGGCTGCGCTCGCCAATGGAACCGTCGCGCTCCTCGTAGCCGGTGGTCAGCGGCGGGAACATAATGCGGTTTTTAAGCTCAAGGGGGCCAACCGTAATGGGCTGGAGCAGTTTGGATGCGGGTGCGGTCATGGACATTCCTCTCTTGTAGGCGCGGCGGCGATGTTGCCGCGTAGTTGTTTAGAGGATATGGCATGGGAGCACAGTGGCGCAACGGAAATCGGCAGACAGCAGGTAGCGGCAGGTGGATGGGGCGGGGCGGCCCGTCGGTTTGTCTCGATCTGTAACAGTAAGACCCTATTTTGCCGAGCAACTGTTACAGATTGAGACAAACCAATCTAGCCTGCCGAAAGATCTAGATCTGTAACAGTTACTCAGTAAAAACCGTCCCTCGTGTTACAGATTTAGACAAACCGTCCAGGCGGGGACTCAACATCTCAATCTGTAACACCTAGCCGCCCAAATCGGGTCTAGATGTTACAGATCGAGATTTTGTTTGAGAGGCTGAGAATTGGACCGAAAAACACGGTCCCGGAATAACAAAAAAGCTCGCCGGCTAGGCCGACGAGCTGCAAGTTCTTGGTCGCGGGGGCAGGATTTGAACCTACGACCTCCGGGTTATGAGCCCGGCGAGCTACCAGACTGCTCCACCCCGCAATGTCTGGGCGCCTCATGTGCGCAAGAAAGAATATTACGTGGGAGTTCGGTAAACGGCAAGGAAAATCTCGTAGAGCATAATTCCTTCATATTTAAAACCCCTCAGCCCATATCGCCGTGAACGAATCGCAGCCGAGCGCCGCCGACGGCACGTATACAATGGTGCGCGTCCTTTTACGCCGACACCTGGAGTAGACATGCTGCTCGCTATCGATATGGGAAACACGCAGACGGCCATGGGCCTGTTTGACGGAGACAAGCTGGTGCAGTCGTGGCGCATGCCCACCGACCGCTCCTACACCGCCGATGAGATCCACGTGCGCCTGATGGGCTTCTTTAAGATGTACGACCTCTCGCTCGGCGCGGTCGACGCGATCGCCTTTGCTGGCGTGGTGCCGCAGCTCTCGCGCGAGTGGCACGCCGTGGCCGACCGCATCGCGGCAGACGCCATCGTCATTGGGCCACAGACGGCCGCGGTGACCAAGCTGCGGGCGGCGCGCCCCCAGGCCGTTGGTGCCGACCGCATCGCCAACGCCGTCGCTGCCGAGACCTTCTACGGCGCCCCGGCGATCGTGGTGGACTTTGGCACCGCAACCAATATCGACGTCATCGACGAGGACGGCTATTACATTGGCGGAGCGATTGCGCCGGGCATCCGCATCTCCATGGACGCGCTCGCCGCCCGAGCCGCCAAGCTCGCCAGCGTTCCGCTCGAGGCGCCCGAGCACGCCATCGGCCGCGACACCGAGGAATGCATCAAGGTCGGCGCCGTGATGGGCGCCGCCGCCATGGCCGAGGGCCTGGTCGCTCGCATGAAGCGCGAACTGGGCCGCGAGGATGCCACCGTTATCGCCACGGGCGGTCTCGCCGGCATTGTCGCCGATTCGACCGATGCCTTCGACGTGGTCGACGGGCAACTCACCATCAAGGGCATCTGCGAAATCTACCGCCGCATGCAGGAGCTGGGATAGAGTAAACGCCAGGTCGCAGCAACCAGCCGCCAATCCTATTCCTCAAAATCGAAAATTTTTCAGTTTTGAGGAATAGGATTTTTGCTAAGCCTCGCCGCACAACCACCTCGCCAGGTCCACGATCTGCACCCCATCGCGATCCGTGGCCTCGTGATGCGTGCGGGCAAGAATCATCTTGGGATACGCATCGCCAATGCTCAGCAGTGGCGAAATCTCGCGTTCAAACGTCTTATCCGAGCTGATGTCGTCGCTCACCTGAATGTAGAGCTTCTCGCTTCGCTTGATTGCTACAAAGTCTATTTCCTTTTTATAGAGCACACCGACGTATACCTCGTATCCGCGGCGCAGCAGCTCGATGGCCACCATGTTCTCGTATACGCGTCCCCAATCCATATCACGTGTACCAAGCAGTGCGTATTTGAACGCGTGGTCTGCCAGGTAATACTTCTCGCCGCTCTTAAGGTATTTTTTGCCGCGAATGTCGTACCGACGAACTTTATAGAAGGCAAGCGCATCGCACAGGTACCCCATGTACGTGCCGACCGTCTTGTTCGTAATCTTTAGCCCATCCGCATTCAAAACATCTGTAATGTTGCGTGCCGACGTTATGTTGGAGACGTTGTCCATCATGTAATCGGCAATGCGCAGCAGTGCCGATTCGTTTCTCACGTTATGCCGCTGCACGATATCCCTCACGATGAGCGTTTTGAAGACATTGGAGAGATATTGGTAGCGCTGCTCCTGCAGTGGATAAGGGTAAGAGCCGGACATACCGCCGATTCTCGCGTACCCATCGAAGTCGCGATCGACCTCGCCCTCGTCACTATAGAGGCGATACTCCTCAAACGAGAATGGGAAAACCTCGATCTCGAACGTACGCCCCGTAAAGAGCGTCGACAGATCGCTCGACAGCAAAAAGGCGTTCGATCCGGTGATGAAGATGTCGTACTGCTCGGATGCATGGAGGCTGTTGATCGCGCGTTCAAAGCCGTCGCACATCTGAACCTCGTCGATAAGCAGGAAGTTTTGCTTGTCGGACACTCGATGCTCTTTCACATAGGCGAGCAGGGCATGATATTCGAGCAGGCCCTCGAACTCGTCGAGGTTGTAATTGATATGGATGACATTCGAATTGGACAGATTTGCCTCCACGTAATCGCGGAGGGCCTCGAGCAATTTTGACTTACCGCTACGGCGAATGCCCGTTATGACCTTGATGTCCGGTACGCCAATAAGGCTCGTCAACGTGTCCATATATGACGTTCTATTGATGAGTTTCATTGGTGCCTCCCTGCGGTCTTCTATCGCTATTCCTCAAAAACGAAAATTATTCAGTTTTGAGGAATAGACTCTGCAACGAATATACCTCGTTAAAGGCCGAGCTGGCTTAATTCTATTCCTCAAAATCGAAAGATTTTCAGTTTTGAGGAATAGGGTGCTGACAACCCATTCCCCAGACAACAAGACCCTCCCCGGCACAGCCGAGGAGGGTCTTGTTGTCATCGCTATCTTTGAGCGCGGGCGCCTCGCGTTACAGCCCGCGAATCCGTACAGCCTCAGGCGGAAACTCCTGCTCGCCGGCATCGGTCTTGATGGTCGCGCGGCCCCAGATGTCCAGGCCCGCAAACACACCGACCGCAAGCGGCAAACCGTTGGGCGACACCGCCGCAACCTGACGACCCAGCAGCGGCACCATATCGAAGTACTCACCCAGCACCGGAGCCAGCGGGCCGGCAGCGCCCTGCGGCGTGTTGGCGGCAACCGCCCAGGCGTCAACGCGGGTCAGCACAGCGGCGGCCAATGCCTCGATCAGCGCCTCATCTGCCATATCCACGCCAAGCTCACCCAGCGCCGCACGCTCAATATCAACCGTCACCGCGGCAAACATGCCCGCAGCACCGGCACCGCCGTTCACGGCAACACGCGCGAGCGACGTCTCAAACGCAGGCGCACCGCACACGATATCGCTCGGCCACTGGATACCCACTTTACCGGCAAGGCCCAACCCCGGCGTCGAAGCCGTGCCCACGAGCGCGTCCATCATGCCCATCGCGGCCACAAACGGCAGGCCGTGGAAGGCGTGCATGTTCACATCGGGGCGCACAACCAGCGAAAACGTCAGCGAACCATCGCCCACGCTCCACGCGCACCAGCCCGCGGACACGCCCTCGCGGCCCGCGTCACGCGCCGCGTCGAGCTCGGTGCCAGCGGCAACAGCATTCATCTCGATCATCTACATACGCCCCAATTCGCCCACGATATGGCCCACGCGATCCTCGGGCTCCTTGACCTCGACGCCGTTGTAGCGGAAGAACCGCGCCGGGTCGTGCATCAGATCCTCGAGCGGCACCAGCACAAAGTCACGCTCGCCGATCAGCGGATGCGGCAGGCGCAGCTTTTTGCCGCCGTGGGTCTCGCCGTCCATCCACAGCAGGTCCAAGTCGATGGTGCGCGGACCGTTGGCCTTGGCCTTTTTGGAGCGGTCGCGACCCAGCTCGGCCTCGATCTTCATGAGCTCGTCGAGCAGCACCAGCGGCGCCAACTCGGTCTTGATCTCGATGACGGCGTTGGCAAACGCGTCCTGGCGCGTCTCGTAGGCCGGCTCGCTCTCGTAGATCTTGGAGGAGTTGGACACGCAGGTAAGTGGAATCTCGGCGATCATGTCGCGTGCGGCGCGGATGTTGTCGCAGCGATGCCCCAGGTTGGAGCCCACGGCCACAAACGCGCGGCGCGGCTGCGGCTTGGCAACCGCCCAGTAGCCATTCAGGAACTGCGCAAAGCCCGCGGCGTCGTGCACGCGCACGATGTTGGCACCGGCCTGGATGGCGCCCAGGCACACGCCAAACGTAGCGGCATCGCGCTCGGCGGCCTCGGTCACGCCCGAGACGGCGCCCACAAAGCGCTTGCGCGATACGGCGCACATGAGCGGATAGCCCAGTGACGCCATCTTGGCAGTCTCGCGCTGGATGACGATGTCCTCGTTGGCCGTCTTGCCAAAGCCCGGACCGGGATCGATGCAGATGCGGTCGCGCGACACGCCGGCGTGGATGAGCGCGCGGGCCTGGTCGGACAGAAAGCCCATGACGCGGCGCATGATGGGCGCCGAATCGGGCAGGGTGAAGCGGCGGAGCTGCGAGGTGGGCACGTAGGCTTCCTCGCGGCGGGCGCTGCGGCGCATCATGGCGGCCAGGCGGTCATTGGGCTCCGATGCGGCCTCGGTGGCCTCGGGCGCGGGCGCGACGGTCTCGGCGGCAGCAGCCTGCTCGGCGGCCGGCGTCTCCTGCTCGCTTGCAGGCTCGGTCGCGGGCTCAGGTTCGCCAAACGGCAACGAGGGCTGCACCACGCCACCCGGAAGCTTGGCCTCCGGCTTAGGCTCACCCAGCAACTTGCCGCGACGGCGGCGAGCCGGCTTCTCGGCCTCACGCGCGGCCTCGGCAGCCGCCTCGCGCGCCTTCTCGGCAACAAACGCCGCCGCCGAGGTATCGAGCTGCACCGTTGCGTGCGTGCGGGTAGGCGCGGCGACCTCGCCGGCATGCATCACGATGACACCGCAGGTGCTCGTCTTAACAAACTCGACCATCTTGGGGTCAGTGAAGCCGGTCACGTCGTTGACGATCGAGGCGCCGCAGCGCACGGCCGCCTTGGCAACCGCCACGTGACGCGTGTCGATCGAGACGATGGCGCCCTCTTTGGCCAGCGCGCGCACCACGGGCAGCACGCGGCGAGCCTCCTCGTCGGGATTAACCGGGGTAAAGCCGGGGCGCGTGGACTCGCCGCCTACGTCGATGATGTCGGCGCCGGCGTCGAGCATCGCCAGGCCGTACTCGATGGCGGCATCCGGGTCGAAGTGCTCCCCGCCGTCGCTAAACGAATCGGGCGTCACGTTGAGGACGCCCATGATGCGCGGACGGTCAAAGCTGAGCTCATACTTTCCGCACCGCCATGTCTTGCTGTCGTTCGCCATGAACATCCTCCTAAAATGCCCACGCCGCCGAGCTTGGGGAGCTGGCAGCGGGGTCGCTTTGCACTCAGTCTTTCTATTGTATCCGCGCACACGGGCTAGAACGCAAACGCGGCCGCGATGTCGCAAGAAATCAGCAGGTCGGCATTTGCATCCTGATCGGTGGGAGCAAGGTTGCATATGGCCAGCGTATCGCCGGTAAAGTAGCGTGTAAGGCCCGCCGCCGGATACACCACGAGCGAGGTCCCGCCTACAATGAGGGCATCGGCCGCGGCGATGGCGGCAACGGCGCCGGTCAACACATGCTCGTCGAGCGGTTCTTCGTAGAGCACCACATCGGGCTTGATGCGACCACCGCACGCGGGGCACACGGGCACGCCCGCGGCGTCCTCGTGCTCGCGCGAGCAAATCCACTCGGCGCTATAGACCGCTCCGCACGACTGGCAAATGTTGCGATGGACCGATCCGTGCAACTCAAACACGCGCTGCGAGCCCGCCATCTGATGCAAGCCGTCGATGTTTTGCGTCACCACGACATCGAGCTTGCCAGCTCGCTCCAGCTCGGCGAGCTTGGTGTGACAGCGGTTGGGCTTAGCGTTAAGCGCGATCATCTTGGTGCGGTAAAAGTCGAAGAACTCCGCCGGATGCGTCTCGTAAAAGCTGTGCGAGAGCATGGTCTCGGGCGGGTAGGCAAACTGCTGGTGATACAGGCCGTCAACGCTGCGAAAATCGGGAATGCCGCTTGCCGTGGAAACACCAGCGCCACCAAAGAACACCATGCGCTTGTGGGTATTGAACAGCTCCGCCAGCGCGGCGGAGGCCTGCTTGGGATCTGTTATCGCTTGCGTCATGTTTGTCCTCCGTCCATGTTGGTCGGGGCGGCTGCGATTGCGCCGTCGCCCACGGAGCCCACCCCGCCCCTGTTGCGTTAATCTTAAGCCTGCCAACCCCGTCGAAAGGACACCATGCCTCAGACTTACACTTTCGCCTCGTGGAACGTTAACGGCCTGCGCGCCGTGCTCAAAAAGGACCCGAGCTTTACCCAGATCGCACAGGAACTCGATGTCGATGTCCTAGCGCTGCAAGAAACTAAACTGCAAGAAGGCCAGGTGCAGGTCGACCTGCCCGGCTATCACCAAACCTGGAGCTACGCCGAGCGCAAGGGCTACTCGGGCACCGCGGTCTTTAGCCGCCAGGAACCGCTGCGCGTGCTGCGCGCCGACGCGCTGCTGCCCCACGCCGGTGAAGGCGAGGCAGCCGAGCTCGTTGCCCAAGCCGCGACCGAGGGTCGTGTCTGCGCGCTGGAGTTCGACAAATTCTGGTTTGTGGATGTCTACACGCCCAACGCGCAAAACGAACTCGCCCGCATCGACGTGCGCATGGCCTGGGACGATGCCTACCGCGGCTTTTTGAACGCGCTCGAGCGCGAGACCGGCAAACCCGTGGTAACCTGCGGCGACTTTAACGTGGCACACGAGGAGATCGACCTTAAGAACCCCAAGTCCAACCGCGGCAACGCAGGCTTTTCGGACGAGGAGCGCGGCAAGTTCACCGAGCTGCTCGACGCCGGCTTTACCGATACCTGGCGCGCGGCAAATCCGAACGTCGAGGGCGTCTACAGCTGGTGGAGCTACCGCTTTAATGCCCGCAAGAACAACGCCGGCTGGCGCATCGACTACTTCCTGGTAAGCGACGCAATCGCCGGCAACGTACGCGACACCGGCATCCGCGGCGACATCTTCGGCAGCGACCACTGCCCCGTCACCCTCGCCTTGGAGCTCTAACCCCCAAATGGTCCCCCCCGGGGACGGAGGAAAACGGACCATTTTCACCTCGCGGGGGCATCCACGCGACCCGCTTGCCACGAAACTGGCCCATCTACTACGTTTAAGCCACTACCCTCAACCACAGCGAACAACGCAAAAAGAAAACCGCAGGTAGAAAGCCTGCGGTTTTTCATAAAACGCGGTTGTGTTTGGGGGTGTCGGGCCAAACGTAGTAGATAGGCCGATTCCGTGGCGGGCGGGTTCAGCTGATTCCCCGGGGATGTCTGGAGACGGAGGAAAACGGATCAATTTGGCTCTTGATGGCCACGATGCCCGTCTATCAACCGGCCATTTCAAAACTATGCCGGTTTACGGGGCTAAATCGCAAACCCCCAACCATACGCAATTCCGAAATAATAAAACCACAGGTAGACGGCTTGCTCCATTTCGAAAAAAGCCGGTATGGTCTGCCTGTGCCAATCTAGCCCCGTAAACCGGCATAGTTTTGATATGACACCAAGACAGTATTGGTTCTTGCCTCGACGCAACCACCACTACAGCCCGTACTTCACGACGACGCGGTTGATGCGGCGACACCAGGGCTTGTACAGAGCGGCCAAAAACACGCAGGTCGCGAGTCCGTGCGTGATATCGAACGGTACGGCGGTGGCAAGACGCGCTATGGCGCCCGTCCACGTGAGCGGCTGCACAAAACCGATGATGTCATACGCGTTGATCACGACGCCATACAGCAGGCCCGACGCAAAGCCATACGCCAACAGCGCCGGCATTCGCACGGTTCCATCGGCGCGGTCAAACGCGCCCGCATGCGCCAGTGCGCCACCGATATAGCCCACCAGACCCCAGGCATACATCTGCCACGGCGTCCACATGCCCTGCCCAAAAAAGAAATTGCTGGTCAGCGCTGCCAACGCGCCGACCATAAAACCATTGCGACGGCCAAGTGTCGCACCCGCGATAATGGCGATAGCGCTCACGGGCTTAAAATCGGGAATGGGCCCAAACAGGATGCGCCCCGCCGCGGCCAGCGCCGCCAGCACCAGCGTGGGCATGATCTGGCGCAGGCCTGGACGTGATGTCTCATAGCCCGCAAAAAACAGTGCGAGCACGAGCGCCACTACAACCAGCATGGCAAGCGCCGCCTGCTCAATGCCCGCCAGCAACGCCGCAGTCATCACTGCCGGCACCGCCAGGAGCAGCGGGATCTCCAGTTTTGCGAGTAGGCGCACGATGCGATAATCCGCCATCCCATCACGCCCTATAAAACACGTTGTCGGCAAAGAAGTCGGCCGGGGGCTCCACGCAGGCAATCTCGCCGTCAAACATCATGGCGACGTCGTCGGCGACCTGCTCGGCAAAGTCCAAATCGTGCGTAGCCATGATGACGGTGCCGCCAGCCTTCGCATGGTCACGCAGGGCGCGGGCGATGATGCGGCGGCTCTCCAGGTCCAAGCCCTTCGTGGGCTCGTCAAGCAGCAGCAGCTCGGGGCCAAGCAGCAGCAGCTTTGCCAGCGCGAGCAGCTGGCGCTGTCCGCCCGAGAGGTCGTAGGGGTGACGCGTCTCCAGGCCGTCCAATCCCAGTTGCGCCGCACGCTCCCGCGCCAAGTTCTCGTCATATCCGCAGGTCGAGGCCCATTCCATCAGCTCATCGCGAACCGTCTCGGCAACCAGCAATGCTTTGGGATTCTGAGGCAACAGCGCCGCCGAGGCCGCTCCGCGCACCATGCGGCCGCGCTGCAGCTTGGCGGTCTTGGCCAGCACCGAAAGCATCGTCGACTTGCCGCAGCCGTTTCCGCCCACGACTGCATGCACCGCGCCAGCCGAAAACGACGCATCGAGCCCGCGCAGCACCCAACCGCCCGCGCGATCGTAGCGAAACCAGCCTTCCGACAGGGTGGTAGCCGACCCGCCGTGCATTTTTTGGAGTATTCTGCTCCCATCCGTGCGCGGGAAGGCTTCCGAGCCGTTCTCGAGCGACGTTTGCGCCACAAATTCGGACGATTTGTCCAATTCCGAACTTTTTTTCGCGCTCGATACGTCCCCGGGCGGCTCCAGAGAGCCCAAATTGTCCTCACGCCTGCTGAATACTCCGTTTTTTGCACATCGGACGGCACCCCACCCCAACATGTCGTCGGAAAACAACGATTCTCGGCGTCCCAAAGAAGCCATATCCGCCACCTCGCGCACGCGACCGTCCTCAATCCGGTACGCACACGTCGCATACTCGAGCATTGGGCGCGGTTGATGCGTAGCCACAACAACCGTGCAGCCCAACTCACGGTTCACGCGAAACAGCGCGTGCAGAAAATTCTTCTCGGCAACGGGATCGAGCTGAGACGTGGGCTCGTCGAGCAGCAGCACACGCGGACGCAGCGCCAGGACGGCCGCCAACGACAGCAGCTGCTTGCGGCCGCCCGAAAGCGTGTCAGTATCGCGATGAAGCCAGTCCTCCAGACCAAAGAAATAGCTGGTCTCAGCTACGCGACGGCGCATCTCATCACGTGCTAGCCCCAAGTTTTCCAGGCCAAACGCCATCTCGTGCCACACGGTTTCGCACACGATCTGGTTCTCGGGATCCTGGAACACATAGCCCACGCGCTCCGCCGATGCCCGCACGTCCATGTCGGCAACGTTCTCGCCCAGCACGCGCGCATCACCAGTGCGCTCGCCCGCCGGCGCGATCTCGGGCTTGAGCAGCGACAGCAGCGTCGACTTACCCGATCCGGTACCGCCAACAAGCAGCGCAAATGCACCTTGGGGAACACGCCAATCAAGCCCCTCGAGCACCGGTGCCTCGGCCCCGGGATAGGCAAAACTAAGGCCCTGCACCTCAATCGCCGGAATATCCGGGCCGCACGCCGCGCCCGACACCGGGCCCCTATCCAACCGAGCCATCAGCCAAACCTCTTCTCATCAATCGCGTGCAACGCGCAAGGCAGCATCATCCAGGCAGCGTACACGACATAGCCCAGCCACGGCGCCGGCACCGAGAGCTGCGGATAAAACGAATACTGCGTCGTCGCGGTCCACGCCACCGCCACCGCGACAGCACCAAACAGTGCGAGCCCGGCCAGCGCGGCAACGTCGCTGCGCCCCAGTCGATACCGCGTATACGTCGTACGATGCGTCGCGGCACCCCACCCGCGCGAGCGCATCGAGTCCGCGCGCTCCAGCGAATCTTCCATGCCCCAGCCCATCAACACGCTCGACGCCCGCAGGCGCGAGCGTACGGGGTCGGCCGGCGCGCGGCCCGGCACATCGATCGCGTCCTGCACCGCCAGCACCGTGCGGCCGCGGCGCAAAAACTGCGGGATAAGCCTCATGCACATCGAGATCATGAGCGCAATCACCGGTGCGGCATTGCCCAGCAGCGCGAGCACCTTGTCGTATTCGAGCATCGACGCCGCCGCCTCAAACCACAGCACGCTCGCCACAAACAGCCCGCCCATGCACAGGCCGTATACCATGCTCTCCAGATACACCGCGCGCATGCCAATACGGAACAGCTCCGTCGAGCCCGAGGCGCTAAACAGCGGATTGAGCACCGCGACGATCAAAATCACCGGCAGCTGCCAGCGGAGCGCGCCCAGCGTGCGGGCAGCCCCACGCGTCGCAAATCCATACGCCAGCCCGCCCGCAAGTGACAGCGCAATCAGTACCGGCTGCATCGAGAACATAGTGAGCCCCAGCGTCAGCACTATATAGAGTGCCGGCACAGCCGGATGCGACATCGAGAATGCCGCGACGGGCTCGCCGCCAAACTCCTCTCGTATGTTGTCCACGGGCACCCCCGTCCCCTCGCTCAAACAACAGCTCCGCAGCACCGCCAACGCCGCACGCAAGCAGTGCAAACGCCACGCCGGCGGCGCAAGCCTCAACCGCCGCAAACCAATCGTTACGCGCTCGTCATATGCCTGCGGTATCATATTGCGCCGTGTATCGTTTCCAAACACACGTCTCTATAACGTAACAGGAGATCACATGGACGCAACCGCAATTATCCTCGCTGCCGGCGAGGGCACCCGCATGAAGTCGAACCACTGCAAGGTTTCGCACAAGATCCTGGGTAAGCCCATGGTCCAGTGGATCGTCGACGCTACCATCAAGGCCGGCTGCAGCCGCGTCGTGGTTGTCATCGGCAGCCACGCCGACGAGATGCGCGCCCTCATCGACGGCGCCTACGCCAACAGCGCCACCAAGGTCGAGTGCGTCGAGCAGACCGAGCGTCTGGGCACCGGTCACGCCGTGAAGGTCGCACTCGAGGCCTGTGGCATCACGCAAGGCCCCGTCGTGGTGCTCAACGGCGACCTGCCGCTCATCACCGCCGACACCGTCGCCAAGTTCGCGCAAACCGTCGCCACCGGCGAGCTCGCCTGCACCGTCATGACCATGACCCCGCCCGATCCTTTCGGCTACGGCCGCATCAAGCTGGGCGCCGATGGTCAGATCGAGCGCATCATCGAGCAGAAGGACTGCACGCCCGAGCAGGCCGCCACGCTGCTGGAGTGCAACGCCGGCTGCTACGCCTTTGACGGCGCGCAGCTCGCCGCCCACATTAACGAGATCGGCAACGACAACGCGCAGTCCGAGTACTATCTGCCCGACATGCTCGAGATCCTCAAGGGCCACGGCCAGGCTGTCTCCATCTTCCACTGCGACGACTACCGCGACGGCCTGGGCGTCAACAGCCGCATCCAGCTCGCACAGCTCACCGCCATCGCGCGCGACCGCATCAACGAGCACTGGATGGCCGAGGGCGTTACCTTCATCGACCCCACGCAGGCCTGGATCGGCCCCGATGCCGTTATCGGCCGCGATACCGTCGTGTGGCCGCAGACGCACCTGATCGGCCACGTCACCGTGGGCGAGGAGTGCCAGCTCGGCCCCAACAGCCGCCTCACCGACACCACCGTCGGCAGCGGCTGCGTCATCGACGAGACCATCGCCATCGAGGCCGTCATCGAGAACGGCGTCGACTGCGGCCCGCGCGCCTACCTGCGCCCGGGCACCCACATGCTCGACGGATCCAAGGCCGGCACGCACGTGGAGATCAAGAAGTCCACGATCGGCGAGGGCTCAAAGGTGCCGCACCTGTCCTACATCGGCGACACCACCATGGGCTCCGGCGTCAACGTGGGCGCGGGCTCCATCACCTGCAACTACGATGGCGTGCACAAGCACAAGACCGTCATCGGCAAGGACGCCTTCATTGGCTCCGACACCATGATGGTCGCGCCCGCCCAGATCGGCGACGGCGCGCTCGTGGCCGCTGGCTCCGTCATCACCGAGCCGGTCCCGGCAGACGCGCTCGGTCTGGGCCGCGCCCGTCAGGTAAATATTGAGGGCTGGGCCGCCGATTACCGCCGCCGCCTGCACGAGGACGACGAGGTATAACGTTTTACCAAGCACAAAAGGAGCTGCTCCATGGGGGCGGCTCCTTTTTCTATCGTGACCTGCGCAACCGGATGAGTGGTCGGTTCGTGTCCGTTGGCGGTAAAGACGTTATCAGGACCCGATAAACCCCGCCGCGCGGTTACAATGCAACAAGGCATCTATATGGCATTCGATGTATAAAGGAGAAGGGTAATGCCGATTAATGATCCCGAGAAGTCGGAGAATATGCGCAAGTCCATCCGCGTGTATTCCGGTTCCTCCAACCGTCCCCTCGCTCAGAAGATTGCTGAGTACCTTGGGGTCGAGCTTTCGGGCCTTACGCTAAAGCAGTTCGCCAATGGTGAGATTTACGCCCGCTACGACGAGACCGTCCGCGGCGCCGACGTCTTCCTGATTCAGTCCGTGGCCGGCGGCAATGTCAACGACATGCTCATGGAGCTGCTCATCGCCACCGACGCTGCCAAGCGCGCATCCGCCCGCTCCATCACCGCCGTCATCACCCACTACGGCTATGCCCGCCAGGACCGCAAGGCCGGCCCGCGCGAGCCCATCACCGCCCGCCTCGTCGCCAACCTGCTCGAGCGTGCCGGCGTCAACCGCATCATCACCCTCGACCTGCACCAGGGCCAGATCCAGGGCTTCTTCGATATCCCGGTTAACCACCTGTCCGCACTGCCGCTGTTTGGCCAGTACTACAACGACATGCACTTCGACACCGACAACCTGGTTGTCGTCTCCCCCGACGTGGGTCGCGCCAAGGCCGCCAAGAAGCTGTCCGACATGCTCGGCTGCGACCTGGCCATCGCCCACAAGGGCCGTCCGCGCCACAACGCCGCCGAGGTCATGGGCATCATCGGTGACATCAAGGGCAAGACCTGCATCATCAACGACGACATGATCGACACCGCTGGCACCCTGTGCGCCAACGTCAAGGAGCTCAAGGCAATGGGCGCCGGCGACATCTACGTGTGCGCCACCCACGGCATCTTCTCCGGTCCTGCCATCGAGCGCCTGAACGATGCCCCCATCGTCGAGTGCGTCGTCACCGACGCCATCCCCGTCGAGGTCGGCGGCAAGATCAAGACCATCTCGGTCGCCGAGGAGTTCGCCCAGGCCATTTCCGCCGTTTACCACGAGGAGCCCGTCTCCACGCTCGTCGGCGGCGACTTCGCGCTGTAATCGCATCGTCCTTGCAACCCGGCGCATCACCGCCGGAACAGAAGAAACCCCCGCGCTCCCCCTTGCTTCGCAAAGGTCGCGCGGGGGTTTCTTCTGTTCCGGCGGCTCGCTCTGCCGCGGCCGTGCTTTTGTCTGGTGGGATTTCACTGAAACAAGGTCTCGGCTTCGGCGGGCGTGGTAGCCTTTGTCGTTGAACGAACTACTTATGTAACGAAAGGAAACCTATGGCAGCTGCACAGCCGCTTAAGATTCGCATGGTTGCCGGACTTGGCAACCCGGGTGAGGAATATGCCGAGACCCGCCACAACGCCGGCTTTAAGGCGATTGACGAGCTGGCCCGTCAGGCCGGCGTCACGTACTGGAAAAACCAGGCCGGCGCCGAGGTCGCACTCATCAACATCAACGATCCCGAGGAAGAGGGTGGCAAGCGCCAGATCGTGCTGGTCAAGCCGCAGTCGTATATGAATACCTCGGGCGGACCCATCTCCAAGCTCTGCCGCGAGTACAAGATCAAGGCCGAGGAGCTGCTCGTCATCCACGACGAGCTTGACATTCCCGCCGGTGACGTGCGCGTCAAGGTGGGCGGTGGCCACGCCGGCCACAACGGCCTGCGCTCCATCATCGACAAGATGGGCAGCCGCGACTTTAGCCGTATCCGCACCGGCATCGGCAACCCTCCCGGCAAGATGGCCGTGGCAGACTATGTGCTCAAGCAGCTGCGCGCCCGCGAGGCCGAGGACTTCCAGGACGCCTGCGCCCGCGCCGCCGACGCTGCGGGCCTCGCCATCGTGCACGGCGTGATCTATGCCCGCGACCACGTCAACGGCTCCGCCTCCGCCAACGGCAAACACTAAAACCTGCCATTTAGGGATGTTTATTTTGGCAGGTTTTATCTGCGGAAACGCCGCGGCGGCCGCGTCGCAATAAACCCTGTGCCGCCATACATACGCAACGCTCCAAAGGGGGCCGGCCTCACCGATGCGCGAGGCCGGCCCCCTTTGCCGTTTTGCCTGATAAAACCTGCCAAAATAAACCTGTCCCTTTTTGGTAGGTCACTTTTCCCACCTGCCGAAGATACACGCAAGCGACATGCCCATGAGGGTATAATTTGCACCGTATGTCTGCACATCGCCTGTGCGCGTACGGTTCTAATCGGGCTGCCGTCTATTTCCGTGGAGGCACGGTTCGGTCGCCCTAACAAGAGAGGGGTTCTATGTATAAGATCCTGGAGAAGACGCAGTTCTCTGAGAAGGTGTTCAAGTTCCGCATCGAGGCGCCCGCTATCGCCAAGCATGCGCACGCTGGACAGTTCCTCATGGTTCGCGCCAACGAGACGGGCGAGCGCGTCCCGTTTACCCTGGCCGGCTGGAACGGTGACGAGGGCTGGGTCGAGTTCATCTTCATGGTGATCGGCAAGACCACCGAGATGCTGTCCACCTACGAGGCCGGCGAGTCGCTGCGCGACGTCGTGGGCCCGCTGGGCGTTCCCACCGAGATGGCCGAGGGCCCCTGCGCCGTCATTGGCGGCGGCGTCGGCCTGGCAATTGCCTTCCCGGTCGCCAAGCACCTGGTCGAGACCGGTCACGAGGTGCACGCCATCATGGGCGCCCGCACCAAGGACCTCCTGCTCATGGAGGACCAGTTCCGCGAGCTCCTCGACGAGGACCACATCCACATCACCACCGATGACGGTTCCTACGGCGAGCAGGGCGTTGTCACCGCTCCGCTGGAGCGCCTGCTGCAGGACAAGGCCGTGAGCCAGGTCTTCTGCGTCGGCCCCGTTCCGATGATGAAGTTCTCGACCCTCACCGCCCAGAAGTACGACACCCCCATCACCGCGTCCCTCAACCCCATCATGGTTGACGGCACCGGCATGTGCGGCTGCTGCCGCGTCGAGGTGGGCGGCGTGACCAAGTTCGCTTGCGTCGACGGCCCCGACTTCGATGCCACCCTGGTCGACTGGGATGACCTTCGTGCCCGCCAGGCCGCTTACCGTTCCGAAGAGGGCGAGTCCCTCAAGGCCTATGAGGAAAAGAGCTGCGCATGCCACTAGTTAACGGTCGTTTCGTTGCCGATATGAAGTCGCCCCGCACCCCCGATAACGAGGAGCCGGCTGCCGAGCGCGCCTGCGACTTCCGCCCCGTCGACAAGGGCTTCACCGAAGAGATGGCGCTGGCCGAGGCCGAGCGCTGCCTCAACTGCAAGAAGCCGTTCTGTGTTGAGGGCTGCCCCGTCAACATCAACATTCCCCGCTTTATCGAGCAGATCCGCGCGAAGGATTTCGGCGGCGCTCTCGATACCATTCGCGAGGACTCCATGCTTCCCGCCATCTGCGGCCGCGTCTGCCCGCAGGAGAACCAGTGCGAGGGCAAGTGCATCCGTGGCAAGAAGTCCGAGCCCGTGGCCATCGGCCAGCTCGAGCGCTTCCTGGGTGACCGCCCCGAGCTCGCCTCCACGCCCAAGATGGCCCCCAAGAACGGCAAGAAGGTCGCTGTCGTCGGCTCCGGCCCGTCCGGCATCACCTGCGCCGGCGAGCTCGCCCGTAACGGCTTTGACGTTACCGTCTTTGAGGCCTTCTTCACCGGCGGCGGCGTGCTGGTCTACGGCATCCCCGAGTTCCGTCTGCCCAAGGCGGTCGTCAAACGCGAGATTGACGGCCTGGAGGACATGGGCGTCAAGTTTGAGTACAACTCCGTCGTGGGCAACATGGCCACGGCCGAGGAGCTGTTCGAGCAGGGCTTCGACGCCATCTACGTGGCGACCGGCGCTGGCCTGCCCAAGTTCCTCAACGTCCCCGGCGAGAACCTGCCCAACGTCTTCTTCGCGAACGAGTACCTCACCCGCGTGAACCTGATGAAGGCCAACAAGTTCCCCGAGTACGACACCCCCACCAAGCACGGCAAGAACGTCGTTGTCTTTGGCGGCGGCAACGTGGCCATGGACGCCGTCCGTACCGCCAAGCGCCTGGGCGCCGAGCACGCCATCATCGCCTACCGTCGTACCGAGGACGAGATGCCCTGCCGTCGCGCCGAGCTGCACCATGCTAAGGCCGAGGGCGTCGAGGTTCTGCCGCTCGTCTCCCCGCTCGAGTTTGTCGCTGGCGAGGACGGCTCCGTGTGCGCCGTCAAGGTCCAGAAGATGGAACTCGGCGAGCCCGACGAGTCCGGCCGTCGTCGCCCGGTGCCCATCGAGGGCGCCATCGAGGAGATCCCCTGCGACGTCGCGATTTCGGCTATCGGCACCAACGCCAACCCCTTCGCAAAGAAGATCGGCGGCAAGATGGAGCTCAACAAGTGGGGCTACATCGTCGCCGACGAGGAGACCGGCCAGACCACCGATCCCCGCATCTGGGCCGGCGGCGACATCGTCACCGGTGCCGCTACGGTCATTCTGGCGATGGGCGCCGGCAAGAAGGCCGCCGCTTCCATCACCAAGAGCCTGCTGGGCGAGTAATCACCTACAGCGCTAGCCACCAAACGGCAAAGTCCCCGTCGAGCACACGCCCGGCGGGGACTTTTTTCTATGCCGGCCGCCCGACCACCACAAAGGGGACAGGCACCTTAGTGGTGGTTTTGGACTTGCCTGATCGTTTTGTCTCAATCTGTAACAGTTGGAGTCCGTTGAGCCCTGCAGTTGTTACAGATCGAGATATTGTGCCGGCCGCCCACGCCGCATCTCAATCTGTAACAGTTAGAGACCAAATATGCCGCCTGGTGTTACAGATCAAGACGTTGGGCTGACGGCCGAACGGTTCATCTAAATCTGTAACAGTTAGAGCCATTTTCGCTGGCTTGGTGTTACAGATCGAGACTATGCAAAAGCCGAGGATAGGCACTGCCGCCAAGGCCTTTCCCTCGGCCTAAAACAAAAACCACCACAAAGGTGCCTGTGTCCCCCTTGTGGTGGTTTGGTCGGTTAGTCTTCGAGCTGCGCTACTTTGTAGCGGTAGGCAGCGGCGATAACGTCTTTGCAGCCCTCGCGGCCCAGCTTGGCGCGGTTGACGACGATGTCCTTACCGCTCGTCATCTTCCACTTGCCGGCGCTATAGCGCTTATAGAACGCCTCGCGCGCCTTCTGCTGCTGCTTGACCAGCTTGGCGCCCTTCTTTTTGTTAAGGCCACGCTTCTTGCGCACAATCTCGACGCGATCCTCAAAGGGTGCGGTCACCAACACAGCAATGTGGTTGGGGTTGTTACGCAGCAGATAATCGGACAGACGACCCTCGATAATGCAGCTCTCGGTCTCGCCCAGGTCCAAGATCACCTGGCTCATCTTTTGGAACAACTTATCCGAGTACGAACGCGCATCGTAGCGGTCGGGCAGAAACGCCATGTTCTCCACAGCCAGACGCTCGTCGTAGGCGGCCATCTTATCGAGCGACTCGCCCGCGCGCAGCGACGCACGCACCAGCAGCTCGTTGTCATACAGCGGAATCCCCAACTCGTCGGCAAGCATGCGACCAATCTCGTGGCCCTCGGCGCCAAAGTCGCGCGCGATGGAAATGACCACAGGATTCTTCTTATTCTCCAGATCGCTCATCGCGATTCCTTTCTCTATGTGACAAAGGGGCTGTCCCTTTGCCACATTCTACGCTGCCACCATTCGCCTCTGATATGCCCTCACCAGCAGCGAGATACCAAAGTTGAGCACAAAGTACATCGCAAACACCAGGCCGTAGAGCATAAGCACCTGCGACAGATCGATCGCGTGGGCCATCACAACATTTGCCGTGTACATGAGCTCGGCCACGTTAATGCCCGAAAGATACGAGCTGTCCTTGATGACGGTCGTGCACTGGCTAAACAGCGCCGGGATGATTGTCTTAAACGTCTGCGGCAGAATGATGTAGCGCATGGTGGCAAAGAAGCCAAAGCCCTGGCTCTGCGCTGCCTCAAACTGGCCGCGCGGAATCGAGTTGAGGCCGCCGCGCACAATCTCGGCCATAACAGCGCTGGTAAACAGCGTAAAGGCGATGGTCGAAATCACAATGTCCAAACCCTGCACCGTAAAGTAGATAAACAGGATCCACAGCAGGTTCGGCGTGCAGCGGAACAGCTCGATATAGGCGCTCACCAAAATACGGAACGGACGGGGCGCATAGCTCTTAACGAGCGCCAGCACCGTGCCAAAGATGAGCGAGAAAAAGATCGACAGTACCGAGATCTCAATGGTCTTAACAAAGCCGCCCCAAATGTAGAGCAGGTTGGTCGCGTTGAAGATTTCCATGCGCTAGGCCTCCTCTACGTTGTCGAGTCCCAGCTCGGCCAGGCTCACGCCGCGCGGACGCTCCTTGGAGCGGCGCTCGAGCCACTGCACCAGCATGGCGAGCGGAAAGCAGATGATGAAATACATAAGGCAGCAGACGATGTATCCCTGCAGGTACCCGTACAGACTCACAAAGTTGTCGGAACGGTACATAAGGTCGCCGCCGGCCACAAGCGCCAGCACCGACGTGTTCTTGACTAGGTTGAGTGCCTGGTTACACAGCGGCGGCAGAATGATCTTGAACGTCTGGGGCAGCACGATGTACCAGTAGGCCTGCGCACGGGTGAAGCCCTGGCTCTGGGCCGCCTCCATCTGACCGCGCGGAACCGCCTCGATACCGGTGCGGATGACCTCGGAAATGTAGGCCGCGTGATACAGGCCCACACCCAAGAAGCCCAGCACGAACGGCGCAATGCGCACCGGCTGGTCGGCACCGGTTATGGCCTGCAAAAACTGCGGACCGGCCATGTACATAAAGAGCACCTGCACGGGCAACGGGGTGTTCTGGTAAAACTCCACGTACACGCGGCTTATGGCGCGCAGCACGCGCGAGCGAGTGGTAGAGAACACGCCCAGCAGCGTGCCCAGCACCAGCGACAGCAGCAGGCCGGCAACGACCACTTGCAGCGTCACGCCAAAGCCCTCCCAGAAGGGCCCCATGTTTTGAAATGTCGTCGACCAACGGTCGGCGTCAAATAATCCTTCGAGCATTTGATTCCTTCCTTGGACGATGCGCCTATACAAGACCCCAGGTCTTGACCTCTTGGTCGAGCCAGCCATCGGCCAGGCGATCGCAAATCACCTGATCGACCACGGCCGAAAGGTCGCAGTCCTTCTTGGTCGCCACGCCGTAGCCCTGCTCGCCAAACTTGACCTCGGGCTGCAGCAGCTCGACGGTCTCGTTCATATAGCCGGCCAGCGTGGAGCGGTCCATGGCAAAGACGTCGATATTGCCGGCGTCGAGCGAACTCTTGATGATGGGGTAGCCGCTAAAGGCCCTAAACTCGGGCTTACAGGTAAAGCCGTTGTCCTTGATCATCTGCTCGATCAGGCCCTGCGTGGTGGCACCCTGGCTCACGCCGATGACCTTGCCGTCCAGGTCCTCAATCGAGGTAAAACCCGAACGCTTCTTGACCATGAGTCCCACGTAGTCGGTGCGATACGGCGTCGAGAAATCCCAGCTCTTCTTGCGCTCGTCGGTGATGGTGTAGGTTGCCGCGACCACGTCGAGCTGGCCGTTATCGATCAGCGGGCCGCGCGTCTTGGGCGTTACATCGGTAAACTCGACCAGCTCCTGGGCGCGGGCCTCCTTGTAGCTCACGCCAAAGACGGCAGCGGCGATTTGGTAGCACAAATCGACTTCCATGCCCTCAAAGCGACCCTTGGCGGTGTCGTAATAACCGTAGCCGGGAACGTCTTTCTTGACGCCGGCGTTCAGGTGGCCACGCGACTTGATGGCCGCAAGCTTGGACCCCTTGTCGGAGGCCTCGCCGCTGGTGGAGTTGCCGCAACCGGTGAGCGCAGTCCCCGTCAGCGCGAGCATGCCAGCGCCCGCCAGCTGCAAAAAGTGACGGCGCGACACGGCCGCCCTCGTCATATCCGTCATGTCCATCACCGCGCCTAGTGCAGAATCTTGGACAGGAACTCGCGGCAGCGCGGGTTCTCGGGGCTATCGAAGAAGTGCTCGGGCGTGCCCTCCTCAAGGATGCGGCCGTCCTCCATAAAGATGACGCGGTCGGCCACCTGGCGCGCAAAGCCCATCTCGTGCGTCACGCAGATCATGGTGATGTCCTCCTGCGCGAGCTCAATCATAACGTCCAGGACTTCCTGCACCATCTCGGGGTCGAGTGCCGAGGTCGGCTCGTCAAACAGGATGATGGGCTGCTTAGTGCACAGGGCACGGGCGATGGCGATGCGCTGCTGCTGGCCGCCCGAGAGATTCTGCGGATACTCGCCGGCCTTATGCGCCATGCCGACGCGCTTGAGCGCTGCGATGGCGATCTCGGTCGCCTCCTCCTTGCTCTTCTTTTGCAGCTTGATGGGCGCGAGCGTCAGGTTGCCAAGCACCGTCATGTTGGGATACAGGTTGAACTGTTGAAACACCATGGAGCTGTACTTGCGAGCCATCTCCAGGTGATTCTTCTTGGTAAGCGGCGTGCCGTCGATAATGACCTCGCCCGACGTGGGCTCCTCAAGATAATCGACGCAGCGGATGAGCGTCGACTTACCCGAACCAGAGGGCCCGATCATTACGAGCTTCTCGCCGCGCTTGACGGTGAGGTTGATATCTTTGAGCACATGCAGGTCGCCAAAGTACTTGTTGAGATGCTTAATCTCGATCATGTCTGCCATGAATGTCCCTTCCCTGCGTTTACACGAGTTGAACTATTGTACGGAAAGAACCACGTTTCCGCAGCCCACACTACATTCCCGTAAAGAACCCGCAATCTTCCACCTGCTCGTTGGCACTCATTGGGGACAGACTTAAATGAGTACCTGCTCATTGGGCACTCATTTAAGTCTGTCCCCAATGAGCGCTCAACCGCCCTTGTTGAGCATAAGTCAGCGAAAACCCGTACACGCGAGCAAGGTGACGTGAAATGAAAGGGCGCAGACCTTATGGTCGCGCCCTTGAAATTGAACGTCAGATTGCCGCGTGTACGGGTTTGCAGCGTCGAGCCGTTACGCGGTTTGGTAAAACCGCGTAACAAATTACGCGAGTTTGGCTCCGACGATCTTGGCCGCGGCAGGCTTGTCGAAGTTGCCGCCAGTGGCCTTACCCAGAGCGCCCATGACCTGGCCCATCTGCTTCTTGGACGTGGCGCCCAGCTCGGCGATGACCTGCTCGATCAGGGCCTCGAGCTCCTCGCCCGAAACCTGCGCGGGCAGAAGGCTCTCCAGAATCTTGACCTGCTCAGTCAGGTTGTCGGTACGCTCTTGGTCGGTGCCGGCCTTGATGGACATCTCCAGCGTCTCGCTCGTCTGCTTAATCAGACGCTTGATCATGCTGTTGACGTCTTCCTCGGTCACATCGCGGCGCTCATTGACCTCGATATTCTTCACCTCGGCCTTGACCTGGCGAATGATGGACAGGCGAACCTTGTCCTTAGCCTTCATGGCCGCGATCATTTCCTTCTGCAGCTCTTCGTTGGTCATCTGCAAATCCTCTCTAATAGCGTGGGCGGCACTCGCGCGAGCACCGCCCCATGATTACTCAGTCGTCGACGAATCGTCGGTCGAGCTCTTGGTGACGCCCTTCAGGCTCACGTTGTAGGGCACATCCTTGGGCATGGGGTTGACGGTAATGTCGGCGTCTTTCTTGTACTGCTCCAGCCACTCGCTGTATGCAGTACTGGCCGCCTGCGTCTTCACCACGTTGGAAACGTACTTCTTGATGTCCTTGGGCACCTGGTTGATGTCATCAACCTGATTATCGACATGGAAGTAGTCGGTGCACTTGATGATGTGGTAGCCATAGGTCGACTCGACGACTTCGCTCACGTCGCCCTTGTTGAGCCCCTCGAGCGCCGTCTGGTAGCTGTCGACAAAGGTGGTGAGCTTATCCCAGCCCACATCGCCCTTCTTCTCCTTGGAACCGGTGTCCTCGGAGTACTGTTCAACGGCATCCTCAAAGCTCAGCTCACCGGAGTTGATCTTGTCCAGGCACTCCTGCGCCTTGGCCTTGGCGGCAGCCTTGTCCTCGTCGGACGCATCGGAATCAACCTTGATCAGGATGTTCGACGAGCGGCGGGCATCGTTGTACTTCGACAGGTTCTCGTTGATGTAATCGACGATCTCGCTGTCCTTGGGCTTGCTGGTGGGCGCCACGGCATCTTTGAGCTTTTGCTGCGCCAGGCTCTCCTTGAGCGAGCTCTTATAGGTGTCTTCGGTGTAGCCGTAGGTCTTGAGGGTCTTCTTAAAGGCCTTGGCACCGCCCGCGCTCTTGCACGCGTCCTTCCAAGCCTTCTCGACCTCCTCGTCCGACACCGTCACGCCGTTCTCCTTCTGTGCCTGTTGAAGCAGAATCTGCTGCGTGTAGGAGTCGATGAGTTGCTTGCGGTACTTCTTGGGCGTGAGGTCGTTGTCGACCAGATACTGCGCCCAGTCCTTGTCCTTGGTGTAGCCGTAAGACGTGCGCATGCTCATGATCTGCTTTGTCACGGTGTCCTCGGTGAGGTTGGTGCCGTTGATAGTGGCAGCCACACCGCCGGTAAGCTTGTAGCCCGAGGTATCCTCTGCCTGCGACATGAGACCGGAGCATGCCATGGCCGAGACGGAAAGCAGCATCGCCAGCACGCCGATGACCACCAGAACGATCTTGACGGTCTTAGACACGTACGTCTTGCGCTGCTTCTTACGAGAGCTCGACGCGGCGCGGGCCTGCTGCTCGGGCGTCGGTGCGGCCTCGGAGTTCTTTTTCTTGTTTGCCATAGTTGGCCTTTCGCATCACGAATCGAACAAACGCCATTGTGTCACAACGCAGCCCCCGCGACAAAGGGGCAACCCTGGCACTTGGGGACGTTCCTTTTCTGCCGGCAGTTAGGGACAGTCCCCAAGTGCCGGCTTTAAAAGTGGCGGCGGATGGCGTCGACCATGCCTTGGGGCGTGGTCTGGCCGAGCACATCGGCTGCGACGTCCGCGTCCATAAAGATATTCATGAGCGCTTGCAGGGCCTCGACCTGGCCGCCCGGCTCGGCAATACCCAAATTGATGACGATCTGCGCCGGCACGGGGGCACCCATGCCGGCCATAGCATTGAACGTCACGGGCGCGGCGGGCTTTACCACCGCGATATAGGGCTTGGCCACAAACCCTGGGTCGGTGTGTGGGATGGCGATGTTGGCCGCCGGCATGGCAAGACCCGTGGGATAGGCATCCTCGCGCGTGCGAACGGCATCGAGCCAACCGTCGGCAATGTAGCCGCGCGGGGCAAGCTCGCCCTCAAGCCGCGCGAACACCTCATCCGGCGTCGCACACTCCCAATCAAAAAACACCAGCTCAGGCGTAAACAGCGCTTCGTTATCCGCCATGCGCTCACCTCTCTCACCTAGTCATTCAAGAACGTCCCCGATGACTACCCAAAACAAAAGGTGGCCACGCGCGCCTTGGCGCCAATGACCACCCTGACTACTCGGCTAAATTGTACTGTGCGTCGCTAGCCGCGAGGCGCGTCAATTGCCACCTTGCCGCTCTCCAGCACGTGAACGCGGCCGTCGGCGAGCATCTGCACGACCTCGGGATACAGCACATGCTCGATCGCGTGGATGTGCTCCTCGAGCGTGTCGACATCCCAACCTTCCTCGACAGCCAGCGCGCGCTGGGCGATGATGGGGCCGTTGTCGTAAATCTCGTTGGCAAAATGCACGGTCACGCCAGTCACCTTGACGCCGCGCGCAAAGGCATCGTCAATCGCATGCGCACCGGTAAAGCTCGGCAGCAGCGCCGGATGCAGATTGACCACGCGGTTGGGGAACGCCGCCAGCAGCGGCGTATGCACCATGCGCATGTAGCCGGCCATGACCACATACTCGCAGTCGCGCTCGAGCAGCTCGTGCGCGATGATCTCGTCAGCGGCGATGGGGTCGGCGTAGACATCCTTGGATAGCGTGAGCGTCTGGATGCCCGCGCGCTCAGCGCGCTGCAGACCCTTAGCCGAGGGACGGCTCGACACCACAAGCTCAATCGAAGCGTTGAGCTTGCCGGCGGCGATCAGATCGATCAGCGCCTGCAAGTTGGTTCCCGAACCGCTGATGAGCACGCCGATCTTGAGCGGCTCGGCCGTATCGGTGCCGGTCGGACGGGTATAGGGCACAAAGCCCAGGCCCTCGGCGGCAGCCATCTGCTCGTTAGCGCTCATCGGAGTACACGACCTTACCGGAACCCTCAACGCACTCGCCCACGCGGAACGGCTTCTCGCCCAGCGCGACCAGGGCCTCGGTCACCGCGGCCTCGTCCTCGGGGGCGACGATCAGGCACAGGCCAACGCCCATGTTGAAGGTCTTGCATGCCTCGTTGGGCGCGAGCTCGGCCTGGCGCGACACGTAGGTGATGACGGGCGGAACGTCCCAGCCCATCTCGGCACCGTTGCGGGTGACCACAGCGTCGACGTCGTCGGCGAGCGCGCGGTTGAGGTTCTCAGTAATACCGCCGCCAGTGATGTGGGCAATAGCGTGCACGTTGGCGCCGCCGCGCAGCAGCTCCAGAATCGGCTTGACGTAGATGCGCGTGGGAGCCAGCAGGGCGTCTGCCAGCGATGCGCCGCCGAGTTCCTCGAGCGGACGGCTCAGCTCCTCGGCCTTAGCGGCGGCCTCGGGCGTGCCCGGCTTAATGCCGTCGACGCCGATGACTTTACGCACGAGCGAGTAGCCGTTGGAGTGCACGCCGGTGGAAGGCAGACCCAGGATCACATCGCCCGGGCGGACGTTTGCGGGGTCGAGCATCTTGGGACGGTCGACGACGCCCACGGTAAATCCGGCAAGGTCGTAGTCGGCCGGAGCCATGACGCCGGGGTGCTCGGCCATCTCGCCGCCCACGAGCGCGCAGCCCGCGAGCTTGCAGCCGTCGGCCACGCCCTTGATGATCTTTGCCATGTGCTCGGCCTCGATGTGACCGATGGCAACGTAGTCCAGGAAGAACAGCGGCTCGGCGCCCGAAGCCAAAATGTCGTTGACGCACATAGCGACCAGGTCCTGGCCCACCGTCTCGTGACGGTCCATGATCTGGGCGAGCACGAGCTTGGTGCCCACGCCGTCGGTACCGCTGATCAGGATCGGGTCTTCCATATCCTTAAGCGCGGCGGCCGAGAACAGGCCGCCAAAGCCACCGATACCGCCGATAACCTCGGGGCGGTTGGTATCCTTGACCATCTGCTTAATCGCGTCGACGGCGCGGCCGCCCTCGGCGGTATCGACGCCGGCGTCCTCGTACGTCACATGCTTGCTGTCGCTCATCTGAGCCTTCCTCTCCCACTACCGTGGCGCCGCGCGTGCGCCAAACGGTGCTCATAGTTGCGTTCATTTCGGCGTGTGCCATAACAGCACACGCCGTCATATCAACAAAACAGCAGGTAAAACCCACCAAAATAAACCTGTCCCCATATGGCAGGTTTTAGGCCTCGCCGTGCTCCTCTTCCCAGCTGCGGTCGTCGTATTTCTCGACCACGGCGTCGTCGTCAAAGTGCAGCGGCTTGTCCAGGTTGCGGGGCTTAAAGCCCTCCATAAACTTGTCGCGGCCAAAGCTCTCGGGAATCGCCACGGGATAGCGGCCGGTAAAGCACGCGTCGCAGTAACCGCCCTTGGGCATGACCTTCAGCAAGCCCTCGACCGAAAGGAAGGCCAGCGAATCGGCGCCGATATACTCGCAAATCTCGTCGACCGTCTTGTTGGCGCTGATAAGCTGCGACTGCACGTCGGTATCGATACCGTAGAAGCACGGCCAGATGACCTCGGGCGAGTTGATGCGGATATGAATCTCCTTGGCGCCAGCGTTGCGTAGCATCTTGACGAGCTGCACCATAGTGGTGCCACGCACGATGGAGTCGTCGATGACGACCAGGCGCTTGCCCTCGATGTTGTCGCGCAGCGGGTTGAGCTTCATGCGCACGCCCATGGCGCGCAGCTCCTGCGTAGGCTCGATAAACGTACGACCCACGTAGCGGTTCTTGATAAGGCCCTCACCAAAGGGAATGCCACTCTCATGCGAATAGCCCTCCGCGGGCGGCAGGCCGGAGTCGGGCACGCCGATGACCAGGTCGGCCTCGACGGGCTCCTCGTGTGCCAGCTGACGACCCATGTCATAACGGCAGGCGTAGACGCTCTTGCCGTTCATGATGGAATCGGGGCGAGCGAAGTAGACCTGCTCAAAGATGCAGTTAGCAGGCTCTTCGGCGGCAGGCACGCCCTGCTCGGACACCAGGCCCTCGGCGCTGATGCGCAAAATCTCACCGGGACGGACGTCGCGGACGTACTCGGCGCCCACAATATCGAGCGCACAAGTCTCGGAGGCGACGACCCAGCCGCCGGCGCGGGTGACATGGGTGGTGGCGTCAACCGTCGCGGCGCCGTCTTGCGAGGGCAGCTGCGAAACAGAAGCGGCGTCAGCCTGATCCAGGCCCTCGTCCACGAGCTTGCCAAGCACCAGCGGGCGAATGCCGTGAGGATCGCGGAATGCGTAGAGCGCCTGCTCGTTGATGAGCGTCATGGCGTAGCCGCCGCGCACGAGCTCCATCGTCTTGCGGATACCCTCGCGTAGATGGCCTGTACGCTGAGTAAAGTAGCCGATAAGCTTGGTCGCGACCTCGGAATCCGAATTGGAGAGGAACGGCACGCCCAGCTCGATCAGCTGGCGGCGCAGCTCGTCGGTGTTGACCAGAGTGCCGTTGTGAGCAAGCGCGATAATGACGCTGTTGATGGTGGAAAGATGCGGCTGAGAGGCTTCCCAGCTCTTGGCGCCGGCAGTGCCGTAGCGCACATGACCCACGGCCAGCTGACCGGAGAGCGTCGACAGGTCGGCGTTGGAGAACACGCGGTCGAGCAGGCCCAGATCCTTGCGGACCATAACCGTGCCGCCATCACCCACGGCGATTCCCGCCGATTCCTGGCCGCGATGCTGCAGCGCGCGCAGACCAAAGTACGTCAGTCGAGCCACATCGCGATCGGGTGCCCACACACCAAAAATGCCGCATTCCTCATGCAGCTGGTCGGAGTCCGGATCATACGTCGACATGGTCTTCACCTGTCCCGCGGCACGCTCGGCCGCGTGGATGGTTTCTTGAGACATGGCATCCCCTCAGAGCCTCGTTATTTGGCGTTACCTGCCCTATTATACGCACGGCAAGACAAGCACTCCCGCGCATGAACAGCGCTTTTTAAAAGCCCACCGAGCTAATAATCCGTTTTGCAGCCAAACATTTTATTGGGCAACCGCCTCGGGGCCGACGATCCCGCATACTTCCGTTACGACGCGTCTCGCCCGCCGTTGGGGCTTGCATTGTTGCAATTGGGACGTTCGTCCTGTCTTTTGGCAGGTCGGCGGCGTATCCTTGTACCTACAGCAAAA
Source organism: Collinsella sp. AF36-3AT (assembly GCF_003475205.1). NCBI lineage: Bacteria > Bacillati > Actinomycetota > Coriobacteriia > Coriobacteriales > Coriobacteriaceae > Collinsella > Collinsella sp. AF36-3AT. Next base: position 38,591 of record NZ_QROZ01000005.1, on the reverse strand, counting down.
CGAGAAAGGTTATGTATGGATCGAAACGAACTCGACCCCAGCGTCCCCAGCGCCACGGAGGTCAAGAAGATCCCCCTCATCATTAAGGTGTACGCCGTCCTGTGCATCCTGTCCGGCGTGGGCACGCTCCCTTCGGTCGGCGCCTTTATGTGGCAGGTCATCACCGCGCTCATCAACGGCAACGCCGCCGCCAACCTCGGCGACAACACGCTCGTCGCAGTCGGCCTTATCGTCGCCGGCATCATGCTCTCTGCGGCAAGTGCCGTCATCCTAATCATCTTTGGCCTGGACCTTATCAAAAACCAGCGCCGCAACGCCGCCCGCCTGTCCTATATCCTCATCGCATTTACCGTCGTCGAGCTTTTGGTCGACGTGATGCTCCAGGGTATCGGGCCCTTCTTGCTGCGTCCCGCTATTCAGCTCGGCATCCTCATCGCGCTTTCGGCCACCGTCGACCCCACGCTGCGTCAGGAGCGCGAACTGCAGCGCCGCCTGCAGGAGATGCTCGACCGCGACGCCGCCGCCGAGGGCATGCTCGGGCGCGATGAAACCGGCGAAGGCTACATCAAGCTCAACTACTTCAACCTGTTCTGGGTGTTCTTTGTCTGCTGCATACTCGGCCTGATCGCCGAGGACATCTGGCACATGACAGTCGACGACCCGGGCGTCTATCAGAACCGCGCCGGCATGCTGTTTGGCCCCTTCAGCCCCATCTACGGATTTGGCGCCGTGCTCATGACCATGGTGCTTAACCGCTTCTACAAAAAGAACCCCATCATCATTTTCCTGGTGAGCGCCCTGCTCGGCGCCAGCTTTGAGGTGTTCGTGGGCTGGTTTATGCAGACCGCGTTTGGCGTGGTCTCGTGGAGCTACTCGCACATAACGCTGTTCGGTTTGCCCGATCCGCTCGTGGTCCTCACGGGCGGACGCACCTGCACGGGCTTCGCCTGCCTGTGGGGCCTGGGCGGCCTCATCTGGATCAAGCTGCTGCTGCCGAGGCTGCTTAAGCTTATCAACAAGATCCCCTGGAAGAGCCGCTACTCGGCCACCGTCATCTTTACCGTTATCATGCTGGTCGACGGCGTCATGACGCTGCAGTCGCTCGACTACTGGTACCAGCGCGTTAACGGCACGGAGCCGGACATTCCCGTCGCACAGTTCTACGGAGAGCACTTCGATAACGAGTACATGGAAAACCGCTTCCAGAGCATGACCATGAGCCCCAAGGATGCGACGCGCGTATAGCGCTCACCGCGCCCAAAACGCAAAATGCCCGCCGGTATCACATGTACCGGTGGGCATTTTTATAAACGATCCTTCTATCGACGCAATCCTCTATGCCTCGCGCTCGACCTCACTCACGCATTCGTTCTTGATGGTGCCAACGAGCGCCTGCAGTGCATCGACCACGTGTGGGCGAATGTCCCCGCCGATAAGCACGAGCATGATGTCGTCACCTACGGTAAGCTCGCCGCTTGCCAGCCACACGCGCACATAGCCGATACCCGGCATCGCGCGCGTGGCCTCGATAGCAGACCGTACCTTTTCGGCGTCGTAGTCAAAGACCATGCCGCCCACCCTGTGGCCTGGCGCCACGCCATCGGTCTCGACTCCGCGCACCTCGGCCTTGGGCGTCGCGCGCACCACACCGTTATGCGTCAGATACATCCCACAGCCTGCCGCCGAAGCATCGGCCTTGGCCTCGCGCAGCCAAGCATCAATCGAAGGCATCAATTTGCCACTCTCGAGCATCATTTCTCCCTTACCGTCGTCGAGTAGCCAATTTGGGACGGGGCCTTTTTAGCTACTCTCGAACAACTTATTCCTCGACCGGCGTGAGCACCATGACGGCGCGTGTGTTGCTCAGCGACAGCGAACGACAGGTCACGAGCGTTACAACCTTGGTTGCCGAAGCGGCACGATCGGTGGCATCACTCGCCACGGCAGAGGCACCGTCGAACATCTCGGACAGGTAGTTCTTGAGCCCGTCATCGCCCTCAAAATTGGGCGTGCGCGCCTTGGCATACGTGTCCTCGACAACTTTGGTCGCCAGTGGTCGCAGCTTATACGTAGCATCCCGTGTGATGTAATACACAAACTCGATGCTATCGAACGTCGCCTGATCAGTGGTGTCCGAAATCACGTTGAACATCGACCCATCGTTCATATGGTGGCCGTAGATCGTGGTCTGCTGGTCGACCATTCCCGGCGCGGTGTCATCGCTATCCAGGAAAATAGCACCGGACGCGTTAGCCGTTCCGTCGAACAGCGTGTTGAGGTATTTGGAGTTGTTGTTGGTCTGCACCACGGGATAGTTGATGTTGGTTCCCGGCACGTAAATCCAACCCACAATCTCGGGGTTCGTCTGAGCAAGCGCATCAAAGTCGATAATCGGCACGCCGCTGGCGTCCTTATCGCTTACATATTGCTTCTCGATTTTCTGATACGAATCGCTCGCCTGCTTATAGCCAATCTGGGCATTAATAAAAATAGCGGCGGCGGCGACAATCAGACCGATACCGATGATGATGAGCAGAATGGGAATAATGGAGCGGCGCTTTTTGCGCGGCGGCTCGGTGCAATCCGACGGCGCGGCATGCGATGAAGACCGGGGCGGCTTCTTAGCGGAGCTATAAGACGAAGGACGATATGCGGCCGGCGCGTCCTGTCGACGATGCGTCGCCGGTGTCACGGGGCGCGGCGCGCGCGGCTGCTGAGGAGAGGATGTCCGACCCTGCTGTGCCGCACGGGCAGCACCCGGCTTCGACGGATCGGGAATCTGAGAAGCCTTGAATCGTTTTCCCTGATAATCGGACATGGCTCTCCTTATACTGCGGTGAAACGGCGGAACGCTTAGGCGTCAGCCATCTCCTGCTTCATCTTCTCGATAACCTTGCGGTACTCGGGGTCGCAAGCACCCAGAATCTGTGTGGCATAGATGGCGGCGTTCTTGGCGCCGTTGATGGCAACGCAGGCCACGGGCACGCCCGAAGGCATCTGCACCATCGACAGCAGCGAATCCATGCCGCCCAGGTCACTCGTCTTCATAGGCACGCCGATAACCGGCAGCGGCGTAAAGGCAGCCACGACACCACCCAAGTGGGCGGCCTTGCCGGCAGCGGCGATAATCACTTTGATACCGCGATCGGCGGCAGTCGAAGCCCACTCGTGGACCTTCGCCGGTGTGCGGTGTGCGCTCGCAATGACAAGCTCATAGGGCACGCCCAGCGCCTCGAGCTCGGCGGTGCAACCTTCCATAACGCCCAGATCGGACTTGGAACCCATGATGATCCCGACAACCGGCTTTTGATCTGCCATAAACAAAGACCTCCTGTTGAGAGCGGCGACGCGGCGGATCCGCGACCCTTAACTGCAAATAAATCAAGTATAGCCGCCGATGCTGATGTGTTCGGCGGGAGACGGAACGCTTTGCGAGATTAGGGCCGAAGGGTCGGAGCTTTCTGCCTACATTCAAAAAGCGTGCCCACCGTCCTTGGGTGGGGCGGCGGGCACGCTTGCTTAGCTGTTGCTGGGGCTACTTAGCCTTGCTGCGACGATGGAAGAAAGCGCCGATCGCGGCGATGATGGCGCCAAGACCACCGACGGTCGCGACGGTCGCCGCCGTCTGGTCTCCGGTATTGGGAATCGCCGAACCGTTCTTCTTGCTGCCCTGGGCCTTGTCGCCTGCGGGCTTGCCCGCCTGGTTGCCGCCGTTCGAGCCATTGCCGGAACCCTGGTTGCCCGAGCCGCCCTGGTTGCCGGAATCGGCATCCTTGAGGCTCTCAATGGCCAGCTTGAGCTGGCCATAGGCCGCCTGGATCTGGGTGTCGGAAGCATCCTCATCACCCAAGACGTCCTCGGCGTAGGTAATGGCATCCGTCAGGGCCTTGACAGACTCGGCCGTCTTGCCCCTGGTGTCAGTCTCCTTCGCCTGCTTGACCAGAGCCTTGAGCTGCTTCTTAGTCGGATTCTCGACCGGGGCCACCGGGGTCTTCTCGAGCGCGCCGCGGGCGCTCTCGAGCGCCCTGAGCGCCTGGTCGACCTCGTCCTGCGTGGCGTTCTCGTCACTCAAGATGGCGCGGGCGCTCGCCAGGGCGTTCTCGAGCGCCGTCCAGGAGGCCTCGGTGTAGTCACCGGCCTTGAGGTCGCCGGCAGCAACCTCGGCATCAACCTTTTCGATCGCGGTAGCGAGATCATCCTTCGCCACCGGATCGGGGACGGCCGTACCGTAGAACTTGAGCTCCGCCATGCTGCAGTAGGCATCAACGTCGCCACCGCCGGCGTGAATCACCTTGACGGTCACGTAGCGACCGCGCGCGGCGCCAAAGCTCATCTGCTTCCAGTCGCCACGGTCGGTGAGCACGCGGCCGTCGTTGTCGAAGGCGAACGTACCCATCGACGCGGCGGTGCCCATCTCATAACCGTCGGCAGTGTCGGAGACCAGTATCTCGGCCTCGAAGATATCGCCGTTAGTGCCGCCGTCCTGGCGCGGCAGGAATGTAACGTCGGTGAGATCGTAGTCGCGGCCCAGGTCGACACTCAGATACTGGGGCATACCGGTCCCATGGGCCCAGTCGCTGTGCCAAAGCGTCCGCTCGTCGCCGTCGAGAGCGTTGACGGCGTTGCTGCCCTCGTAGTCGGCCTCACTCGAGAAGTCGGCCACCTTGACGTTCTTGCGGTTCTCGGGCGTGTTGATGAGGATCTTCTCATCGACAGGGCGCATCTTGAGGCCGTCGATTGCCTTCTCGATCTTGGCAGTGGCGTCTGCGACATCCTTCTTGCTATAGCTGCCCTGGCCGCTGTCGAGGAGCTTCCGAGCCGCCTCGACCGCAGTGGTGAGAGCTGCATAGGAATCCTTGGTGTAGACGGACTCGCTGTAGCCCGCGGCCTTGGAAAGCGCTGCCACGAGCGCAGAGGTATCGACACCAGCCTTGACCTCGACCTCATAGGATGCGGTCTTGGAGGGGTCGAGTACCGACGCCACCGTGATCTTTGCCTTGCCGGCCTTGTTGGCACGCAGGTAGTAGCTCACGCTATCGCCAGCCTGAACAGCGGAGACGCTTACCACAGAGGGGTCGGAGCTCTCGACCGTCACATAGGGGTAGCCAGCGCTCTCAGGCGTAGCCTTGGCGTCGACGGGCGTAATGTCGCCTTCAAAGAACTCGGTCTGGTTCTTGCCTAGCTCGACACCCTCGATGGCCTCGACACCCTGCGTGTAGTTGAAGTTGACCTCACGCAGTGTGAGCATCTGGTCACCCGATGCCTCAAGCGGCGTGACCTCGACCTTGGTCGCCTTCTTGCCCTTGTTCTCGGCAGAGAGGTCAAAGGCGTAGCGAGCCAGGAAGGAATCGTACTCCCCGCCCGCGAACTCTTGGATCGAGCCATCCTCGAACGTCACGACGGCCTTGATCTTCTGTACGGTTCCGTTGCCGCCGTTGCGGTTAACGACCTCGACGCTATCGAGTTTCGACGGCGTCTTAAATGCGAATGTCATCGTGGTGGGAAGCTTCACGTAACTCGGTAGCTTACCCTCGCTGTCCCAGTTGCCACTCCAGTTCCACAGGAACTCAAAGCCGTTGTCGCCCTCGTTATTATCGAACAGCGCGTTATAGCTCTTCTGCTGGATAAGTTTCTCGACGTTGGTCCCGTCGTCGGTCGTGAGCTCATCGTTGGTCATCGTGATGTTGAAGGCATCCTGGGCGTACTCGGCGACCGTTGGCTGAGGAACGTCCGGCATCGTCACCGTGCCGTCGCTCGCAAACTCAAGTGCGTCGCATGCCGGGCCGATAAGCCAAGATGTCGAGGGCAGTTCGACCTTTCCGGCGGTCTTGGCCTTGAGCTTGAAACTCGCCACCGCGCCAGTACCGTTGTAGAGCTTGCCATCGCCGCGGTTGGCAAAGGCGAGATTGATAGTCTGCGTTCCGTCCACGAACTGGACCTTCTCGCGAGACAGGTTCTCCATGCCGGCAGTCGAGCCGTCCTGCGCGATGCTCTCGGACACAAACTCGAACTGGTCGCTCTTGAAGTTGACGAGGGCGCCCAGGGCGTTGACGTTCTTGGCGTCGGCCGCATAGACATCAACGGTGATCTCATCACCGGCCTCGACCTCGGTCTTGCTCGGAATCACCGCGAGCGAACCTGCGACCTTGCCCTTTTGTTTAGTGCCGCCGTCAAGACCCGCCATGGTGAACGAGTAATCGTAGACGTCGTAAACGCCGTTATCGTTGAGGTCGGCGAAGTGGTCGCGGATCTGCGAACCGAACGTCGGGGTATCGGGCTCGCGATTCTCGAGGCCCAGATAGTTCTTCATGTTGGAGTAGTCTCCGTCGGAGATCGTGGCCTTGTTGAGGTTGGAGCCCACGGCGAAGCCATCCGTGCCGTCGGTCTTGTAGATGGCAATCTCGGACGCGGAGAAGAAATTGCCGACCGAGGCGAGCGGTGTCATGCGCACGTAACGGGCGGCCACGGTGCCGTCAAACGCTACCGTCTTACAATCAGCGGAACGTGCCCAATCGACCTCCTGGCTCGTCCAGTGGACGCCATCGAGACTCGTCTCAACACGCATCTTGGTCACGGTGCCGTTGCCGGCGTCATCGCGCGGATAGTACTCGAGCTTATCGAGCTTGTAAGCGCGTCCATAGTCAACGGTAAGCGCCTTGCCCAGATCGTTGCCACCGGAGTGGAAACCGCCGTCGCCCGACTGGAACTCATGGTCGAAGGCGAGCTCGGCCTTATGGCTGCCGTAAAGTGAGCCCTCCCAGGTGATTTCCTCGGCGTCGGGGACGTTCCGCCACGGATCGAGTGCGGAGTTCGCCTCGAGCACATCGCTCCAGGCGGAGTAACCTTCGGCGTTGCGCGAACGAATCTGGTAGGTGTGCTTGCTATTGTAGGCGAGGTCGGTGTGCGTGAACTCGGCCGCATCACCCACGGCAAACACAGTGCCGTCGACCTTAAGGTCGTAGGAGGTAGCACCATCGACCTTTCCCCAGGTGAGCTTGATGCTCGTTGGGGTCGTGGCGTCCTCGGGGGCAGCAAGGTTCGTGGGTGCGGAGAGGTTCTCGTTGAGGCGATCGGCTGTGAGCGTGGCGTCGGCGTTCACGAAACCGCCCAGCTCAAGCGTCTGCGCCGCTGCAGCAACATCGGTCTTCGCGAACTTGACGTAGACCTTGGGGTTCGTGGTGATCTTGGTGTTGTTGAAGCTCTCGCCCTGCTCGGCCTCGGTGCCGTCCGCATCGCTGCCGTAGTGGTTGAGGTTGGGGGTCTCGCTGTAGAAGTAGACCGCCTGGCCGGCCTCGGGGGTCGCGGCGTCAAAGGTCTCCTGCGAGTCGACCTCAACCACGTTGAGTGCGGATCCGCCGTTCTTGGCGACAACGCTCGTGGGCTTGGCGGACACATTGGCCACGAAGGTCGTGGTGCGGTTGGAGTCGTAGCCGTTGTAGCCGCCCTGCGAGGCCTCGGCGGTAAAGGTCGCGGTGCCGCCTGCGGCCTTGGAGCTGTAGACGGTGCTCACATGCTCACCGTAGGAGATATTGTCGATCGTGCCGTAGGAATCGTCCTCAGTCGTGTTGTTCTCGATGGAGGAGCCGTCGTCCTCGTACTGCGTAAAGGTGCCGTCGCCCTCGGTGGCGAAGAACTCGACGATACGCTGGCTGCGGTCGGTACCCTTGGTGTTGGTGTCGCTCACGGCCTCGGGGTTGTTGTTCTCGGCGTACATCGGCACGATAGCGTTGGCCTTCACAAACAGCGGCAGCTTCCAAAGCGGAGCCTCGTAATTGTTGAGAACCTGGCCGCCGCGATACTGCTTACCCGAGAAGTAGTCGATCCAGATGGTGGGATTCTCGTCGGTGCCGTAGTTGGGGAGGTAAATCCCATTGCGAATGTCGTTGCCGTTCTCATCTGCCTGGGTATCCTGATACACCGGTGCCACTAGGAAGTTCTCACCGAACATATACTGGTACTGCGTCGAAGTGCTTGCGGCGTACTCGGAGTTGTCGGAAAGCAGCATGGCGCGGATCATGGGCAGGCCGGCATCGCCGTTACCCGTGTCGATGTTGGCCGCCGAGGCCGCGCTCGTGTAGATATAGGGCATGAGCTGCGCCTTGAGCTTGAGGTAGAAGCGCGAGATGCCTGTGTAGGGATCGCCGTGCGTCATGGGCGATTTGCGGTAGGTGCCCCAACCGTCCATGTCGAGCATAGAGGGCGTGAACGTCTTCCACTGATAGTCACGCGCAGAGATGATGGGGTCGCCGCCAAAGATGCCATCCATGTCGGAGCCGATGTTGGGGTTGCCCGAAAGACTCTGACCGATATACGTGGGGATATGGAAGCGAATGTACTCCCAGTTACCGCCATACTGGTCGCCGGTCCAAATGCCGCCAAAGCGCTGCGTGCCGGCCCAGCCATCGAGCGTGATGATGTTGGGGCGCTTGTTGGCGCCGGTCGTCACCGTGTCATAAGCTGTCTTGATGCCATTAAGACCAAAGGAGTAGCCAGATCCAACCCAGGCGACGTCGGTCTTAAGGGTAGAGATGCCTCCCGTCTTGACCTCGGCGTCGAAGTCGCGAAGCAGGTGCCACGGGGTCTCGGAGTTGCTGTCGGGCTCAAGGTTGGACTGGGTCCACAAGCCCGTGCTCACACCCTTGGAGTTGGCATACTCGGTGAACTTCTTAAGGTTGTCGACATTGGCACGCACAGCGTTAAGACGGTCAGCCGAGCTCGTTCCGTCGGAGTTGACGCCGCCGGTCTTGTAGTAACCGTTCTGGCCATAGCCGGCGCCGTAGCCGTCGTTCGGCAGGAACCAACCGAGCGGCATGTCGTTGTCCTCGTAGTCATCGATAACCTGCCGAGCAGAGAACTGGCGGTCGAAATCGGTCGCTTTCATGTTCTCGGTATCAACCGAAGGGCCCTCACCGTTGAGCGTCTCGGCCGCAAGTGTGCCGTCGAGCTTGTAGCCCGTCGACATGCCAGACTCGTACTTAACGTCGCCCTTCTCGCTCGAGGACTTGCTGCCCTTGGTCTCCCACTTCTTTTGACCCGAGGTCGTTGACCAGCCATCACGGTTATAGGCATTAAGATGACCAAGGTAGAACCCGTACTCGGGCAGCAGTACCGGGTTACCGGTCACCTTGTAGTAGTCCTGCAGCATCTCGGTTGCCACGTTCGAAGCGCCCTCGTTGGTCGCCACGAAGTAGTAGGCATCAAACTCATTCTCGCTGTGCAAAGTCGTGACCGTCGATGAGTCCGTGGAACCGAAGTCGTAGGAACCCTCTGCAAACGTGTTTCGGAGTACGCCGTAGCCGTCACTCGTCCAATAAAACGGGTTGGGCGAGGCAACGCCGCCATCGGTCCAGTTGTTCGTGTTGGAGATGGCGATGGTCTGGTTGGTGTGCAGGAAGCGTCCGTTCTGGGTGCCGCCGCCAAAGAAGTTCTCGGACTTCTCCTTGGCGAGCGTCTGGACGGTACCCTTCTTATCAAGGTCGAGGGACGCGGACTCGGAAACCACGACACGGTCGCCTGACTTGATACTCATCTTGCCAGTCGCCTTGTCCAGGATCACGGTCGCCTTTCCGCCGGTGATCTCGATAGTGTCGCCCTTGTCGGCAACCGTCGCACTCGGCTTGCTGTAGGTGTCCGAGGTATCGGGCTGAGCCTGGATTTTAGCCGTGTGGGACTTACTGCGCGGCGTGGCGTAATCGGAAAACTCACCCTTGGGGTCGACGTTATAACGGAAAATACCGTCCTCGAGGAACGTAATACGGCCCTTGATGCCGTCAGCGAAATCGATGTCGACGACATTCGAGGCAGACTGGGACACGGTCGCTGAGTCGACGCCCTTGAGTGGCGTGGCAATCGCCTGCTGGGGATTGGCAAACACGAGCGTCGCTGCAGTGGCAACGAGGACCGCGCTTCCCTTCACCCACCGTTTCGTAAAAATGGAATTCCTGCGCACCTGGTCTCCTTTCTTCCGAGATGCTGAGGTGCCGAGGACGCCCCCCCCCGGCAGCATGGGAAAACGTATCAAACGGGGATGTTCGGTACATTCCGCACAATGGGGCCACCCGTTACCAAGGGGCCAACTGGTAGTAACCAGATAGCCACCTACTAGGTCATATCAATATATGGGAGCACTTGCGCAACCAAGTTCGGAAGTCCACCAGCGGCAGTAAAATGAGCGTCAACGGCAAGGTGGGCTTAATAAGCCATACCAATTGGTTCTTCAGTCAGATACCAATCTAGCAAAAATGTACTGTTTATCTGGTATTACACAGACCATACCTTTCCCTCGGGAACTGGGCTTCGCGAAGTTTCCCGAGAGAAAGGCTCAGCCGCCACCCTGCGACCTACCGGGGATTGCCATGACGTACGTTGGCTGATTTTGTTTGGAATGAGATGTTGACGGTGGCTGATGGGCACAATTGCCCCGGATGCATTTCATGATGCACCTAAATGTCTGCCTTTATCCTTATAGATTGTCCAGGTAGTCGTCGGCATCATAGGTAAGGCTGTAAGCTTTATTCAGGATGCGCACGAGCTCCTGGGCATCGTGCTCGCCGAGCGCTGAGAGTTGTTTCGAGAGCGATGCCACACTCTCGGCATTTTTTTTCGCCGCGAAATCACGGCCTTCCTCGGTAATGCTCACCAGCACACGCCGACGATCGTTTGGATCAGTCCTGCGCTGAACGTAACCCTTACTCTCGAGTGAATCCAAGATATGCGACATGCGCGCACGGGAGAATTTCAGCTTCTTGGCAATCTCGGAGGGAATGACATCACCGTCAATACCCGATAGATACTGTAAAACCGGTGCCTCGCCCACACTGGCGCCGCCGGCAGCACTCAAGGATCCCTTGGCAAGGGAACGTGAGTACACAATCAGTTTTCGAGCGACGTCATCGTAATCCACTGGGGATATTGTCCTTTGCAACTCTAGAAGGGCCATAAAACCGTCATTTGCCGTACATTAGTTAACATTCGCAACAATTATTTATGATACCCCAACGCGGAAGTCTATTGCTCGTCCTTCTTGCATCGCATAAGCTCCTCAACGTCGACACCAGCGGCCTCGAGCATGCGCTCGACATTCTTTTTGGCGTTGGTCGTGCCGACCTTAAGCACGATCGAAAGCGGAGTGCCCACCACCAGGCACACGATGCCCACGGGGACACCCCAGCCGGGGCCGCCCTGCATACCCCACATCCCCATCAAAAAGCCAATCGCCACGAGCGAATAGCCCAGGCGCAGCCAAACATTGAGCCGCTGAATAGCATCGGTCTGCATCTTTGCCTCGCGAATCAAGTCGTCGCGTGAAAGGTCGTGTCCATGTTTCTCGTGCATATGGTCCTCCTCGTGCAAAGTGTGCATCATGCGCAAGTGCATCGTTTGTCGAATACGTCATCTTTCAAGAGCAATATAGCGGGTGTCGTGTAGGCGATGGAGGTCGCTGGCCATATTGCCCTTGAAGGGCGGCGCAAAATCAGAAGGCCGTGCGGTTGAGGCCGCACGGCCTTACAGGGGGCCAGGGGATGATGACTAGTAGCTCAGTGCCGGGTCGAAGAAGCCAATGAGAACGCCCACAAATGCGATCACAACGAGAATCAGCATCATAACGATGGGGTTGACCTTCTTCTTGGTCATCATGTACCAGCAGAAGATGATGAAGACCATCGGCAGCAGGTGCGGATAGATGCCATCGAGCGTGTCCTGGAACTTACCGCCGCCGGGCAGCACCAGGTTGGGGCTGCAGGTGATGGAGACCCAAGTTGCGCCCACGGCACCGATGACCATGGTACCGACCATCACGATGGAATCACGCAGAGCCTTGGCCTTGGGGCCGACCAGTGCCTCGACCGCCTTGCCGCCGAGCTCATAGCCCTGGTTGTAGGCAAAGCGCATGCCGAGGTACATGAGCAGGTTCCACACGACGATATAGAAGATAGCGCCGAGCGGGGAGCCGCCGGTCGAGAGACCGAGGGCGATACCGAGCAGGATCGGGATCAGGGTACCGACGATCAGCGAGTCGCCAAGGCCGGCGAGCGGGCCCATGAGGCCGGCGCGGATGCCGTTGATGGCGTCGTCGTCGATGGCCTCGCCGTTTGCGCGAGCCTCCTCGAGGCCGGCGGTGACGCCGACAATCATGGTGCCGATCTGCGGCTCGGTGTTGAAGAACGCGGAGTAGGTCTGGAGGGCCTGCTTCTGCTCCTCGGGCGTGTCGTAGAGCTCCTCGACGATCGGAAGCATGGCGCACAAGTAACCGAAGGTCTGCATGTGCTCCTGCGAGAAGCAAGTCAGGTTGCCATAGGACCAGTTGCGGAACGACTTGGCAAGCGTTTTCTTAGAGAGTTTCTTCTTCTCTGCCATTAGATGTCCTCCTCTTCCTCATCATCGGAGCCCGAGGCGATAGCTGCCTTGGGAGCGTTTGCGAGGTCGATCTTGAGCGAAGCGATCTCATAGTTGATCAGGGCGAAGAAGCAGCCGATGCCGGCAGCGGCAATCAGGTTGCATCCCATGACAGCGGACAGGGTGAAGCCGAAGAAGAACGTGAGGAAGTCCGTCGGCTTGGAGATGACCTGCTTGAGCAGGATGGCGATACCGACGGTAGGCAGCAGCGAGCCGACGGTGAACAGCGTCTTCATCGCGATGCCGTCCATGGGCATGTAGGTCTTCATGAGGTCGACCATGGCGGTGCCGCCCATGGTGATGATGAACGTCGGGAGGAACGAGCAGACGATGTGACCAATCCAAGGCAGAACGTTGTTGACCAGGTAGAGCTTGTGGAGATCGCCCTTCTCGAGCCACTTCCACCCCATGCCCTGCCACACCAGGTTGATGGTGGCGGTGCCATAGAAGAGCACAGTGCCGAGCGTGCCGACGGCGGCACCGAGGGATGCGGCCATGCCGGCAGCCTCAGCGGAGGCGGGATCGATGCCCGAGTTCTTGATGGCGAGGATCGCCAGCGGGATGCCGATATAGGACACGGCGCGGACGTCGGCGGAGACGGTTCCGCCGGGGGTCACGAGAGCGATGTAGACAACCTGGATGGCAGCGCCGACGAGGATGCCCGTCTGCATATCGCCCATGATGATGCCGACGATGAGGCCGGCGACCAGAGGACGACCCAGAGTGTAGTTGCCGATCGTCGTGCCGCCCATGCCAGGCAGTGATGCCAGGCAGGCGAACAGGCCGAACAGCGCGGCTTGGAATGCATTGATTGCCATGCTTTCCCCTTTCTTTATTCCTCAGCCCCTTTCACCAAGGGCTGTAGATACCAAAATGCGGCTGGCGCCTAACTAGAAGCCAAACTGACCGCGGAACTTGGGCCACTCACCGATGGACTTCTCCTTGATAAGGGCGAACTCGACCGTGTAGCCGGCGTTGGTGAGATCCTCGAGCGCCTGGGCCTCTTCCTGCGTGATCGACTGGTTGTTGCCGAGCTTGGTGGTGCCGGGACGATCGTTGCAGGGACCGACGATGATGCGGTCCATGCCGGGCTTAAAGCCAAAATCGACGAGAAGTTCCTTCATGTCGAGCGGGTTCTTGGTGATCAGGAAGTACTTGGTGTCGGACTTGAGAACCTTCTCGGAGACCTCCTTGAAGTGCTCCTTGGTCCACACGAACGTCTTCTTGCCCGAGGCACTCTTGTAGGCCTCCTTGAGCACGGGGTTGGACGCCGCAGCGTCGTTGACGGCGATAAGACCGTCGCAGGGATACTCGAGGGCCCAACGGGTAACGGTCTGTCCATGGATCATGCGGTCGTCAATGCGGATGAACGAAATCATGCGTTCTCCCTTTCTTTATCACCGGGGGTCTTTCCTCTTAACCCCCGCTCCATCACGAAAATTTGGGCGGATGCGCTGCCTAGATGTCGTCGTCCTCGTCGTCGGCGTCATCGGTCGGGACAACGAGCTCGGACATACCGTTCTTGCCCTCCTGCAGCATCATCTGCTTGAGGGAATCCAGGTCCATGGTGGCAAGCCCCATCATGGCGGTCATAGCCATGGGCAGGTTCATGCCGCCGAAGGCAATGGTGTGGGCGAGCAGGCCCTTCTCGGCCAGCGTGTTCATGGCATTGGTGAGCGGCGATCCGCCCAGGATGTCACCAAGCAGGACAACCTCGTCATCGGCGGTAACGGGAGCGAGCATCGCCTTGACGTTCTCGACATACTCGTCAGCGCCCATGCCGTCCACGAGACTCGTCGACAAGATGTTCGGGGCGTCATTGCCGAGCATCTTGAGGACACTGTGCAGTCCGGGAGCGAGCGTTCCGTGACTAACCATTACCAGATACCGCATGCGGTCTCCTCTCGACCTGCCGTGTGTCGCACGGCTTTGCTTTTTGCTGAGATTATTGTTGCGCCGGGGCATGTTCGGTACAAGAAAATAGTTGTGAACGGCAACTATTCATCGGTTAACGGTAGCAACTATTTTTGTGCCTAAATTATTTTTTCTTCTAATTATTTTTAAAATAGCAGGTAGATTGCCTGATAAATGTTTTATGTTCCTTATGCACCATACATACCAGCAAGAATCGGGCCTGGCATCTCCGGTTTGCTCCGCAGTGTCAGACCATGTCACGTACGCCCACGACATGGAGGTACCCCATGGATATGATCTCGTTTCTCGCCTCCGAACCCTTCGACCGCAGCGGTGATACGCCGCTCTATGTCCAACTTAAACATCGAATCGCCCTGCTTATCGCCAGCCAGGCGTTCGACACCAAGACGCCGCTGCCACGCGAGCTCGAAATCTGTGAGCGGCTAGAGTTATCGCGCGCGACCGTGCGCCGTTGCTTCCAAGATCTCGTCATCGAGGGGCGCGTGGTGCGCAAACGTGGGCAGGGCACGTTCATCAAACCCCAAACCTCAGCACCCGGCATCGACCTGGCCCTGAATTTCAGCGCGCGGATGCGCGAAGCGGGACGGGTTCCGAGCTCGCAGATTCTCGCCTTTTCAAGCATACCGGCCGTCCGCGGCATCGCCTCTGGGCTCAAAGTGCCCGAGGGGACACCCGTCTGGGAGATTCGCCGCCTGCGTCTCGCCAACGACAAACCCATGGAGCTCAACTACGTCTATATCCCCGTGTCACTTTGCCCCGAGCTCACACGCAAAGACGTGGATGGCTCGCTCTACGCCTATATCGCGGAAAAGACCGGCATCCTGCCCGCAAGCGTCGATGCCGTCTACGAGACGGTCAACCTCGACAAGCATGAGGCGCGCCTTTTGGGACAGAACACCGGTAAGGCGGCGATGCGCATCGTGCGTTCGACCTACGACAAGACGGGAACCCCGTTCGAGGTAGGCGTGCTCATCAGCTGCGACGGTCAGGCAAAGCTGCACGTGCACATCGCCGCCGACAAAACAACCTTCACCGCCACAGCCCAATAAATCCAAAACGTGGGCGCCGTCGTTCAAACGAACGACGGCGCCCACACTCATTTTCTATTCAGCCCTAGTCATCGCGCAAAGCCCCTTCGGCAGCACACGGTGCAGCCGAGTCACCGCAGGCCGGGGCGGAGGGGGCCGAGTTTCCCACTGAGCGACTCTGCTTGCAGCCGGAGCGAAGGGGGAAACTCGGCCCCCTCCGCCCCGGCCGGACAGGTCAATCTACACCGTGTGCTGCGGCAGGTCCTGCAGGGCGATGACGTCCATGCCCATGTCGTTGGCGCTGCCGTGACCCTGCTGGTCCTCGCGCACCGCCTCGATGGCACTCACGTACGTGTTGGCGGCAGACATCGCGGTCACGCAGGTCACACCGCGGCGCACCGCCTCGGTGCGCAACAGATAGCCGTCGCCACGCGAGCCCGGACCGTACGGCGTGTTGATGATCACCGCAATCTTGCCATCGGCGATGAGATCGCCGATGTTGGGGCGCTCGCCGTCGTGCGGGCCGCTGATCTTTTCCACGATCTCGCACGTCACGTTGCCTCCACGCAGCACGCGCGCCGTACCCTCGGTAGAGCAGATGTCAAAGCCCAGGTAGCGCAGGATGCGGGCGACCGAAAGGATGTGGCGCTTGTCGCGGTCGCACACGCTGATGAATACCTTGCCGGCGCTCGGGTCGGGCAGGTTGTAGTCGATCGCCAGCTGCGTCTTGGCGTATGCCTCGGGATAGCTCTTGGCGATACCCATGACCTCGCCGGTCGACTTCATCTCGGGCCCCAGGATAACGTCGGCACCGGGGAAACGGCCCCAGGGCATAACGGCTTCCTTCATGCAGAACCAGTCCAGCTGACGCTCGTCGCTCGGCAGGCCCAGGCTCGCGATGGAATCGCCCGCCATGATACGCGCCGCGCACTTGGCCAGCGGCACGCCGGTGGCCTTGGAGATAAACGGCACGGTGCGGCTCGCGCGCGGGTTGGCCTCGATCACGTAGACGGTCTCGCCCTTAATGGCGTACTGCACGTTGACCAGGCCGCGGACTCCCAGCGCCATCGCGATGCGGCGCGTAGTCTCGCGGAGCTTCGCCTGCAGGCTCTCGCTAAAGCTAAACGGCGGAATGCACGTCGCGGAGTCGCCGGAGTGAATACCGGCCTCCTCGATATGCTCCAGGATACCGCCGATGTAGACCTCCTCGCCGTCGCACAGGGCGTCGACATCGGACTCGATCGCACCCTCCAAGAAGCGATCCAGATACACCGGGTAGTCGGGGCTAATGCGTGCAGCCTCGGTCATGTAATCGCGCAGATGCTCGGCATCGTAGGCGATCATCATGCCGCGGCCGCCCAGCACATAGCTCGGACGTACCAGCAGCGGGTAGCCAATGTGTGCGGCAACGGCCTCGGCCTCCTCAAACGAGGTGGCCTGGCCCGCCGGCGGGTACATGATGCCTAACTTGTCGAGCAGAGCGGCGAAGCGCTCGCGGTCCTCGGCAAAGTCGATGGCATCGGGCTTGGTGCCCATGATGTTCACGCCGCTCTCCTCGAGCATGCGCGCCAGCTTAAGCGGAGTCTGGCCGCCGAGCGTCACCACGACGCCGTCGGGGCGCTCAACATCGATAACGTCCATGACGTCCTCGTAGGTGAGCGGCTCAAAGTACAGGCGGTCGGACGTGTCATAGTCGGTCGAGACGGTCTCGGGATTGCAGTTGACCATGATGGTCTCGAAGCCGCGGGCCGCCAGCGCGTAGCTCGCGTGCACACAGCAGTAATCGAACTCGATACCCTGGCCAATGCGGTTGGGGCCGGCGCCCAGGATCATCGCCTTGGGCTTGTCCGCCGGCGTGGTCTCGTCGGGAGCCACGCACTTCTTGGCGTCCGGGCTCGTGCGGTAGATGTTCTCGTACGTCTTGTAGTGATATTCCGTGGCGCTCGAGAACTCCGCAGCGCAGGTATCGACCGTCTTCATGCTGGGAACCACGCCCAGACCCTTGCGATAGGCGCGCACAAAGCGCTCGTCCGAGCCGGTCAACGCGGCGATCTCGGCGTCGCTCGTACCATACTGCTTGAGCAGGCGCATCGCGTCGGCGTCGATATCCTCCACACGCAGGCCGCGGATGCTCTCCTGGACCTGCACCATGTCGTTGATGCGGTTGAGGTACCACGGATCGATACCGCAGATGGCGTGGATGCGGGCGATGTCCCAGCCACGGCGCAGGGCCTCGACCACAAAGAAGATGCGGTGCTCGGTCGGGGTTGCCACGGCCTGAGCGAGCTCATCGTCGCTCAGCTTGTCGGCACCCTCCTTGCCACCGGCACAAATGCCCTGATGCCCGTCCTCCAGTGAGCGCATGGCCTTGCCGAAGGCCTCCTCAAAGGTGCGGCCGATCGCCATAATCTCGCCCACGGCCTTCATGCGCGTGGTGAGCGTAGGATCAGTGCCCTTAAACTTCTCGAAGGCAAAGCGCGGCACCTTGACGACGCAGTAGTCGATTGTGGGCTCAAAGCAGGCGGGCGTTGCCTTGGTGATGTCGTTGACGATCTCGTCGAGCGTGTAGCCCACGGCCAGGCGAGCGGCGGCCTTGGCGATGGGGAAGCCCGTGGCCTTGGAGGCCAGTGCGGACGAACGGCTCACGCGCGGGTTCATCTCGATGACGATCAGGCGGCCGGTCTGGGGGTTCACGGCAAACTGCACGTTGGAGCCGCCGGTCTCGACGCCAATCTTCTCCAGAATGGCGAGCGACGCGACACGCATGCGCTGGTACTCAAGGTCGGAGAGGGTCTGCGCTGGCGCCACGGTGATGGAGTCGCCGGTGTGCACGCCCATGGGGTCGAGGTTCTCGATGGAGCACACGATGATGCCGTTGCCGGCGTGGTCGCGCATGACCTCCATCTCATACTCTTTCCAACCCTCGATGGACTCCTCGACCAGCACCTCATGGGCAGGCGAGAGCTCAAGGCCCTGGCTCACGATGGAGACGAGCTCCTCGTGGGTATGCGCGATGCCGCCGCCGGCGCCACCGAGGGTAAAGCTCGGGCGCAGTACGCAGGGATATCCCACGCGCTCGGCGATAGCCTCGGCGTCGGCCACGCTGTAGGCATAGCCCGAGCGCGCGACCTCCAGGCCGATCTCGGCCATGGCCTCGTTAAAGAGTTTGCGGTCCTCGCCGCGCTCGATAGCGGCCAGGTCGCAGCCGATCATCTCGACGCCGTACTTGTCGAGCGTGCCGTCCTTTGCCAGCTCGACGGCGGCGTTCAGACCGGTCTGGCCGCCCAGCGTGGGCAGCAGCGCGTCCGGGCGCTCTTTCTTGATCACGCGCTCGATAAACTCGGCGGTGATAGGCTCAACATAGGTGCGGTCGGCCAAGCCCGGGTCGGTCATGATGGTCGCCGGATTGGAGTTGACCAGGATAACCTCAAAGCCATCCTCCTTGAGCACCTTGCAGGCCTGGGCGCCGGAGTAGTCGAACTCGCAGGCCTGTCCAATAACGATGGGGCCCGAACCAATAACGAGGATACGCTTGATGTCAGTACGTTTCGGCATGTTAGTTCTCCTCGGTCGCAGCGTTCTCGGACTCGGCGAAATTCCAGCCGGCGAGGCGGTCCTTCGCGATGTCGGTGTCCAGGTAGTTCTCCTCGCCGTCCATGAGTCGCGTAAAGGCGGTAAAGAGATAGTGGGCATCGGTGGGGCCAGGCGAAGCCTCGGGGTGGTACTGGACCGAGAAACACGGGGCGTCGAGCAGCTGGATGCCCTCGGCGGTGCCGTCGTTGAGGTTCACATGTGTCAGGCGAATGCGACCAAAGCGCTCGTTCATCACGACCGGCGCGATTCCGCGACGCACCCAGGCGCGCAGGTCGCCATCGGCCGCATGCTCGGTTTCGCCGCCGGAAAGCTCCGGAATCAGTTTGCCCAGACTGGGGAACAGCAGACCAAAGCCGTGGTTTTGCGCGGTGATCTCCACGCGACGGCTCACCAGATTCATAACCGGCTGGTTACCGCCACGGTGACCGAATTTAAGCTTTTCCATTTGGGCGCCGCACGCCAAGCTGATCATCTGGTGACCAAGGCAAATGCCAAAGACCGGCACCTTGCCGATCAGCTGCTGCACCTGCTCATAGGTCTCCACCACGGCATCGGGGTCGCCGGGGCCGTTGGACAAAAAGACGCCATCGGGATTCATGTCGAGCACCTGCTGGGCGGGCGTATCCCACGGCACGACGGTGAGATCGCAGCCGGCACGGACCAGGCCCTCCAGAATACCGCGCTTCACACCGCAGTCGTAGGCGACCACTTTGTGACGGGCAGGAGCGGCAGCCGCAAGCGCAAAGTCATGCGTGGCAGGCAGGTCGGCGGCCACAAACTCGTGAGGCGCGGGGCAACTTACGGTCTTGACCAGGTTCTCGCCTACCAGCGTGGGCGCAGCGGCCAGACACTCGGCAAGCTCGTCGACGTCGAAGATCTCGGTCGAGATAATGCCCATCTTGGAACCATTGTCGCGCAGATGGCGCACCAGAGCGCGGGTGTCGACACCCTCGATAGCGACGATGCCGTGAGCGCGCAGGTACTCCGGCACGCTGACGGCCGAGCGCCAGTTAGAAGGCGTGGCGCACATGTCGCGAACGATCATGCCGCGCATAGCCGGAGCGCTCGCAGGGCGCACGGCGTCGCCGGGGAAGGCCGACTGGACATCGGTCTCGTCGATACCGTAATTGCCGATCTGCGGATAGGTCATGGTTACAATTTGGCCGGCATAACTCGGGTCGGTCATGACCTCAAAGTAGCCCTCGAGCGAGGTGTTGAAGCAGACTTCGCCGGTCGCGGTGCCCTCGGCGCCGCATGCACGTCCATAAAAAATGGTCCCATCCTCAAGATACAGGATACAGGGACCGCAGGTGCCCTTGCTGGTTTTGGCCAGCATACGCTGGCAAAGCTCGCTGGGCGCGAAGGTGCGGGCGGCAGCGCCCGCGGTATGGTTGTTCGCCATAATTCTCCTTCCCGGTCTCACAGGACCGGCTTAAAGGTGTGTAGTTAGGCCTCGCGGTATTGTAACCGCAAGCATGCCTCATGGCGTTAATTTCATCGAAATGTTTACGAAATGATAATTATGACTTTCTATGCATAATGATTTTTAATCCCCGTCCCAGAAAAATCATCCCGCGGGGCTTGTGGCTCACGCGGGATGATGGCGTCTTACTTTTTCTTGTCCTGCTCCAGCAGTTCGGACGGCGTTCGGTCGGGCTTGCCGCCGCGGAAAATCTCGCGGCCATGCAGACGATGCTCCAGGTCACGTTCGGCCTTTTCCTCGTCAATCTTGGTCTGGCTCACCACCGGGTCCTCAATCAACGACGACACCGAGTTCACCTGCTTCTGAATGCGCTCGGCGATGGTGTCATCCATACTCACGATGCGCATCTTCCAGTCGATATTCGTGGCGTTGGATGAGCGCTTGGTCCACACGAACGTCAGGATGGCGCTCTGGTGGCCCCGCGCGGGGAACATGCCAAAGAAGGAATCGTGCTGAATGTTGCTATCCTCGTCGATATAGGCGTGAACGTTATACACCACGCGGTCAATCTTATCGTTGAGCAGCGCGTTGGTCGCAAGCGCCGCGGCCTGGATCTGCCCGTTGGACAGCAGCTCGAGCTCGTTGGCAGACGATGTGTCCAACACCGTCACCTCGACCGTGCCCGTACGCTCATCGGCTTCATCGACGGTAAAGTCGAGTGGGAACTGCGTAAAGCCGTTGCCCCACTCGAGGCCGCCCTTCAGCGCCGTCGAAACGGTATCGACCGAAACGCTCTCGGACAGGTTGGCGGTGTTCAGACGACGCATCACGCCGTAGCCAATCTGCATGCCCACGATCAGCACCAAAATACCAATGACCACGGCCATCGCGGTCTTCGTAATGGTATGACTCACCTGCGAACCCGAAGGATCGTCCTCGGACAGCGGGTCGATATGTTTTGCCTGGCTCGCGCGGTCCTCGCTGCGCAGCTGCGCTAGCGCCGCTTTGTCACCGCGCTTGGCCGCCGCCTCCTTCTCGCGCATGCGCTCGGTGCGCTTTTTGGCAAGCGTGGGATCCAAGACACCGGATGCATCGATTTCGGAGAATAACTCCGTCACTTCTTCCGGAGTCAAAGGGTTCTTGTCAGCCATAAACTTCCTGTCATATCAATCAGTCGAGCTCGTGCGCACGCGCACCTTCGAACTGCATTCGATAGTAACGGGCATAGGTGCCGCCACGGGCGAGAAGCTCCTCGTGCGTGCCACGTTCCACAACGCGACCATGCTCAACGGTCGCAATCTCATCGGCGTGTTTAATGGTCGAGAGACGGTGGGCGATGATAATCGTGGTGCGGCCGCGTGCCAGCTCTTCGAGCGACTCCTGGACCGCCTCCTCGCTCTCGTTATCCAAAGCACTCGTCGCCTCGTCCAAGATCAAGATTTTGGGATTCTTGAGAAACACACGCGCGATGGCAACGCGCTGTTTCTGTCCGCCCGAAAGACGGCTGCCGCGCTCGCCCACGACCGTGTCATAGCCCTGTGGAAGCGACTCGATAAAGGCATCGATGTTGGCGCGACGGGCGGCCTCGGCGATCTCTCCTGCCGTAGCGCCCGGCTTGCCGTAGGCGATGTTCTCGCCAATCGTGCCATCAAACAGATAGACATCCTGCTGCACCAGGCCGATGGCGCGACGCAGGCTCTGCTGCGTCACATCGCGCACGTCCTGGCCGTCGATGCTAATGGATCCGGCGGCCACGTCATAAAAGCGCGGCAGCAGCGAACAGGTCGTCGATTTGCCACCGCCCGAAGGGCCAACCAAAGCGATGGTCTGCCCGGGCTTGATAGACAGATCCATATGGTCGATAACGGGACGCTCGTCGGCATCGCCCTCGCCCAGCTCAACATCCTCGTAGTTAAAGCACACGTCGTGATACTCCACGGCGCCGGCAGTCACCTGCAGATCCGTGGCGCCCGGCTTGTCCTGGATATCCGGCGCGGTCGAGAGTACCTCGTCCATACGCTTAAAGCCGGCGATAGCCTTCTGATACATTTCGGCCGAATTGACGAGTGTCTCGAGCGGCGTGCAGAACAGCGAAATGTAGAGCGCGAAGGTTGCCATATCGACTGCCTGCAGCTGGCCTTGGGCAACCAGCCAACCGCCCAGCAGCACCACGATCACATAGAGCACACCCGAGAGCAGGCCATACGTCGCGGTATAGACGCCCATGGCGTGATACATGTTCTCCTTGGACGAAAGATAGCGATTGTTGGAGGCGCGGAACTTGAAACGTTCGGCCTCCTCATTGGCAAAGCTCTTGACCACGCGCATGCCCGCCAGCGAATCCTGCAGCTGCGCATTGATGCCGCTGATCTTTTTGCGGTTGTCGCTAAAGACCTCGCGCATGCGCATGTTCTGCCAAAACATGATGACCGCAAACGCCGCCGTCACCACGGCCATGGCGAGCGCCAGCACCGGGGCGATGGTAAAGAGGATCACAAACGAGCCGATAATCTCGATGCCGCAGATGATGATCCACTCGGGCACGTGGTGCGCCGCCTCGCAGATATCGAACAGGTCGTTGACCACGCGGCTCATCATGTCGCCCGAGCTGTTGCGGTCGAAGTACGCAAAGCTAAAGCGCTCATACTGGTCGAACAGGTCCTCGCGCATTTTGGACTCCATACGCGCGCCCATCACGTGACCCCAATAGCTCACAAAATAGCGGCAGGCGCAGCGGATGGCATACATCAGCACCAAGCCCACCGCGATCATGCCGAGCGCCTGCATAATGGCAGCCTGACCCTGGGTAAACAGCCCACCGGTCAGATTGCGCAGGATAATGGGGAACGCCAGGTCAATGGCGGCAAGCACCAGAGCACAAACAGTATCAGCAACAAAAAGCCCCATCTGGGGCTTGTAATACGAAAGAAACCTCTTCAGCATAATCACCTTACGCGGTTTTACCAAACCGCGTTTCATCTCGACGCTGCAAGTGCTCCATTTGGACAATCTGGCCTTCAATCGTCGGTCGCGTATACCCATACGCTTCCCTCCTCTTTTAGGCCACCTTGTCTCAAATGGAGCACTTTCGCTGACTTACACAAACCTGCGGGATCATTCCCGCTCGTTAAATCTCCGCTCCGCCCAGCCTGTGTGCGATGCTGTCGCAGGCAAGCGCGCCTACAACGGTCTTGGCGTCTTCGATCTTGCCGTCGAGCACGGCGTCGATCAGCTCGTGCAGCGGCACCAGGTCCACGTTGACAAACTCGTCATCATCGGGGTTGGGCGCATCAAACTCGAGCTTGGTAGCCAAGTAGATGTGGATGATCTCATCGCAAAAACCACAGGACGTGACAATCGACGTCAAAAAGCGAATACGACCAGCCCTAAAGCCCGTCTCCTCATGCAGCTCGCGTTTGGCGCAATCGAGCGGGTCCTCGCCTGGATCGAGCTTGCCGGCGGGAATCTCGACCGTCACGCGGTCGATAGCGGTGCGGTACTGACGCACCAGTACGATCTTGCCGCTCTCGGTCAGCGCCACAACGGCCGCCGCACCCGGATGGCGAACGATATCGCGGGCGCTGCGGCGACCGTTGGGCAGCTCAACCTCAAGACGGTGGACGTCGAGGATCTTGCCCTTCCAGGCGCACTCCTCCGAAAGAATCTTCTCGTGCAGCTCGGCATCGTGTGGGTCGTCGTCGCCCAGCACCAGCGCCGGCTCGTCAGCGACCTCGCCGCCGGGCTCGCCCTCGGCGTGCCCATACATGCGGCTGTCCTCTTCAACGATCTGCGCATCCACGAGCTCTTCGTTCTTCTCGTCCATCCGTCTCATTCCTCTCGGATTTTAGGCATCCCAGGCGTCGCGGCCGCGCAGCGCGCGCAGGCCGATGTCGTGACGCAGGGTCTTGCCCTCAAAATCAATCTTCTCGCAGGCCTCGTAGGCAAGGTTGCGAGCGTTCTCGAACGTGTCGCCCAGCGCGGTCACGGCAAGCACGCGGCCACCATTGGTCACGAGCTGGCCGTCCACCACGGCAGTGCCCGCGTGGTACACGGTCACGTTCTCCATGGCCTCGGCGTCGGCGATACCGGTGATGACCTTGCCCTTCTCGTAGCTGCCGGGATAGCCCGCGCTCGTCAGGACAACGGCCACGGCCCACTCGTCACGCCAGTCGAGCTCAATCTGATCGAGCTCGCAGTTGGCACAAGCCAGCATGACCTCGACCAGGTCATTCTTAAGGCGCGGCAGCACGACCTGAGTCTCGGGATCACCAAAGCGGGCATTGAACTCCAGTACCTTGGGACCGGCAGGCGTGAGCATAAAGCCACCGTACAGGCAGCCGCGGTAATCGATACCCTCGGCAGCGAGCTCGGCCACGGTCTGCTCCATGACCTTCACCATGGTGGCGTGCTCCTCGTCAGTCACGATGGGCACCGGGCTGTAGACGCCCATGCCGCCGGTGTTGGGGCCCTTGTCGCCCTCGAGCGCGCGCTTGTGGTCCTGCGAGGTAGCCATGGGGCGCACGGTCTTGCCGTCGGTAAAGGCCAGCAGCGAGCACTCGGGACCGGTCAGCATCTCCTCGATAACCACGGTGTTGCCGGCATCGCCAAAGGTGCCGCCAAAGCACTCGCGCACGGCCTCCTCGGCCTGCTCAAGTTCGGTCGCCACGATAACGCCCTTGCCCGCGGCAAGGCCGTCGGCCTTGACGACCAGCGGGGCGCCCTGCTCGTGCACGTAGGCAAGAGCCGAAGCCTCGTCGGTAAACGAGCCGTAGGCTGCCGTCGGGATACCGGCGCGCTCCATGAGCTGCTTGGAGAACAGCTTGGAGCCCTCCATCTGGGCGCCCTCGGCACCCGGGCCAAAGCAGGGAATGCCCGCCGCGCGGACGGCATCGGCAACGCCCGCCACGAGCGGAGCCTCGGGGCCAATCACGACGAGTCCGCATCCATGGCTCTGGGCAAACGCCGCCACGGCCACAGGATCGCAATCGTCGAGAACCACGTTCTCGCCGCAGCTCGCGGTGCCGCCGTTACCCGGCGCGATGTAGAGCTTGCCGGCGCGCGGTGATGCTGCGAGCTTGGCTGCCAAAGCATGCTCACGGCCGCCGCTGCCCAACAACAGGATGTCGATGGTTTGAGTGTCCGCCTTCAAGGGTGCCTCCTCTATGGATGAATGGCCCGCTCCGCGCGAGCCCTTTGCAAGCAAATATACCCCTCGGCCGCCCGTCTGGGCTGCAAAGGGGTATATCGCAATAACCGTATAAACCGATTACTTCCAGAATCGGTTGATGATCTGCTCGCGACCGGCGCCAACGCCAATGAACGTCACGCGGGTGTGTGCCAGATCCTCGATAAACGCCACGTAGTCCTGAGCCTCTTGCGGCAGCTCATCAAAGCTGCGGCAACCGGTGATGTCGCACTTCCAGCCGGGGAGCTCCTCGTAGATGGGCTTGGCATGCTCAAAGCGCACCTGATGCTCGGGCACGCTCGTGTAGCGCTCGCCATCGACGTCGTAGGCCACGCACACCTTGATGGTGTCGAAAGCCGAAAGCACGTCGAGCTTGGTCACGGCGATGTCGGTGAGGCCGTTGACGCGCGAGGCATAGTTGGCGATAGGGCCGTCAAACCAGCCGCAACGACGACGACGACCGGTGGTCACGCCGTACTCATAGCCCTCCTCGGTCAGCGTGTGGCCAGCCTCGGACTCATAGGAAAGCTCGGTGGGCATGGGGCCCGAACCGACACGGGTGATATAGGCCTTCATGACGCCCAGCACGCGGTCGACGTTCTTCATGCCCACGCCGGAGCCGGTAATGGCGCCGCCGGCGGTGCAGTTGGAAGACGTCACGTACGGATAGGTGCCGTGGTCGATGTCGAGCAGCGTCGCCTGGGCGCCCTCAAACAGCAGGTCCTTGCCCTCATCGATCATGTTGTTGAGCAGCAGGCTCGTCTCGGTGATGTAGGGACGCAGGCGCTCGGCCATCGGCAGGTACTCGTCACAAATCTGGTCCACGGTGTAGGTGGGCAGGTTGTAGATGAGCTCGAGCTCGGGGTTCACGCGGGCGAGAGCGGTCTCCAGCTTGTCGCGGAACAGCGCCTCGTCCAGCATGTCCTGCATGCGCAGGCCAATGCGGGCCATCTTGTCCTGATAGCACGGACCGATACCGCGCTTGGTGGTACCGATGTTCTTCTTGCCGAGCTTCTGCTCAAAGGCGCCATCCAGATCGATGTGGTACGGCATGATGACATGCGCGTTGCCACTGATCTTGAGGTTCTTGGTGGTGATGCCGTCGGCCTCGAACATGTCGATCTCCTCAAGGACAACCTTGGGGTTGACGACGCAGCCGTTACCGATCACCGACACGTGGTCGGAATACATGATGCCGGAGGGCACCTGGTGCAGGCCGTACTTCTTGCCGTTGACGACGATGGTGTGACCGGCGTTGTTGCCGCCCGAGTAGCGCACGACGGCATCGAAGTCGCCGGCGACCAGGTCGCAAATCTTACCCTTGCCCTCATCGCCCCACTGGGCACCGACCAAAACGGTTGACGGCATGTTTACTCCTTACATTCATGGACTGTCTACGCGCCACGCCGGCACGCAGAAGCACAAAACATTCCCAGTATACCCGTGCAACGGGCGCCTGTCCTACTCCTCGGCATGTGCCCCATCAAGCTCATAGAACTTGGTGGATGCCGGCAGGAACATCAGGTCGACGTCGCCGATCGGACCCGAACGGTTCTTGGCCACGACGATACGCGTAACGCCCTCGTCGGGTCGATCGTCGCGCGAGGCCTCGGCCTCGTCGGCGGAGCGGTCCAAGAACATAACGATATCGGCGTCTTGCTCGATGGAGCCCGATTCACGAAGGTCGGAAAGCTGCGGACGCTTGCCGGTACGGGATTCGACCTGACGCGAGAGCTGCGACAGCGCGATGAGCGGGATCTTGAGCTCCTTGGCCATGATCTTCAGACCACGCGACATCTCGGAGACCTCGACGGTACGGCTCTCGGAGCGACGTCCCGGCGGAGGACTCACCAGCTGCAGGTAGTCCAGGATGATGATGGCCTTCTCCTTGTTGTGGAGCATGCGGCGGCTCTTGGCGCGGATCTCGGTCACCGTGGTGCCGGGCGTATCGTCGATCAGAACATCGAGCTTGGACAAGGTCTGCGTGGCCTCGTTGATATTGGCCCACTGCTCGGGGCTAATACGGCCCGTGCGAAAATCACTGATCGAGATCATGGCATAGGCGCAAATCAAACGCTGGGCAATTTCCTTGCCCGACATCTCCAGCGAGAAGAAACCGACGGTATAACCGGCAGCGGCAGCGTTGAGCGCCAGATTCAGGGCGAACGACGTCTTACCCACAGCAGGGCGGGCGCCGATAATGATGAGCTGGCCCTCGCGAAAACCCATGAGCATGCGGTCGAGCGACGGGAAGCCCGTGGGCACGCCCGCAGCCTGGCCGCCTGCCTGGCACACTTCCTCGGCCTCGTTATAGGCCTCGACCATAAACTCGGTCAGCGTCTTGTAGCTCGACTTGACCTCGCGCGCCGTGACCTTGAGCAACTTGCTCTCGGCCAGCTCCACGACCTCTTTGGTATCGGTGGGAGCGTTATAGGCCAGCGCGTTGATCTCGTTGGTGGCGCCGATCAGCTCACGCAGCATCGAATCGCGGCGAACGATAGCGGCATGGTGCTGCCAGTTGACGAGCGACAGGGTCTGACCCATCAACTCCAAAATATAGGCCTCGCCGCCCACGGCATCAAGCTTGTTAATGCTTCTCAGGTAATCGATCAGCGAGATGGAGTCGATGGGAATGCGGCTGTTGTACATATCGACCATCGCGGTATAGATGGTCTTATGAATGGGCCGGTAGAAGTCATCGGGCTGCAGCTCGACCTGGGCCTCTTCGACCACCTCGGGCGATAGCAGCATAGCGGCCAGTACATTGGCCTCTGCATCTTGGTTTTGGGGAAGACCCAACTTGGAGCCGCGGTCCTCAACCGTCAGCCCGGTCTCCCTATCGTCATATGCCATGAGCATCCTCATTCATATCGCTTGCGAGCATCCATAGTATCAGTCACGGTCCCAAAACGCGCCGCGCGCCGCCAATCACCACCGAACCAAACGGATGAACGGTCCTGTATATAGGACTTCGACGCAACGTTCACCATGACACTCACTCAGCGCAAAAAACAAAAGGGCGCCCTGGTTTCCCAGAGCGCCCTTCTTAGAACAAGATTGTTGCGTTGCAGCAAATGCTACTCGGCAGCAGCCTCAGTCTCGACCTCGGCGGTCTCGGCCTCGGCGACCTCAGCGGCCTCCTCGACCTCAGCCTCGGCAGCGAGCTCCTCGGCGGTAACGCCGACGAGAACGACAACCTCGGCCTTGATCTCGCGGTACAGCGAGATGGCAACGGTGTGGGCACCGGCAACCTTGATGGGCTTACCGAGCTCGACGCGCTTGCGGTCGATGTCCATACCGAGCTGAGCCTTGATGGCGTCAGCGATCATAGCGGCGGTAACGGAGCCAAAGAGGATGCCCTCGTCGCCGACCTTGACGTCAACGGTGACCGTCTTGCCCTCGAAGGCAGCCTTGGTCTCGTTGGCGGTAGCCAGACGGACGGCCTCGCGCTTGGCGATGTTGTTGCGACGCTCGTCAAGCTGCTTGAGGTTGCCCTTGGTGGCGGCAACAGCGAGCTTCTTGGGGAACAGGAAGTTCTCAGCGTAACCCTGAGCGACCTCTACGACGTCACCCTCGCCGCCCTTGCCCTTGATCTCATCGAGAAGAATAACCTTCATGATGCGTCTCCCTTCTTAGCCGCGGTCGCGGTTGCCACGAGAGGAAACCACGGGGACGGTGTACGGCAGGAGGGCCATCTCGCGGGCGCGCTTGATGGCGTTGGCGATGTCATGCTGATGCTGCGTGCAAGCGCCAGTGACGCGACGGGGCTTGATCTTGCCACGGTCGGTCATGTACTTACGGAGAAGCTGAGTGTCCTTATAGTCGATGAACTCAGTGTTCTCCTTGCAGAACTGGCAGTACTTACGACGCGGCTGACGTGCAGAAAAATCATTAGCCATGTCAAAATACCTTTCATTTGGCAACTTCGGCGAACCGAAGCCGCCTCTCACTCAAAAATAGGTGAACAACCCTTAGAACGGGATGTCCTCATCGTAGACGTCGACCGCGGGCGGCGTAGCCACCGGTGCGGCAGGACGTGCTGCGGGCGCGGGAGCTGCGGGGGCGTAACCGCCCTGATCGTAGCCACCCTGGCCACCACGGGAGCTCATAAACTCGATCTCATCGACGATGACCTCAAGCTTGCTCCGGCGCTGGCCGTCGCGCTCCCAAGAGCTGTAGCGCAGCTTGCCCTCGATCGCGACCTTGTTTCCCTTTGCCAGGAAACGGCTCACGGCCTCGGCGCGGGTGCCGAACATAGTGCAGTCGACAAAGTTGGGATAGTCCTCCCACTCGCCAGTCTGCGCGTTGCGGCGACGATCGTTCACGGCGACGCCAAAGGACAGAACCTGGGTTCCGCCGGCGGTGGCGCGCAGCTCGGGATCGCGGGTGAGGTTACCGGTGATGTTCACTCGATTGATGCTCATAACTCACTACTTCCTCTTGGGGCACAAGCCCAGTCCAAAACGACAGTCTTACTCCTGGTCGTCGCGACGGACGATCATGTGGCGGACCACAGCGTCGGTGATGCGCAGGACGCGATCAAGCTCGGCGATCTGGGTAGGATCTGCGTGGAAGTTGATGAGGGTGTAGTCACCATCGGTGAGGTCGTTGATCTCGTAGGCGAGCTTGCGCTTGCCCCACTCGTCAACGGAGTCGACCTTGCCAGCGCCCTCAGCGATCGTGGTATCGATACGCTTCATAACAGCGAGACGAGTCTCGGGGTCGAGCGACGGGTCAACAAAGAACAGCAGTTCATAAGCCTTCATATTGTCACCTCCTCTGGGCAAATGTGGCTTCAGGTCGTGAAGGTGCGCCTGAAGCAGGAAAAGACTTGGTAATAATATCTTTCAACCTCCTAGGCTGCAAGAATATGCAGCTACAACCTCATGACCTCCACATATGCCCATACTCACACGACGTTTCATGCGCATTCCAACCAAATGCTGACCAAAAGCTTGACGGATCTGTTGACAAGATACGGTGCCGTGGGGACAAGCTGAGCCAAGCCGCAGGTCAACGGGCACAAGGCTGTGGTCGCAAAATGCATACCAGTGGCCCACAGCACCACCCAAAGATTTTTAAATTCATTGCCAAGTCGCTTATGAATACCCTTTTTTGAACAATTGAGTTGATCAACCACGCTGGTCGGAAGCCGTTTTTTGGCACCTCAAGCCCCACTGCAGCGCCAAGCACGGCCAAGCGTTTTAAAAAATGCCAACTTTTCTGTTTGCACTTTGCGATTCCTCGTGTATACTGACTTTCGCATTTAACGGAGAGTTGTCCGAGTGGCCGAAGGAGCACGATTGGAAATCGTGTAGGCGTCAAAAGCGTCTCCAGGGTTCAAATCCCTGACTCTCCGCCAGTTAATTCCAAAGCAGGCCTTCGAGCCTGCTTTGTTTTTACCCCACGCGGAGGGGTGGCAGAGTGGTTGAATGCGGCGGTCTCGAAAACCGTTTGGCCTGTATAAGGTCACGAGGGTTCGAATCCCTCCTCCTCCGCCATTTTGGTTGAGAAAGCTCCCGAAAACGGGGGCTTTTTTGTTTAGAGTCCCTTACAAGCAAATACGGCGGAGGAGGAGGGATTCGAACCTGCCCCTCCCTCAAAAACATGTACGTCACCCTCCAAAACCGACATTTTTCGACATCTCTGGAGGCTGACGTACACGTTTGGATTGAGCTCACGGGAGCGGCACTATTCGGAAGGTGCCTCTTCGTCTCGCATGCTTTTCCAGTTGCGGATAAGTGCCTTGCGTAGTTCGTTTTGTTTTCTCTGGTACCCGGTGTCGGTACAGCGAGGCATGCCGAGTGCTTCGCGAATGTTGTTCATGGCGCGGTGAAAGGCGAGCTGGCTGCCGAACTGAGCCGAAGTGAGCGTAACGATTCGATATCCCATTTGGGAGAGAACGGCCTCTCGCTCCGCATCTGCTCCCTTGCGCTCGAGCTCATCGTGAAAACCGCCCTTATATTCGATACCGAGCTCCCTGCGCTTATAGGTCACGAGCGCATCGATTTTGAGTGTTCGAGCTTTGGCGCAATGCCAGAGACGTTGAGGGATCTCGAGCGGTTTGTTGAGTTCGATACCTCTAATGCCAACGCCGCCTTCGCTTGTTGGGAGCGAGAGGGCAATTGCCGAAGCGGTCTCCATAGGCGAGGCCGAGTGATCGTAGATGTGCCTGAGCGCGAGCCGTGCACGTGTGGCACCGGGTTTGCCGGGGTGCCGATCGAGCAGTTCGGTTATTTCATCCTTGGAGGTGGTGGCTGGTTGCTCGGTATAAGGGTCGGCGGGATTGAGCCTCATGCGATAATCGCCGCAAACTTCATAGCCATATTCGAGATATTCGATCCTATCCATCCACTCGGCAGCGAGCACGAAGGTGAAGGCTTCGTCGGTGATAAAGACTCCGGGCGTCAACTCGTTAATATGCTCGTAGGGAAGATTTTGTCCAAGCATGTGGCAAATGACGCCTTTGGTGCGAATTCGCTCGAACTCGAATACAACCGAGATATCGATAGTCTTGAGCATATCGGACGGAATGCCGCAGTCGGTAAGCGCCTGTCGTATGCGCACAACGCGTTGTTGGGTGGAAATGCCTTGTGCGCCTATCTGGTAGTCGTGCCGCGCAAGAGACTGAACCAAATTCTGGGGTGCATGATGGACAAGCCATGCAGTTTTATGCGAAATGAGAACAGGGGTATCCATTGAGGGCCTCTCGCTCTGAGCCGGTATCCAACTCTTATGTCCGTTGAAGTGGGGAAATATACCGGATGTGAGTAAATCAACTCACTCATGCTGTGAGCTCAATCCAAACATGTACGTCAGCCTTCAAAGATGTCGGAAAATGTCGTTTTTGGAGCGTGACGTACATGTTCTGGACCCCTGGCATTCCAGCAACGCCACGCCCCCACCCAGTCCCGACCGTTTGCCGAGCAATGGGGTCGCAATCGGCGCCGAACATGTACTATGTACGGGCATTGTCCAAATCCGTAATCCAAAGGACCCCATCTTGCCCGTCGTCGCCGCTATGACCGTTACCTCACACGCCACGGATGCCATGGTCGCCATCCCGTTTTGGCTCGAAATGTTCGCCGTCGTCGCGGCTTCAATCTCGGGCGTGTTGGTCGCGCGCGAGCACAAACTCGACCTGGTGGGTGCAGTTGCGCTCGCCGTGGTCTGTGGCTTGGGCGGCGGTCTTTTACGCGACATGACGCTGCAGGTGGGCAACGTCTACATCCTCAACCAGCCAATGGCGCTGCCGCTTTCCATTGCCACGGCAGCCATCATCTATATTTTCCCGGCAATCGTCGACAAGCCCGAAAAACTCATTCCCCTGCTCGACATCATCTCGGTCGGCATCTACGCCGCCACTGGAGCAGACAAGGCACTGGTCTACGGCTTTGCGCCGGCGGTGTGCATCATGATGGGCTTTTTCACCGCGGTGGGCGGCGGCATGCTGCGCGACAGTTTTATGGGCGTGGTACCGGGCATTTTCCAGCGCACCAACTTCTATGCCATCGCAGCCATCGCCGGCTCGGCGAGCTATGTATGCCTTGTCATGAGCGGCGTCGTCAGCAACATCACCGCGTTGATCGTATGCGTTGCGGTAACCATGGGGCTGCGCTGGCTGTCGCTGCGTTTTGACATCAAAAGCCCCACCGAAGAAGACATCGCGCGCTTTTTGCACCACAAAAAGTAGATTGCGCGGGCTCATCCTTCGAAATGCAACCGAGAGGTTCTTTTAGAGCGCCCACGCGTTGGGTACCCTGTTAGGTGCATATCGAGCATCTGACGAAGGATTCACTATGCCCCACAATCAATTCCCGTCGACCCAACGCCGTAAAGCGTGGGGCCGCATCACCATCCTATTCGCGCTCATCGCTCTGGCGCTCACCGCACTTCCCGCTACGGCTCTTGCCGGCACGGACACCGCAGGCAACGTACTTGCGACCGACAATGACGCCAATCCGTCCGGCGTCGAAGGTGACCTGTACTGGGCAGGTCAGAGCCTCAACCTGGACGACACCTCCATCGACCGCGATATCATCGCTGCGGGCGATACCCTCTCGATCCGCGACTGCACGGTGGGCGGCGCCGTTCGTCTTGCGGCGCGCACCATCGACATTGCCAAGACTACGGTTGATGGCAGCGTCACGGTCGTCGGTCAGCATGTCGTGCTCAATTCCGACAGCACCGCCAACTGCTTCTATGCGATAGGCGAGACGGTTGCCCTGCGCGGCTCTACCAAGTCGGCAGCGCTCGCGGGCGATACGGTGACCATCGATGGCACCGTCGAGGGCGATGTCGAGGTCTGGGCCGACAAGCTCATCCTGGGCAAGAACGCCCACATCACCGGCACCGTGAACGCCCATGTTTCCGAGGACCCCGAGCGCGCCGCGGGAGCCGAGGTCGGCGCGCTCAAGATCGACCGCACCGAGAACGAGGATTCTTCCACCGTTAACGATGTCATCGGCGGCATCGTCGCCGCGGCGCTCTCGACCTGCTTTGTCGCTCTGCTGCTCGAGCTCGTCTTTCCGCGCGCGACCGCCAGCGCCGCCGGAATGCTCCACCAGCGCCCCACGCCCCTGTGGGTGAGCGGTCTTCTGGGCACGGTCGCTATCGTCCCCGCCGTCCTGCTGCTGATTATCTCAATCGCTGGCCTGCCGCTTGCCGGAACCCTCTTGTGCGGCGTTATCGGCATCGCGTTGGTGTCGAGCGCCTTTGCAGGGTGCGCGATCGCGCGCATGGTCGGACACAGCCAGAACCGCTACGCCATGGCGGCCGCCGGCGGCGTGATCGCAGGTGCACTTACGGCAATCCCCCTCGTAGGCGATTTCATCAGCGGCGTGGCCTTTGTCTTCACGCTCGGCTATGTTATCCAGATCATCTGGCGCAACGCTCACCTCAAGTCGCAACAGCCGGCTAATACGCCGGAACTCCCCACCGCCTAGCCGCCAACCACCACAAAGGGGACAGGCACCTTTGTGGTGGTGCAAGCGAACCTGTCCCCCTTGCACCAAAAAGGGCGCCGACCATCTCGGTCGGCGCCCTTTCTTGTTAGACGCTATAAGCCCCAGCGCTTATTTGTTGACCTGGCCGGCGCGGACGGCGGCCTTCTTGCGGTCGGTGGCGTTGAGCAGACGCTTGCGCAGGCGAATGTTCTTGGGAGTAATCTCGACCAGCTCGTCGTCGGCGATGTACTCCAGCGCCTCCTCCAGCGAGAAGGTGCGGGGCGGCACCAGCTGGACGGAGATATCGGAGGTCGAGGAACGCTGGTTACCCAGGTTCTTGGTACGGGCGATGTTGACGACCATGTCGCCAGCCTTGCTGCGCTCGCCCACGATCATGCCCTCGTAGCACTCGGTGCCCGGCTCAACAAACAGCTGGCCGCGCTCCTGCAGCGTACCCAGAGCGTAGGCGACGGCCTTCTCGGTGGTCATGGAGATCATGGCGCCGTTCTGACGGTTGCCGATCTCGCCGGCGTAGGGGCCATACTCCAAGAAGGTGTGGTAGAACACGCCCTCGCCGTGGGTGACGTTCATGATGCGGTTCTTAAGGCCCATGATGCCGCGGGTCGGGATCTTAAACTCGAGGTGCGTCACGATGCCCGAGGTATCCATGCTCGTCATGATGCCGCCGGAGGTACCGAAGACCTCAACGACCTTGCCCGAGTACTCGTCCGGGCACTCGACGACGGCCTGCTCGACGGGCTCCATCTTGTTGCCGTTCTCGTCCTTCTTAAACAGAACGCGGGGACGGCCAACCTGGAACTCAAAGCCCTCGCGACGCATGGACTCCATCAGAACGGACAGGTGCAGGATGCCGCGACCCGAGACCTCGACGCCGCTCTTGTCCTCGAGCTCCTCGATCTTCATGGTCACGTTGTTCTCGGCCTCGTTGAACAGGCGCTCCTTGAGCTGACGGGCGCCCACGATGTCGCCGTCGCGACCGACGAGCGGGGAGGTCGAAGCCTCAAAGACGATGGACAGGGTCGGCGGGTCGATCTCGATGGGCTCGAGCTCAACGGGGTTCTCGGGATCGGTGTAGACATCGCCGATATCGGTGCGGTCGATGCCCACGACGGCAGCGATGTCGCCGGCGCCGACTTCCTGGCACTCGGTGCGGCCCAGGTAGTCGAAGGTAAAGAGCTGCTTGACGGTAGCGGTGGTGCTGGAGCCGTCGTTCTTGACAACCAAGATCTGGTCGCCCTGGTGGATGGCGCCGGAGTACACACGGCCGATGCCGATACGGCCAACGAAGTTGGAGTGGTCGATGGTCACGCACTGCATGGCCAGCGGGGCGTTCTCGTCAACCTCGGGCGCAGGCATGTCGTCGATGATCATATCGAGCAGCGGATACATGTCCATGTTGCCGTCCTCGGGGTCATGGCGGGCAAAGCCATTGACGCCGCTCGCGTAGATGACATGCTCCATGGCGAACTCGAGCTGGTCGTCGGTAGCGCCCAGGTCGGCCATGAGGTCCAGGCAGTCGTTGTAGGCCTTCTCGGGGTTAGCACCCGGACGATCAATCTTGTTGATGACGATCATGATCTTGAGGCCGGTGTCGATAGCGTGACGCAGCACGAAGCGGGTCTGGGGCATGGGGCCCTCAAAAGCGTCGACCAGCAGCAGGGCGCCGTCGGCCATACGCAGCACGCGCTCGACCTCACCGCCAAAGTCGGCGTGGCCCGGGGTGTCGATGACGTTGATCTTGACGTCCTTGTACTCGATAGAGATGTTCTTGGCGAGAATCGTAATGCCGCGCTCGCGCTCCTGGTCGTTAGAGTCCAGGACGCGGTCCTCGACCTGCTGGTTGGCACGGAAGGCGTCCGTGGCACGCAGGAGCTTGTCGACCATCGTCGTCTTGCCGTGGTCGACGTGGGCGATGATGGCGATGTTCCTCAGATTGTCTACGCGCATGTAGTTCCCCTATCTTCTATCCATATACAAACGGCACGCGTATGCGACCCGCCCAGCAACACAACGCTCAGCGGGAATATTGAGCCTTTTACCGAAAACTCGTTTATTTTAGCGATTTTAGATGAGAGGGGTTTCCTCACCTGCAGGTTCAGGGTCGCTCCACATAAAACCATCGCCGGCACCCATGCCCTCATACAGCACGTATGCCGAAAAACCGCTCTCGAGCGTGGTTTCGAAGAAGCTCACGAGCAGGGCGTCGTGATAGCCGCCGTCAATTTCGACACAACCGGTATAGCCGATGGCATAGCGGGCGATACGGCCCAGGCCCTCGTCCTTAAGACCCATCTTATGCTCGGAGATAAAGTTGGTGGCCGCCTCGAGGCACGCCTCTTCGCCATCCTCATCGAGCGCCGCCAGATAACGGTTGGAAGCAGCGTCCTCAATTGCCACGACCACGCCAGGGTTTTCACCGGCGGCAAGGTCGTCCAAGAACGCGCCGATCAGGTCACACACCATGGCGTCGAGCTCGGCGGAGACGTTACCGGCGTCCTGCATATCCTGTGCCATCTTTAGACCTTCCCATCGAGTCTGGCGTCGTTACAGTTCTTGTGCCTCGGCAGCGATCTTGGCGGCAGCGTCGCGGGCGCGCATCATATCCATCGCGCGCTTGTCGAGTACCTTGATCTGGTTGGTCAGCATTACTGCATCGACCACACCCCAGATTACCAAGCCTGTTGAAATCGAAAACCCAAGCGCACCAACTGTACCACGAAGGCGCGAGCAGATTGCCGCGACAAGGGCGGAGACGACAACCATCTTGATAAACGAGCCGCGGCGCTCGCGAAGCGTGCGGGCCTGCGTCACATAGGCAATGCGAGCCGCCTCGGATGCCTCCGAGCGCATCTGGGCTTCACGCGCGATGGCGGCCGCTTCAGCCGATACGCGGGTACCCATCAGCGACCTCTCCGCTCGCGTGCCAGACATTTAGAAATCATCGGGGGAGAGCGTATGGACGAACTCGTCGAACTTCTCGAACTCCTGCTCGTCGTCGACTTCCTCGGCATGGGCAGAAACGGTACCCAGGCGATTCATGATGTCGTCCTCCACAAACATGGGAGCATTGCTGCGCACGGCAAGGGCAATGGCATCACTGGGACGGGCGTCGATCTTGCGCTCGCCACCATCGGCCAGTACGACAATCGTCGCGTAGAACACCGGCGGCTCGGCGCGAACGATCTCGATGCGCTCGAGCTTGGCGCCCAGGGCGTCGACGGTGTCGAGCAGCAGGTCATGGGTAATCGGGCGCTCGGCGCGGCCGCTATCGATGCCGCGGCTGATGGCAGCAGCTTCAAACGAACCAGTCTGAATGGAAAGGGAACGCAGCGGCGCGGGCGAGTCCGATTTGCTGCTGCGCTCACGAAGTACGATAAGCGATGGCACGGGACCGGCGGCCATGACGATGGTCTCTATGTCGACACGAACCATGGAACACCTCCGGTACGTAGCGGTTAACACGCGGCAGCCCGCCGCATTGAATAGCTATACTACCCAAACTTTCGCACAGCACACAAAATCAAAGTAGTTAATTTGGGGCGGGGCTTTTTTGACTACTTTCAGTAGGTAAGAAAAAAGCCCCGAGGCAACGCCCCAGGGCTCTTCACAGTTTTGATGGTGGACCTGACAAGATTCGAACTTGTGACCTCCCGGTTATCAGCCGGACGCTCTAACCAACTGAGCTACAGGTCCATCATGGTGGAGGTTAGGGGGATCGAACCCCTGACCTCAGGCTTGCAAAGCCCGCGCTCTCCCAGCTGAGCTAAACCCCCACGGAGACAGTAATAAACACCCCAGCGGCGACTCGGCTCTCGCTGGGGTGTTTATTGCGAAAGAAAGTGGTGGACCTGACAAGATTCGAACTTGTGACCTCCCGGTTATCAGCCGGACGCTCTAACCAACTGAGCTACAGGTCCATCGCGCAAGGGATATATTAGACGAGTCGTTACGCGCGCGTCAACAACTTTTTTGAAAATCTTTGGGGGATGTCGGCCCCGGCTGCCCGGCGGCATGCGAAGTCGTCTGCTCGGACAGTCCTGCTCGCACGGAGAGCACATTAAGTG